>NZ_JAVDUE010000007.1:0-261798 GCF_031456255.1 Arcicella sp. BE140 | reverse complement strand
TATACTTTCAATACGGTCGTTATTTATTGATTTCTTCTTCCAATTCTGGTGGACAACCTGCTAATTTACAGGGCATTTGGAATGAAAAGATGTTTCCATCTTGGGATAGTAAATATACTATCAACATCAATACGCAGATGAATTATTGGCCTGCTGAAAAAACTAATTTATCTGAAATGCACGAGCCTTTGTTTAAGATGATTAAAGAATTGTCAGAAACGGGACAGGAAACAGCCAGAACGATGTATGGTTCAAGAGGCTGGGTAGCACACCACAATACAGATTTGTGGAGAATAACAGGCCCAGTTGACCGTATTTTTTGGGGTGTTTGGAGCATGGGTGGTGCTTGGTTATGTCAGCATTTGTGGGAACGTTATCTTTATACGGGCGACAAAGGATATCTAGCTGAAATTTACCCCATTTTAAAAGGCGGAGCTTTATTCTTTGTAGATGATTTGGTGGAAGATCCTCGTAATAAGTACCTGGTGATAAACCCAGGAACTTCTCCAGAAAATGCTCCTGCTGCTCATCAAGGTTCTTCTTTTGATGCTGGTGTGACGATGGACAATCAGATTGTATTTGATATGTTAAGTGTGACAATACGTGCGGCTGAAATATTAAAAAAAGATGATAAATTGGTGGATACGCTTAAAACTGTTCGTAATCGCTTATCGCCTATGCGTATTGGTCAGCATAACCAAGTACAAGAATGGATGGAAGATATAGATGACCCGAACGATAAGCACCGTCATATTTCTCATTTATATGGGTTGTTCCCTTCAAGTCAGATTTCGCCATATCGTACTCCTGAGTTATTTGTAGGAGCAGGCAATACGCTTAATCAACGTGGGGATATTTCAACTGGGTGGAGTATGGGTTGGAAAGTAAACTGGTGGGCAAGGATGTTAGACGGAAACCATGCCCATAAATTGATTCAAAACCAATTATCACCCTTAGGGGTGAATGCAGCTGGTGGGGGTACTTATCCCAATTTGTTTGATGCTCACGCACCTTTTCAAATAGATGGAAACTTTGGCTGTACTTCGGGCATTGCCGAAATGTTAGTGCAGAGTTATGATGGAGCTATTTATTTACTACCTGCTTTACCCGATTTCTGGAAAGAAAAAGGAAGTATTACAGGCTTAAAAACACGTGGTGGTTTTGAGATTGTAAAAATGACTTGGAAAAATGGGAAAATAAAAAGTCTACAAATCAAATCAACCATTGGCGGGAATTGTCGTTTGCGGACTGTTACGGCATTAAAAACTAAAAGTGTTAATTTACAAGTTGCCAAAGGAGAAAATAGTAATCCTTTATTTGTAACGGAAATAACTGAAAAACCTATTATTTCACCAAAAGCAACCATTGAACTTCCAGAAATCACTCCGACTTTCTTATATGATTTTACCACTCAAAAAGGTAAAACTTACACATTTGAAGTTTTATGATTTTAAAGTAAAATCATAAAACTAAGTAGCTAAAATGGCCTAAATGTCAGTGTTTGATGTTTAGGCTATTTTTTGCCTTCGCCATCTTATTAGTATATGTTTGTCAGTAATTACTTTTAGTATTATTGTAACATATTATTAAAATCTTGAATATTAATTAACATTTCACATGAAGAAAATCTTCTCCTTCTTATTTGTTAATATCCTATTACTTTCTGCCATTCAAGCACAAATTCGTTTGCCTAACGTATTGGGCAGTAACATGGTTTTGCAAGCCAATAAACCTATTACGATTTGGGGATGGAGTAGCCCACAGAAAACTATATCTATACAATTTGGGACACAACAATCTGTAGCACATGCAGATGAAAAGGGGGTTTGGAAAACTACCTTACAAGCCGAAAAGCCTTCTTTTGAACCTAGAACATTGATTATTTCGGGCGATTCTACCATTTTATTAAACAATATTTTGGTTGGTGAGGTATGGTTATGTTCGGGGCAATCGAACATGGAATACCCTATGAGCTTATTGAAAAATTATGCAAAGCCTCAGAAAGGTATTGATAGTTCGGCGATTGATTTAACCAAGCAATATTCTAGTATCAGATTACTGACGGTTGATAAAAAAGTTAACTTGACAGATATCAGTACAAAGGGCTGGTCGGAAGCAGCAGGGGAACCTATGGGAAAAGCTTCGGCAATAGGATTTTATTTTGCTAAACAATTACAAAATACCCTCAATGTGCCAGTTGGAATTATTAGCTGTTCTTGGGGTGGTAGTCGTATTGAACCATGGACACCCCTTGAAAGTTACCAGTCTTCTCCCTTTTTTGCCAAAGACTTAGGCGAAACTAGTAAAATAGATGGTTCAGATATTGGAAAAAACTATGAAAGTATGATTGCACCATTGGCACCTTTTAGTATCAAAGGTATATTATGGTATCAGGGTGAATCCAATTGTATGCTCAACGAGACTTTGCGTTATACCGAAAAGTCTAAACTACTGATTGATGCTTGGCGCAACAAATGGGCTGACGCTTCCCTCCCATTCTATTTTGTGCAGATTGCCCCATATTATTATAGCAAACGTAAAGACAAAATAAGTCACACGAACGAAACACTCCCTAAGTTTTGGGAAGCTCAAGCATTAACGCTTAAAATTCCAAATACTGGGATGGTTGTAGTAACCGACTTGGTAGATAACCTTGCTGACATACATCCTTCGTACAAATGGGAAGTAGGCAAAAGACTATCAGCCATTGCTTTAGCTAAAGACTATGGACAAAAAGGCATTCCTTACAAAAACCCTCACTACAAAAAAATGAAGGTCAAAAAGGGAAAGATTATCCTTCGTTTTGACGAGGTACAATCTTTTAAAACAAATGATGGAAAAGAGCCTAATTGGTTTCAGATTGCAGGCGTGGATGGGACATTTTTAAAGGCTAAAGCTGAAATACAAGGCAACAAAATCATTGTTTCAAATACTGAAATTACCAAACCTAAATATGTCCGTTTTGCTTGGGACGAAACTGCGATGCCCAATTTAGTAAATGAGTCCAATTTACCTGTTGTTCCTTTTAGGACAAATGGGTTAGATTGGAAACATTAAACTATAACTTAGCTAATAATTAGCCACAGATACTTATCACAAATAATCAAATTAGATATTTGATTTATAGACTATTATAAATATAAATACATAATAATACAATTGTACTTTTTAAATAATCTTCTCTACAATAGTTTTCAATAAAAATAGGGACACACAATGTGTTGTCCCTATTAAAAGAAATATAATATATAAGTAATATTTTACCAGCCTGTATTCTGTACAAGATTAGTGTTTAATTGTAGTTGTTGTGATGGAAGTGGCAATAGATAATGCTTTTCTTGCCATACTCTACTCGATTCTAAACGATAATTACCATTGACAACATTATTTTTAATACCTGACCAATAAGTCTCATAAGCTGTACCAGTCCACGTAATTCCTTCAATTGGCTTGGGCATTTCTACTTCCGCCGTTTTCCAGCGAATCAAATCATCTCTTCTAAATCCTTCTAAATATAACTCAATCGTTCTCTCTCTTCTAATTTCTGTTCTTAAATCAAGTCCATTAGCTTGCACGAAGCCATTGCTTAATTTTGGCATCGTTTTGTTTACACGATTACGAACCAAATTAAGCGACTTGTCTAAATCAACATCTGATATTGCTTCGTTTCTTTCATACACTGCTTCAGCATAGTTTAATAATACCTCAGCATATCTGATTACGGGATAGTCATACCCCTCTTGATTATCATCTAAACGTCTTTCTGTACAAAACTTTTGGTTTCCGTATCCAGAAGCAGTATTTGATTTATGCTTTCCACGTGATAAAGCAAGTTCAGCAGCATCACCTTTCCAGTTTGTTCTAGCGCCCGGATTCTCGTTGTCAAAATAATAATTGCCATCAAGCATCATATTATATTTCATACGGTTATCTCTGTTTTGGTATTCAGAAGTAGTCGTGGCGAATCCCTTAAACAATGGCGATTTTTCAATAGGTAAACCGTCTTTGCTAAGATACATGGTAGCGAATTTACGAGTAACCCATACAACATTGTTTAACAATGTGTGAGTAACATTAAAACGTATTTGACGTGTGGCAAAATCATATCTATTTGCTAGGATATACTCTTTATTAGCTGCTTTAGTAATGTTTGCTGGGTTTGACTGCTGGTTCTCCAAAATAAACAGATATTTTTGTGCAGAGTCTCCTAAGGCAACAGGTGCAAACAATTCATATTGAACACTTTTGATAACTTCGTCAGAATTAGCAATGGCTTTATCCAATAAAGTATTCGCGCGTGTTGTATTTCCTCTTGACTTCTGCCATGTCCCTTCATATAAGGCTACTCTTCCTAAAAAAGCTTGTGCCGCTCCTTTGCTTATTCTTCCTTTATCAGTGGTTGCAATAGCACTTTCTGTTGGTAGTATGGCTATGGCCGCTTCTAAATCCTGCACAATAAAATCTACTACTTCATCTCTGGTATTTCTTGGATTAGTAAGCTCTTGTGAAGTAGTTGTCAATAATTTTGAAACGATTGGTACTCCTCCAAATTGCTGTAATAAATCGAAATAGATGTATGCTCTAAAAAACTTTGCTTCGGCTATATATTTCTGTATTTCAGCAGGTTGACTATAGGTGGTTGCTTTATCCAATAAATAATTAGTAGCACGAATCCTTGCATAAGCAGTATTCCAATTACCATCAGATGCTGGAATAGTATTTGAACCATTGCTATAAACAGAACCACCTGTTACATAAACGATATCACTACGACGGTCTGAATGTGGATTATCATTAATTACATCAGTAAAAGTGCGTAAATATGTATAAAATTCATTAGCAGCTAGTTTAAACTGATCGGCAGTTTTCCAATAATCTGCATCAGAAATCTCATTGATAGGTTTCATATCAACCAAACTATTACAGCTAACGTTGGTTAGTAATAGTCCTGCTAGTGCTATTTTTAAATATCTATTGTTAAATTTCATTTCCTTATTAATTTTAAAATTCTCAATGATTGTAATTGTACATAATGAAATATCAGCTATTAAAGTCTTAAAATGTTAAGTTAACACCAAAAGTAAAGTAGCGATAAAATGGATAACGTTGACTGGTTGTACTTACGTTTAGGTTATCAGAATCACCAGCATTTGAAACTGTTCTTGGTGCTTCTGGATCCCAACCATCCTTAATTTTTGAGAATTCAAATAAATCATTTCCTGAAAAGTAAACTCTTAAGCGTTCAATTTTAGCTTTCTGAGTTATGCTTTTTGGAATAGTATAACCTATTACTATATTTTTCAATCTTAAATAAGAGCCATCTTCAGCTACCCAGTTAGAAGGAAAATAGTTGTAGTTATTGATTGTTCCAGTACTCGAAATACGAGGCAAAGTAGCGTCTGTCCTAGTTGGTGTCCACCATTGGTCTTGGAAAGCCGCATTCTGAGCTTGGAAAATTACAGCCGCTGGAATACGCCAGTTACCGTCACGAACGATTGTTCTTTTACCTACTCCTTGGAATATAAAATTCACATCAAAGCCTTTATATTCAATACCACCGTTAAATGAATATGATAAACGAGGTCTGTCTGTTCCTAAAAAAACCGCATCTTCTGGGAACGTAATTTTTCCATCGCCATTTACATCTTTGTACATATTATCACCCAAGGCCAATTTATTATTAGCTTGAGCGGTTTCTGCACCTGCTGGCATACCGATATTATTTCCAGTAATGTATTTTCTATAATTGGCTAATTGCTCTGCTGTTTGAATACGTCCATCATACACTAAACCAAAATATGAATCAATTGGGTAACCTTCAACGGCACTATTGAAACCTCTGTTGGCACTACTGATAATATTTTGTCCACCAAAATTCACTAACTTATTTTGATTATCTGAAATATTCCCCCCAATACGGTACGAGAAATCCCCAATTTTATCTCTCCAGTTCAAAGAAAAATCCCACCCCCAAACAGATAAATCACCATTATTCCCTTTAGGAGCTGAGGCACCAATCACAGCTGAATAAGTTCTACTTAATAACATATTATTATTTCTTTTCCAGAAATATTCAAATGTTCCTGATAGTTTTCTATTCAACAAAGTAAAATCAAGTCCTATGTTTTTAGACTCCAACCTTTCCCATGTACGGTCATAAGCTACCAATGTACCTGTAGGTGCAACACGCACTACTGGGCTAGTACCAATAATTGGGTAGTTTGCATCAGTAGAAGATGTTGAATATGCTAAGTTCAAAAATTGAATATAGTCATAGTTATCAATTCCACTTTGATTACCCATTATACCATACGAACCTCTTAGTTTTAATTCATCAAATATGCCTAAATCCTTCATAAAGGTTTCTTCACTCAAACGCCATCCTCCAGAAATACCATAAAATAATTTCCAACGATCTTGTGCACGGAATTTTGAAGAACCATCATAACGTGCATTAGCCTCTACAAAGTATTTATCTGCATAGTTATAGTTCAAACGACCAAAATATCCCGCCAATGCTGTATGAAAT
Source organism: Arcicella sp. BE140 (assembly GCF_031456255.1). Taxonomy (NCBI): domain Bacteria; kingdom Pseudomonadati; phylum Bacteroidota; class Cytophagia; order Cytophagales; family Flectobacillaceae; genus Arcicella; species Arcicella sp. BE140. The sequence goes on along the minus strand of NZ_JAVDUE010000007.1, from coordinate 255,269 downwards.
TGTGTTTCTTGGACTGTTTTTGAAGTCCCATCACCTGTACTTAGCGATAACGACGGTGGTACATTAGCTAACACATCAAAGGTTTTAGCGATATAGATATTTTTCTCAAAACGCTCAAACTGAGCTCCTACGACTCCTTTGATGTTATGTTTATCTCCAATTTGTTTATCATATTCTAAATATCCATTCAAGTTATAATTAGCTTCTTGTCTGGTAGAGCGTTGATAAAAGCTACGTGTAGGTAATGTTGAAAGTAAAATATCACCTGCATAATTATACCAAGGAATCGCATTTCCTAAAGTTCTAATATCTGTATTGAACAAATAATATCCAGCAAAACCTACTGCCTTGAATGATGGTGAAAAGTTATACGTTAAATTTAAATTCGTATTTAAACGATTATTGTACTCATCATTATCTCCACCTAAACTCGCAATCTGGTTTACAGAGGCATTGCCTAAACCTGAGCCCCAAATATATGGCTTTCCAGTCAATCCTAGTCCACTTAAGGGCTTACCCGGCTGATTACCGTTATTTACAATATCTCCAAGGTAAGTAGGTTGTGTAATATCTTGTTTTTCAAAAGAGATATTGGTCTCCATCCTTAGTTTACTAGTAAACTGATAATCATGAGCCATACGGAAGTTATAACGCTTGGCTGAATTATTTCCAACTTTCAATAAACTTCCGTCGTCTAAATATCCTAATGAGATACGGTATCCTGCTTTTTCTGTTCTGCCAGAGATACTCAACTGATGTTCTGAAGAACGAGCATTTCCCCACAACATATCTTGTTCTGTTCCATTAAAAAAGGTAAAATCTTTAACATCCGAGAATAAACTTGCTCCATTCGGACTCAAAGCATCATATTCTGCTTTCGTAAGCCATTGTTTACCAGCGGCCAATGCTAACATTGATACATTACCGTAATTATACCAAATATCGGTAGGTGCAAATCCATCTGCGGTTCTGGCTTCTTTCATCATTGGTCCCCAACCATTGATATCAATTAGTTTTGGTAACAGACCTACTTTTTTGAAGGAAGTAGAAGCATTATATTCGATAGTCATTTTGCCAGACTTTCCTCTCTTAGTAGTAATCAAAACAACACCGCCAGCCGCTCTTGACCCATAAATAGCCGCAGCTCCATCTTTCAAAAATGAGATATTTTCAATATCATTCGGGTTAAAAGAATTCAAAGCACTTACATTTGGCACAGGAACACCATCTACAATGACCAATGGTTCTGTAGCATTGGCTGATGAAGCACCACGAATTTGGAAATTCCAACCCTCACGACCAGCCTGTGCCGAACTACGGGTTACGGTAACACCAGCAACTTGTCCTTGTAAAGCTGCTAATGGACTTGACACTGGGCCTCTATCTTTAAAAGTAGCTGCATTAACAGTTGACACAGACCCTGTTAACGTCGCTTTTTTTGCTGTACCATACCCCACTACGACTACCTCTTCCAGTGATTTAACATCGTTAGCTAGCGTCACGTCAATGTTTATACGTTTCCCAACAACAATCTCTTTTTTCTCAAAACCAACAGAAGAAAATATCAAAACTGTCTTCTCATCAGGTACTGAAATAGTATAATTACCCAATGCATCAGAGGAAGTTCCTTTTTGCGTTCCTTTAATGGAGACATTGGCACCGGGTATCCCCTCTCCTTTCTCATCAGTTATTTTTCCTTTTACTAACTGTTCTGCTTGAATTAATTCAGTACTTAAATTTTCGATTGTGCTAATACTAGCAATCGACTTCAAGCCTCTTTTTAATATAATTCTGTTTCCTGCTAATTCATAATCTATTTTTAACGGACTTAATAGTCTGTCTAATACTTTATTGAGCTTTTCGTTTTCAGCATTAAATGATATTTTCTGTTTACCATCAAAAATTTGATGGTTGTACATAAACTGTACTTCAGAAGCTTTCTCGATTGTATGTAAAATAGACTCAATATTCTGATTATATAATTGCACTGAAACTTTGCGTTCAAGTATTTCCTGAGCGATTGTCTTATGAGCTTGTGCGATGGTTGTGAATACAATCGCCATAAGTACTTGATACAGACTTATTCGCATGATTTTTAAAATTGTTTTTTGAAATAGTAATCTGTTTTTCATACATTTGTTTGTTTTGTCATTGTTTTGATTTGGCAAAATTCTCCCAGTCACCCATTTATATGGGTGTAATCTTAGCCAACAGATTTTTGGGGTTCACAAGGCGAGAGTGTTGCAGCACTTTCGCCTTATTTTTCAATAAGTTTTTTCTTTGATTGGGCTATTTCATCATACATTTTATTGGGTTAATTTAAATACATCCTTTGCTATAAATTATTATTTGTGCATCGATAACTTCGTACCTAGCATCTATTGTTTTACAAATCAAAAGTAGTTTTTCAAACAATGGTTCATCAGCCAACGAGGCCGTTAAATAGCAATTCTTCATTACATCTTTATCAAACATTACTTTCAATCCATACGATTCTTCTAACTTTTTAAATACATCTGCAATGGGCGTATGGTCAAACTCAAACAAGTTTTTTTGAATTGGCATCGCTAAAATCTCAGGATTTTCTACCGTCGAACGTTGCATTCTTTTATCTACTTCGTCAAAAACCACTTGCTGATTTGGTGTAAGGACTAAACCATCTAATTGTGTTTGAGTTTGTTGCTTATTCAGGTTTTCTTCTGTTCTTTCAAATACTGAAACTCTACCAGTTTTTACAATAACTTTTACTTTTTTGGAAATTTTATCGTTTTTAACCGAAAAACTTGTTCCCAATACTTTAGTTACTAAATCATTGGCAAATACATAAAATGGTTTTTGTGGGTCTTTTGCAATTTCAAAAAATGCCTCTCCTTCTAAATATACTTCTCTTTTTTCCTTCGCAAATGTCTTTGGATAACTAATCTTACTTTCATTTTGCAGGATTACAATACTACCATCTGCCAATGCTACCGTTACTTGATGCCCTGTATAGTTTTCTTTTTCTATCAAATCGTTATTGACTAATACTGTTTTATTTGAATGGAATAACATATCACCATACCGCATATTTCCTGTTTGTTTTACAAACCACCAAAATCCGCCTAATAACATCGCTACAGATGCCGCTACATAAAAAAACCGTCTGTTGAATAAAAATGTCTTCAATTTTGATTGAGCATCTTCCTTTTCATCCAGTTTAAATTCAAGTTTTTCTAATTCTTCTTGTAATTCATCATCTGATATTTGATTAAAGGCATTGGTAATTGATAATAATATATTTTTGCTATTTTCAATGTCTTCTCTTTTTTCTGGATTGTTGTCTATCCAATTCTCCCAAAATATTGTATCGTAATCATTTCCTTCCAACACCCATCTTCTGAATGACGCGTCAGAAGCAAAATCTTCTGGTCTATAGTTTTTATAATGCTGCATAGGAATTATTGCACTTTATTTGGTTTCATGATAAAGATGTAGAAGGATAAATTATATACCCTTTTTATGAAATAATATTTTAAAATATTTATAACATGTTCTTTTCTAGGTCTACATGCTTGTTTGTTTATAACAAACTATACTGTAAATAGAGCATTGGGTTCATTGTGGACCCAATGCTCTCATACTAATACCAATATTAGAAGTGAGACAAATTGAATGTCTTTACATGTATCTTTTAATATTATACTCCACTCGCCTTTTACCTTCAATAAGGGTGTTGTTTTATTGTTTTTCAGTATCTCCAAGATAACAATACATCTGTAGCGATTTTTAAAAGAGACAATTTGAATGCATAAACGAGACAAATTGAATTAATTCAAATCCAGAAAGATATTACAAGCGAGACTTTTTGAATGTATTTTTACGAATTCTAAGCGAAAGAAATGGCTGCAAAGAGAGACAATTTGAATTAATTTTAAAGTAGTTCAAATAGATTTACTAAACTCTGAAGCGAGACAATTTGAATGAATAGCTAACTATTTATTAGTCAGCAAAGTGAGACTTTTTGAATGCATTCAAAGTAGATTTCAGGAGTCACAAACGAGACAATTTGAATGAATACAAGTCATTTTAATAAAATCCTCTTGTTAACCAACAGAGACTTTTTGAATTAATTAAAGTTCCTTTGAATAGACTACTTATACTAAGAAACGAGACAAATTGAATTAATTTTAAAAATAGGAGTGATATTATTCGAGTCTTAAAGAGAGACAAATTGAATTAATTTCGAATCTATTTATTGATTATGAAACAAAAGCAAAAACATAGGCTTATTCTGACCAATATTTGTGATTAAAACAAATTAAAAAATCAAAGTAGGTATCTTAAAGTTCAAAATCATACGTTTTTTAGCTTTAAGTCTTGTTTTAAATAAAAAACTTTTAAAATAAATATCAAAAAATAACAATTCATCAACTTTATTTTCTTTGTTGTTTTTATTCTTTAAATATATTTTAAATATTTTAGGCATCGTAACTGTTTGATTTTTAATATATTATAGCTGTATAATGAGACAATTTGAATGCACACTAGAGACAATCTGAATGCATAAGTGAGACAAATTGAATGTAGACTAGAGACAATCTGAATGCATAAGCGAGACAAATTGAATGCAGACTAGAGACAAATTGAATGTTTAGTCTCAAATTGTAGATAAATATATATTTTAAGAATTTTGTTGGTTATCATTGAAGTGTTAAATTGCAAGAGATTATTAAAATTTAGAAGTCTCTTTCCTCTGTTGATATCTATGTTTCAGTGTAGCTATGGGAAATAAAAAAACGGATAAAGTTGCTAATGCAATGGCAGCCGTATCGCAATCGCCCTTCAAATTAGTAAAAAGTAATCCTGTAATCAATGCTCGATATGATTTGAGTACGATACAGGTTAAAATACTTTTGCACATGATTTCAAAGATAGACCATACCAAAGATAGACTAGATACCATCACTATTTCTGTACAAGAGTTTAAAAAGATAACAGGAATCAGTACAACCGCTATCTATTCAAGGATTAATATTGAACTAGATAATTTTCTGAAAAAAACCATTTATAACAAATTTGATGGTGGTTTAATTAATACTACCATCATAGCTGGTTATACGTACAACAATGGTCTGGGAAAGTTCAATATAGACTTTTCTCCTACCTTAACGCCCTATTTATTACAACTCAAGACTAATTTCACTGTCATTGATATTCGGTCGCTTTTACAATTAAAAAGTATTTATGCCATCAGGTTTTATGAATTTTGTAAAGAATCTGAAAGATTAGGGACTTTTAAATTTGAAGTTGAAAAGCTGAAAGATATTCTTGGGCTAGGTGATCGTTATGCCAAATATACTGATTTTAGAAAAAGAGTAATTAATGTAGCCCAAAAGGAATTGCAGGAAACCAGCGATTTGTATTTTACTTATGAAGAAAAGAAAAAAGCCAATACTGTGGTATTGTTAGTTTTTACGATTCATAGAAACGACAATATCGCTGTGCCAAACGATGATGGAAGTATTATAGAAGCTACTTTTGAAGTCGTAAATGAGCATAAAAAGAAGTCGGCTGAAAACAAAGACCTCAGTGAAATTTTGAAATTAGTTGGAGAACATGGTGCATCTGAAGATTTGATTCTGAAATGGTTACAAGCATATCCATTGGAGACTATTAAAGAAACAATTGCTTATGCTTTTGCAGAAGCAAAAGGAGGAAAGACTATCCGAAATATTGTTGGTTATATTATCCAATTACTTGAAGACGATAAATTTGCTGAATTATTAAAAGAAAAAGAAAGTAAACAAAAAGAGGAAAGAGAGAAAAAGAGAAAAGCGCATTTAGAAAAAGCCCGAGAAGAAGGCTTGAATATGAATGTATTTAATCTTAAAAAGAAATATCATACCTATTGCCAGAATAGAATTATTGAATTGCTGAAAACAGATGAAAGTTGCTACCAATATGTAGTGAACAAATTAAGCACTTCATTAGAGACTCAATTCCCATTTGAATCGTTTAAAAAATATTATAGCAATACTGTTTCGGTTGAGAATATTATTCAATACTTAGACATTAATCCATCTTTTAACGGAGCTATTATCTCAATAGTAGAAAGTGCTTATAGACAACAGATTCACGCTCATTCTGACGCAATAGCCTTACAAAAAGAGGGAAAGAAAATAGGAATAAACCTGTTGTAAAAACAATTAAATCCAACGTGATTAATCGTCTATTACTTGATTGACGTATATTTAAGTGCGTTATATTTATCTTTCTTTTCATCCCTAATTATTGAGAATAGAAGATGAATTACTTACGTTTTAACATGATTTTAAATGTTTTTTAGACAATGTATAATTTAATTGGATTATTATACATTGTTTTGTTGCATATTTGTTACATAAATAATAGATTTGTAACAAATATGTGATAAAATCCTAAATCATTTAGAAATGCTTACACAAGAAAATGCTTTAAAATTCTTTAGACATAATCCTGCGTTGTCGATAGCAGGAATAGAAAAAGAAGCATCCTTACCTTCTGGTACATTACGACAGGCGGTGGCTGGAAATCGTAAATTAAATGAAAACCATTTAGTTGCTTTAGAAGGGGTTCTGATGAAATATGGCTACTCTAAAGATTTATATCAAAAAGCCAGAGTAGTTTCAGTAGTAAATCATAAAGGTGGAGTGGGCAAAACCACTACAGTTTCATGTTTAGGCGAAGCTATGGCAAATAAAGGTTTCAAGGTATTAATGATTGATTTAGACCCACAAGGGAATTTATCTCAAATCTTAGGAATTGAAAACCCAGAGGTACAGGTAGCAGATTCATTGATTAATGATGCTGAGTTTCCAGTAGTTGAGATACAAGAAAATCTATATCTTTCGCCATCGGACATTGATTTAGCCAAAGCAGAATACGAATTAATATTATTAACAGGAGGAGATTTGCGTTTAAAAAACCGTATTATTCCCTTATTAAGCGAGTTTGACTATGTATTGATTGATTGTCCACCATCGTTGGGTAAACTTACAGTATCTGCCATGTATGCCTCTGACGCTTGTTTAGTGACGATGCTTCCCGAAATGGCGGCGATGAAAGGAGTGAATACATTATTGGATAAAGTACATGATGTAAAGAAAAACCTTAATCCAATGTTGGACATAGACGGCTTGGTTTTTACGATGGTAAAGAAGAACTCGGTTCATGATAATATCAAAGAAGCCGTTCGAGAAAATTTACCAATTAGAATTTTCAAAACAGAAATCAAACATTTGGTTGATTTCCAGAAAGCACAGGTAATGTTGAACACTATCTCAAAATTCTCTGGTACTTCTGAAGCCGCCAAATTGTATGCTGATTTCTGCAATGAATATATTGAATACCTTCAATTGGTTAAATAAGAGGAAAGATGAAAAAACTAGATTTAGGAAAAGCCATTGCTGCGACAACAAAAAGTACGTTTGTTAATAATAAATTGATATCTGATGAACAGGTAAAAAAGAACATAGAAATTCTGGAAGAACTAAGAGTATTTATTCCTCCTTTGGGGGCGGAAGAGTTTTCTTTGTTAGAACAAAATATCATCAAAAATGGCTGTCGTGATGCTTTGACACTTTGGGAAACCAAGCGAAGTGCGATTGAAGCAGGAGCAGCATACCCAGATGAACCAATTTATGTATTGGTAGATGGGCATAACCGTTTTCAGATTTGTAAAAAGAACAATTTAAATTTCAGTGTGCAATTGATGCCTTTCAATTCCAAAGAGGAAGTGAAAGATTACATGATTGATTTACAACTAGGAAGAAGAAACCTGAGTCCGGAACAAGTATCTTATTTCAGAGGACTAAGGTTTTTGAATGAAAAAACAGGTCCCGGCAAGTATGATAGAACAGGGCATTGGGTCCACAATGAACCCAATGCTCATGCACCAGAAAAAGGCAGAACTGTTGAGAAATTAGCGAAAGAATATAAGGTAGGGACTTCTACCATTAAGAGAGATGCGCAATTTGCTGAGGGATTGTCCAAAGTAGAACCTACCTTGAGAAATGAAATTTTGACAGGCAAAAGAAAGATTGATAAAAAGGTTATTCAAACACTAGGGAGAATTACGGATGATATTGAGCCTATTACTACCATAGTAGATATTGAAAAAGTGGTTGAAGCAAGTGGTTTAGGCTATAAACCAGTGGCTAAAAATAGTAAGCCTGAGGTAAATTATGAGGGATTAAGTGTTTGGACAAATAACCTTACAGAACAAACAGAGAAAGTATATACAACCAGAAGCAAAGAAGACTTTGAAGGGCTTAAAAGATTATTAGATGAATACGGTGCTTTTTTAGGGATCCTATAATTCAGTTTTTGAATAAAAGGGTAGGGGAGAGGATAACCATTAGGAGCATTTCCTATAAAAAACCTGATGTAACCAACATCAGGTTTTTTATAGGAGTACCTAACAATTCAATATCATTTTTGTGTTAATATGTATTCAGAAACAAGAATCAGTTACGAAAGACTTTTTAATTCAGCAGATTTTGATAATTTTTGTAACTCAATTCAACATTCCACTTTCTAATGTGTTAAAATTATGAACTATGTAGTAATGAAAGGTAGTACAAGTCAAGGGGGAAATATGCTTTCTGAAAAGGAAATAAGACAAATTAATGGTGATGCGAATAGGTTAAATCATTCGTTGAGCCCTGAGATGCATGAAAAACTTAATAAAATTTTAGCTGATGAAGAAGTAGCAAATTTCTTTTATGCTAAACTTTATACTACTGCCCTACAACTACTTTTTAATACAACCAAAATTAGTGAAGACCGTAATACACCCTTGAAAATGCAAGATGTATTAGAGCCACTTGGGATAAAATATTTTCAATACAAAGCATTGTTGCAAGGCAAAGGAAAAGCAAGTACCTTAAATCAACTTATTCATGCCTTGGCTTTGCAGGGAATCGAATATAGTAAACTATTACATTCTGAAGCATTGATTGAAATGGCTGATGATTATATGACACACATATTAGGGAAATAAAGCTATTGATAACGACCTCTATTCTTGCATTAGTACAACTCCACTCTTTTTGACATACCTCCTTTACAGTATTATTTAACTAAATACTTTCAAAAAATAGGGTATGCAGTCCTTCCTTTTCCTTCTTTAATTCAAATTTATTAGATTAAGTACATATTTAATGTTTGTTATTAAAGAATGCTTAATCGATTTAGCTCTTACAAGAAAAAATACTAAATCAAACGTGCTAGACTAATTAGGTAAAGTCTAGTGGCATAACTAATGAAAAATATATTCGTAGTCTTAATTCTTTTTGTTGCATCGTATTATCAATTAATAGCAGGCTCAGGAACTTTATTTGAAAATATTGGGAAAGGTGATTTCTCTGATTGGAAGGGCGTATCAGTGGTTGATAAAGATAGAGTCGTTGCGTTAACAAACAATAGTATTACGTATCGTTATGTCGATGGCAAACGCTATAACAAAGGATTTAGAAGAATAGATGAAGGAGTAAAAAACTATACACCTTATTATGGGATTAGGTTTTGGATATATTTGGAAAAAGACGAGCATACAAGCCTTCAAGTTACCTTACGTACTGCCAATTATAACAAAGATTATCTACAGCCCGAAATACAAGCAAATGTAGCTATTAACAATAAGGGTTGGCAACAAATAATAATACCCTTCAAAAGCTTTGGGATAAAAAATGCCCAAAGACAAGCCTTTTTACAGGCTGTTAAAGAGGTTAGTATTAAACAAACAAGCTCAAATAATCAGCAAGTCCTTATTAAACAAGTTCAGTTAACACAAGGAGAAGTATTGGCCGTTAGCACAGACATCAAAGGAAAGTCTGGGGCTAAGGGTACAACAGTAAAGTATGAGTTGAATGTTGGCAATACAAGCGATAAAGTACAATCAGTAAATTTGAGGACAAACCAATATGGGTGGGAATCAATGATTACAAGCATTGAACCTGCTGAATTTGAATTAAAGCCTGCTGAAAGTAAAAATTGCATAGTAACCGTTAAAATAGCTGACAGAGTGCCAGCAGGAGGGAGGGAAAAGCAAAATATCGTAATAATGGCAAATGGAAGGCAATTGCCTGATGCGAGTATTGAGCTAATTACGGCATCAACATTGCCTAGTCCGAATATTCTTCATACTGCCGACCGCTGGCAAGTAGTGAGAGATAAAGTAATGAATTATGATTGGGCTAAAAAGGAAAAAGATAAATACATTCAATTAGCAGATAAATGGATAGTACCTGCCTTGGCTACTGAACTGACTAACGACAATGCAGATAAAGGAATGCAGTTGTTTCAAACACAGGAAGAATATAACTTAATGGCATCTGGCATAGCTTATCAATTGACAGGAGATAAAAAGTATGCTGAAAATATAGCCGTTTTTATGCGTCGATTAAGCGACCCAATTATGGGATATTCAAGTACGTTTAGGGGTTGTCATCAATCATTTGTACAAGAAGGACATTTCTTTCAGCATATTGCCATGGCTTATGATATGGTTAAGACAGCCAATGTATTTAGCCAGACAGATGAACAAAATATTGAATATACCTTTAGGCTATTTATTGAAACTGTTCAACTAGATATGCGTCAGGGGGCTATTAATAACTGGAAGCTGAGTGAGATGTGCGGTGCATTATATTGTGCTTTGGCTATTCAGGACTGGCATTTGGTGGAAGATATATTTTATAGCCCAAGTGCTATTGTTGATCATCTTGCTCATGGTGTGATGAATGATGGTTGGTGGTATGAATGCTCTGTAGGCTATAATGTTTGGTGTGCAACTGAGTTTTCGCAAGTAGCATTAGCGCTAGCACCTTGGGGAATTAATTTCAAAGATATGCAAGTGCCTATCGGTACTACGCCTTACTATTCATTAATGCCCGGGGCTATTAAAGGCACAGGGAAAAATGGAATAAATTTTGACAAGTGGGGGCCTATTAAAAAGAATAGTATCTGCCTAAAAGATATGTGGGATGCCATCCCAAAATTTGCTGATTATAGAGGTGTAATGTTTGGCGTAAACGATGCGCAGGAAACAATGGTGGGTGGTGAAGGATATGACCTTGCTTATTACCTCTTTCACGACCCAGAATATGCTGCTATTGTAAAACGAGGTACGACCAGAGATTTATTATATGGTGTTGCTGGCCTTCCTGAAACTAATTCAGTATTAGATAAACAATCTGCCTATGCAGATAACATGGGTATTGTGATGCTACGTTCTCAGAAAGAAGGTCGTCCAATAAACGAACAGATACAAGCATCCTTGCATTACGGAACACATGGTGGTGCTCATGGACACTTTGACCGAACGGGCTTGTTAAGCATGTCACGTTATGGCCGTAGCTTTTTTAATCCCGAAATGGTTTGGTATGGTTATCCTTCGTATATGTACAAGTTTTATGTTCAGACTTCTCTGTCTAAAAATATGGTAGTGGTTGACCAGAAGATGCAAGAGGCAACCGAAAGTTTCCAAAAACTTTTTTATACTGGAAAAATGATGCAGGCTAGTCTGGTAGAAACAAAATCTCGTTGGAGTAATCCGCCGTATGGTGGGATGATGTATGATTGGGCAGGCAATATATCTTTTGCTGAAAAAACTTGGCAAGAAGGACAATCCATTTTTGTACCTCAAAAAACACCTGAATATGGGCAAGTGACTGGACATACTGAACCAATCCAACAGCAACGGTTAATGGTAATGACCGATGACTATATCGTATTAGCTGATTATTTGAAAGGTGAACAAGAACATACCTATGACTGTCTTTTTCAAATGAAAGGTTTTCAAGGTTTAGAAGCCACGAATAAAAAGTTTATAAAACATGACACTCAGATGAATACTGACCCGCTGGGAAGCGCTCAGTTTATTACTGATTGTAATTGGTGGGCGGTCAATGGGACATCTAAAGCTAGTTTTTTTACTTGTTGGGGTAAAGACTGCGACAATACAGGTACACGAGTTCCTTTTAGTGCCGACGGTGATTTGAAAATAGATGTTTTTTCGGCTTGGCCACAACAAAAAGAATTGATGATTGGTACTGCTGCCGAGGCACATCCTGTGGCTAAGCAAGTTCATTTTGCTATTCGTTCGGGAGGTAAAACATTACAGGAAGGTAAAACAGGAACGTGGGTATTAGGGGCTGTTGAGATTAATCAAGCCATAGACAATCTCAAGGAATTGGAATTAGTGACAACAACCTCTTCTGATAAAACTAATACACTTTTTTGGGGAAATGCCCGTATTGTCCTGAAAAATGGGAAAGAAATACTGATTTCCTCTCTACCACAAAAAAAGAAGAATATACAAACGCCAGCACTGGAAGGAAAAGATTATTATGGAGGTCCGATAAAAATTGCAGGGAATGTTATAGAAACGGCTTTACCAGCTATGCCAACCAGTACTAAAGACACTGCCATTACTGTAATAGACTTATCAGGCGTAAAAGCAGTTGCTTTTAAAGCCATTCTAGGAGGGGACTATCCTTTAGGAAATGAAGATGCTAGACGCAAAACGTATTCATCAAGAAGCCAAGGGAAAGAAGCCAATTTTCTCACAGTTGTAGAGCCTTATGAAAAACAATCTGTTATCAAGAAAGTAGAGGCATTGACGAGCAACAAAGTGCGTGTTGAACTTAAAGATGGTCGAGTACAGGAAATAACGATTGATAAATTGAATGGGAGTAATCCTAAAATAAATATCGTGGAAATACTGAATGATAAGGTACTGAGAACGGAAACGAGTAATTAAACAATCTAATTAGTAAAGTTTTAAAAATAATCATCAAGAATGAAGAACGTATTCATATTGATTTTGTGCATCATTTCTTTGACGGTCAAAGCACAGGTTTGGCAATGGTCTGTCCCAGTACAAGGAATTGTTCACCCTGAAACAAATAGCAATCCACAGGCTTTTCTTTGGATTCCTGAAAACTGTAAGCAGGTAAAAGGCGTAATACTTTGTATGCACAATATGGTGGAAGAAGGAATGCTTGAAAATGCCAACTTCCGAAAAACGATGGCTGAAATTGGCTTTGCTGAAGTATGGGTAACACCGGGATTAGACATTACTTTCGATTTCCATAAAGGCATACAAGACCGTTTTCAAACCATGATGAACGACCTTGCTGAGGTATCGGGATACACAGAACTAGCTACTGCACCCATAGTGCCTATGGGGCATTCTGCCTTGGCAAGTTATCCTTGGAATTTTGGTGCTTGGAATCCAAATCGCACTTTGGCTATTGTATCGATTCATGGAGATACGCCTTTGACGAATTTAACGGGTAGTGGTAAACCAAATCCTGATTGGGGAAATCGTACTATTGAAGGCATTCCTGGACTATTTGTAATGGGAGAATTTGAATGGTGGGAAAACAGACTAAAGCCTGGATTTGATTATGTAGCTAAACATCCAAAAGCACCCATTTCATTTTTTGCCGATGCTGGTCACGGACATTTTGATTATAGCGATGCGATGGTCAATTATGTAGCAATGTTTATCAAAAAAGCAGCTATATACCGCTTGCCCAAAAACAATAATAAAACGCTTATACCCATAGACCCTGCCCAAGGCTGGCTGATGGATAGATGGCGGAAAGACAGCCTTGCCACAGCGAAACCTAATGTATATACGCGATATCAAGGAAATCGTTATGAAGCATCTTGGTGTTTTGATAAAGAAATGGCAGATAAAACAGAAAAATTTTATGCTAAAGCTCGCAATAAAAAGAATCAATATATTGGTTTTGTACAAAATGGAACTGTTTTAAAACCAGTTAAAACGCATGCTAACTATCAGTTAAAATTTATGCCTTTGGCAGATGGCATTAGTTTCAGATTGAATGCCTTTTTCGCCGATACTTCTCGGATAAAGCCTGTCGCTGACTTTGCTACAACCAAACTCGTAATAGATCGTATTTGTGGACCCGTTAAAAAACTAGACGATTCCACTTTTCAATTGAGTTTTTATAGAATGGGTTTTAATAATCCTAAGCGGAGTAATGATATTTGGTTATTGGCTCATAATGAGGGTGATGTGAGATATAAGTCTACCGTTCAGCAATTAGATATGCGTTTTCCTTTGAAAAATACTGAAGGTATTGCTCAGCATATTGACTTCAAACCCATCAAGAACCAAAAGCTTGGTGTGAAAAGTATTGTGTTGGAGGCTACTTCAGATAGTAATTTACCTGTTAAGTTTTATATAAAAGAAGGACCAGTGTATATTAAAGATAATCACATTGTTTTTACTAAAATACCTCCTAAAACCAAACTGCCTATGAAAGTAACCATTGTTGCTTGGCAATATGGTATTATTGGAAAAGTACAAACTGCTGAGCCAGTTGAACAGGTTTTTTATCTAGAAAAATAATAGGCGTTCAACCTCAAGTATTGCTAGAGCTTATAAATACGTCAATCGTTAAAAAACAGAGCATGAAATATCCTCAATCGCTAATATTCAGTTTAATAATTTGTCTATTATCAAATATTACTTTAGGCCAGATTGCCTTGCCAAAGCATTATCCTCAGGGGTATCCACGCATACAGGATGATACATTAAGAAACCCGACGAGTAAATTAAAAGTTGAGGTAGATACCTATGTGAATCGTCATCAAAGCGATAGTAGTTGGATAGTTTCTCGTTTACAGATGTATTGGAAAACAAAATCCACAGAAGTATTTATCAAAGGAGGCGTATATGACCATGCCGAAGGAACTGCACCAGTACCAACGGTAAGATTCCCCGGTGCGAGAGATAATACAACCATATTTGGAGCACCCAAACTTGAAGATATTCAGCCTTATATGGATGATGCCAGAGGCGTACTTTTGGTAAACCGTTCGAAAGCCGAACAACCATTAGAATGGGCAGATATTTCAAAAACAGGAAGAACGCTAGAAGCTATCAATACTAATATTATGCAGATAGCGGCTTCAGCAAGCACATTATATCGCAGAACAGGAGAAGAAAAATATGCTCGACTTGCTTTTGATTTATTCGATACTTATATGAATGGCATGTATTATCGCAAAGAACCTCATGATTTAAGCAATGGGCATCATCAAACAATCACAGGGTTATCTACTTTTGAGGTCATCCAAGAAACGGCGATGTTAATCAATCTGACAAAGATTTATGACAATCTATTCAATTATGTTAGTAAAAAAACACCTAAAAAGCTTACAATTTATTCAGACACCTTTCGAAAATGGGCTGATTTGCAGATTAAAAATGGCGTAGCCTATAATAACTGGGATTTAATTCAGGCCAAGAATATTCTTGAAATAGCTTTTATTTTAGATGAAAATAAAGGCTATGACGATGCTAAGGGAAGTCAATATTATTTGAATCAAGTATTGAATGTAGACTCTGAACGTCAATGGTCAATTGCTAAAGTATTAAAATTAGGGTATGATGAAAACACAGGTATCTGGAATGAATCTCCAGGCTATTCTGCGGGCGTTTTACACGATTTTGTTGGGTTTGTAGATTGGTTCGATAAACACTATGATTATGATATTTTACCAGAATTACCTGTTATTGAAAAAGCTGTTTTAGCAGAAGCACAATATCTTTTTCCGAATGGTTATACTACTGCTTTTGGCGACTCTCATTATCATGCTGTAAGTCTTGAAGCTGCCGAAAGAATGGTAGAAAATGCTAAAAAATATCATAAGCCTGCCAACGTAAAAGCGTATTCAGCATTTATTCAAGCATTGAATAGACATAAAACTATGGCAGGCTTGAATCATAATAATGACAGTAAGGAAACGACCCTTAGTAATGCTGACATTAGCACTTTTGCTACACCCATTTTCTCAGCACCATCGGTTAGTTATTTTGCTCAACGGAATGGCATGAACCCTAAGAATGGCTTGATGGTGGCAATGGCTGGGTCTAAGGGAAATCACATGCACGCTAATGGAATTTCGATGGAGATTTACGGTAAAGGAATTATTCTGGGGCCAGAGAGTGGGATAGGGACAAGTTATTTTCAACAAGATTATGCTGAATATTATTCTCAGTTTCCTGCTCATAATACGGTCGCTGTTGATGGTATATCGGCTTATCCAGTCATGAAAAGCAATCATGGTTTTGATGTGTTTAGTTCGTATCCTGCTTCAAATCAGAAGGACGGTTATTTCAGTGCAATTACTTTTGGCGAATTATATTTTTTAGAACCTGAATCTCAATCAGACCAAAACCGCTTAACGAGTATTATTCGTACAAGCGATTCTACAGCTTATTATGTTGATATTTTTCGTTCAAAAAAGCAGAAGGGTGGTGATAAAATGCACGATTATTTTTATCATAACTTAGGTCATGAACTCGTATTAACTTCTACTAAAGGAACTCCATTAACGCTGACTGAAACGCCTAAATTATCATTTGCAGGAGGACATCTATTTGCTTATGATTATTTCTGGAATAAAAAATCGGTAGTCACTTCGGAAGATTTTAATGCTACGTTTAAACTAAAAGTTAAAGACCGTGAGGACGTGTTGATGAATGTATGGATGAAAGGTTCTCCCAATCGTGAAATCTTCTCGGTAAAAGCCCCTCCCGCTAAAACATTTAGAGGAAATATGATGATTCCAGATAGTATTGCAGCCTTATCAATGCCTACTTTAGTGGCTCGCCAGTCGGGAGAAGCTTGGAATCAACCCTTTGTAGCAGTTTATGAACCATCGACTTCCAAATCTCCTCGTTCAATAAAATCTATCGAAAGTTTTAATCCGAATAATGCACCCGCTGACTTTGTAGGGTTGACGATTGAGAGTAATACAGGGGCTAAGGAATTGGTATTCTCTAATGCAACAGGAAAGGCTGTGACGCATGGTAATATTAAAACGGAAGCCGTTTATGCGATTGTAAGTACAAAGGCAGAAGGTTTTAATTATCTGTTTTTAGGAAAAGGAAAGCAAATCGCTTATCAAGCCTATAGCATTAGGGCAAAAGAATTAACCACAGCAGTTTTAGAAAAGAAAGGTAGTCAATTGTTCTTTTCAGCAGAAAAGCCTGTAGAACTAAGTATTCCAGAATCGATAGGGAAAATAAATATAAGTTTAGCACAGCAGGGAAAAATATTGCTGATTAAAGGAAAAAAAGGAATAGAAAACGGCAAAAAGGTTATCGTTTTTCAGATGCCTTCCTGTGATTATAATGAAATCTTGATAAGGTAAATATTTATTCCTGCAAATTCAAAATTATATTTTGAATTTGCAGGAATAAAGTTATCTAGGATTGATAATTATTTAAGCCAAATCGGCTTAAATTTTGTGACAAAGTAGCAATTGAGCAAACCCAAATGTTAGGACGAAGTTCGTAATCTTGGGCGGAAGGAGTAACTACTAATAATGGTGGATTGCCAATATCTTGTAACGAAGTACTATTTCCTTTTGAAAGTGTTGGAGAGTCAGAAAGTTTGATTTCAATAGCGAGTTTTATGCTTATTCCTTGTTCAATAATTAGGTCTAATTCTGCCCCGTCTTGTGAACGATAATAAAAAGGCAAAGCATCTTGCGGTAAAAGGCTTATAATTTCTTGAATAATGTAACCTTCCCAAGAACTACCAGCTACGATATGCCCCAACAGACTATTAATATCTTTGATATTGAGTAGGTGGTGCAATAAACCGCTATCTCTAATATAAATTTTAGGGCTTTTTACCAAGCGTTTACCAATATTAACAAAATAGGGTTGCAATCGCCTGATGATAAAAGCTTGCTCTAAAAAGTCAATCGCATTTTTTACCGTGGGCTGACTGATACCCAATGAGTTTGCCAAGGTAGAATAATTCAGGATACCGCCTTGAATACTAGCAAGCATCATTAAAAGTCTGCGCATTAATAAAGGCGAAACAGAGAGTCCTAATTGAGGTAAATCTCTTTCAAGGTAACTCATCAGGAAATCATTTAACCAGATGTTTTTTATTTTATCATTTTTGGCAAGATATACTGCAGGAAATCCACCCCAAACCCAATGGTTTTGGTAATTATCAGGAGTAATTTCTCGATAATGTAATGGATGCATTTCCAAATAAGAAATTCGACCAGCGAGAGACTCAGCAGTATTTTTCAATAAATTAGGTGAAGCAGACCCCAACAGAATAAAACGACCAGCTTCTCTTTGTTGGTCAATTAAGCCTCTGAGCAAAACAAAAATATTAGGTAAACGATGAATTTCATCTAAAATAACAGTTTGATGCTGTAAACTTTTAAGAAAAAGCTCTGGGTCAGCTACAAACTTATTCAAATCTGAAGGTATCTCTAAATCGAAGTAAGTACTTTTCTTAGGTAATTCGTTTTGAAGTGCTTTTACTAAGGTTGTTTTTCCAACCTGACGTGGGCCAAGTATAGCCGAGACAGGGAAATGGTTTACCCTAAATAGTAATTCGGAAGTGACTTCTCTGTAAATCATAATTTTATATTTATCCCTGCAAATTTAAAATTATATTTTGAATTTGCAGGGATAAATATTGTAATAAATCAAAAAAACGCTATAAAATGCAAAGAAGAGATTTTATCCAAAATAGTATTGTTCCTTCGGAGGAAGACTCATTATATTAGGATTACACTTTGATTGAACAAGTATAAAATATTAAATTTCAATGAGATTGATAGTTTAATTAGAAAAGTATATTGTTTTGTATTAATATGGATGATATTATAAACCATTTATTAAAAATAGATAATTGAAATGAATACACTTGACTTATTTCGCCTTGATGGCAAAATTGCATTAGTGACTGGTTGTAAAAAAGGAATTGGCAAAGCAATGGCTTTGGCTTTAGCAGAAGCAGGTGCGGATATTATTGGTGTTTCGGCTTCGTTAGAGCTTTCAGGAAGTCAGGTAGAAAAGGAAGTAACAGCCATTGGTAGAAAATTCAAGGCATATCAATGTGATTTTTCAGACAGAACGGCACTTTATACATTTATTAATCAAGTAAAAGCAGATTATCCAGTGATAGATATTCTGATAAATAATGCAGGAACAATTTTGAGGAATCCAGCCGCTGAACATTCAGACGAATATTGGGATAATGTACTGAGTATTAACTTGGATGCACAATTTATCTTAACCCGCGAGATAGGTAAAATGATGATTGCTCAAGGGAAAGGGAAAATAGTGTTTACAGCTTCATTATTAACTTTTCAAGGGGGTATCAATGTGCCAGGTTATGCCGCTAGCAAAGGAGCGATTGGTAGTTTGGTAAAAGCATTTGCCAATGAATGGGCATCAAAAGGTTTAAATGTGAATGCCATTGCCCCTGGTTATATCGCTACAGATAATACCGAAGCTTTGCGTGGAGATGAAAACAGATCTAAAAGTATTTTGGATAGGATTCCTGCTGGCCGTTGGGGAGAAACAGAAGATTTCAAAGGAGCGACGGTTTTCCTTTGCTCAGATGCTTCAAATTATGTGCAAGGGACAATCCTAACGGTAGATGGCGGTTGGATGGGCAGATAGTTTCCTAATCACTTTTATCATAATTACCGAAAACGTCTTTGAAAAAAGGCGTTTTTTTTGTGAGAATGCTTTATGTATCAATAATATACAATAATACCTATTTGATATTTTTAATATAAGATGCTGAAAGTGAGGCAGATATGTTTTTGAATGCGATTAAAGATAAAAAAGTGATTGAAAATAAGGGTAAGTACATGAGAGTCTTTGTTTTATTCCAAGATATATTTATACTTATTTTATGAATAAATAGCATGTTTTATTGATTTTGGTGTTAAAAATTCCAAACTATTCAAAATTATCATGCTGTTACCATCATTTTTATCTAATATCCAATTAAGAAACATGAAAAGAAAACTATTGTTTTTTGCCTTTTTTTTAATGGCAAATCTTTCAATGGCTCAATTAAAACTTCAGCAATTGAAAACAGAAAATCGAGTAAATCCTATCGGTATTGATGCAGAAAAACCCCGATTTAGTTGGGTACTTAGCACCGACAAAAAAAATGTGTTACAAACGGCTTATGAAATTCAGGTAAAGAAGGGCAAAGAAACTATTTGGTCGAGTGGAAAAGTAGCTTCTTCGTCTTCCATTTTTAATAGCTACGGAGGGTCTCAATTACCTTCAAATACACGGTTTACTTGGCAGGTACGTGCTTGGGATAATCAAGGGCAAACGTCAGAATGGGCAACTGCTAGTTTTCAAACGGCTTTAAACAAAACAGATTGGAAAGCCAAATGGATAAACTCGGGCTTTGTAAACGATACTGTAAATGGTGTAGTGCCGATGTTTAGAAAAAGCTTTGAAACAAAAAAGAAAATCACGAATGCTACCGCTTTTGTAACCGCTAGAGGATTGTACGAAATTCAATTCAATGGTAAAAGAATGGGCGATGCTTATTTAGCCCCCGGTTGGACGAGCTACAATAAACACCTTCAATATCAAGCTTATGATGTAACCAATTTGCTAAATGTTGGTAAAAATGCTATTGGGGCAACGCTTGGTAGTGGTTGGTATAGAACGCGTTTGGCGTGGGTACATCAACAAAATATTTATGGAAAAGAAACGGCTTTACTTTTCCAATTAGAATTGACTTACTCGGATGGTTCAAAAGAAACTGTTATTTCAGATAATTCATGGAAAGTAGCTGAAAGCGATATTACTTATGCTGAAATTTATAATGGTGAAACAATTGATGCTCGTAAAAGAGTAGCCAACTGGGCTAGTGTAGCATTTGACGATAAATCTTGGAAAAATGCTATTGAAAAGACTTTCCCGATAGATTATATCAATGCTTCTGTAAATGAGCCTATCAAAAAACATGAGAGTTTCAAGCCCGTAAAAGTATTTAAGGCGACGAATGGAGAGACTATTTTAGATTTTGGACAAAACCTTGTAGGTTGGGTAACACTTACGGCACAAGGTAAAGCAGGCGATAAAATCACACTTTCTCATTTTGAGATGATGGATAAATTTGGTAATCCATATTTTACCAATCTGCGTTCGGCAAAAGCACAGGCTACATATATTCTGAGCGGTAACGGCAAAGATTTCTTCGAGCCTCATTTTACTTTCTTTGGCTTTAGGTATGTTAGGGTAGAAGGCATTGAAGGAAAAATTAATCCAGAAGATTTTACCGCTTATGCTCTTTATTCGGACATGGAACAAACAGGAAGCTTTGAAACGTCAAATGCTTTGGTAAACCAATTACAGAAAAACATACAATGGGGACAAAAAGGAAATTTCTTGGATGTGCCGACAGACTGTCCGCAACGTGATGAACGTTTGGGCTGGACGGGCGATGCAGAGGTATTTTCAAGAACGGCCTCTTATAACTTTAATGCCAATCAGTTTTTTGCTAAATGGTTGAAAGATGTAACCGCAGACCAATATCCTAATGGTGCAGTACCACACGTTATTCCTGACGTACTGAAAGCTACTGGTTTTGGACAACCTATGCAAGCGGCAGGCTGGGGTGATGCAGGTATTATTATTCCATACAATGTTTTCGTAGCCTTTGGTGATAAACAAGTATTGGAAGACCAATATGCAACCATGAAAAAAAGTGTGGAGTATATACGTAAAGAAGCTAAAAATGATTTATGGAATACAGGTTTTCAGTTTGCAGACTGGCTGTCGTACCGTGTAGATGATTCTAAAGGAATGATTGGTATGAAATCGGCCATTACTGATAATTATTTGGTAGCCCAATGTTTTTATGCCTACAGTGTACAACTGATGATTAATACTGCTAAGGTTTTAGGTAAAAACGATGATGTTAAAGACTATGAAAGTTTGTTGGCTAAAGTTAAAAAACAATTTCAGAATGAATACATGACGACATCTGGAAGATTGATTTCTGAAACACAAACGGCTTATATCTTAGCATTACAATTTGATATGTTGCCAGAAGTACTTCGCCCACAAGCAGTAGAAAGATTAGTTAGCAATATCAAGTCTTATGACTATCATTTAACAACGGGTTTCTTAGGTACGCCATTCTTGAATCCTGTGTTGAGTCGTTTTGGCAGAAATGATGTAGCCTATAAATTACTTTTACAAGATACTTACCCTTCATGGTTATACCCGATTAAAACACATGGTGCTACAACCATTTGGGAACGTTGGGATAGTATGAAATCAGATAGTACTTTTCAAGACCCAGGAATGACATCTTTCAACCATTATGCTTACGGAGCCGTTGGCGATTGGATGTACAGAAATATTGCTGGCATTGATACCAAAGAATTTGAGGGAGCTGGTTATAAGGGTATTACCATAAAACCACAACTGGGCGGAGAATTAACCTATGCAAAAGGAAGTTTAAAGACCAACCACGGTTTGGTATCATCAGCTTGGAAAATTGAAAATGGTAAACTTTTATGGGATGTAGAAATCCCAGCCAACTCGACTGCCACGCTTACTTTTCCTACCAAGAAGCTTACTTCTATCACTGAAAGTGGTACAAGCATCAAAGCTACCCAAAGCGGAACACTTGATGTAGGCTCAGGGAAATATGCTTTTGTGATGGATATTGAATAATAACAAATATACTTAAAGGGAGTCTTTGTTTTCATTAATAAAGACTCCCTTTAAGTATTATTTCAGAATACCTTTATCAACAGCCTCATGAAGTTGGTTTTCGGTATATTCCCAAATAGTGGTTGAGCCTTTTACCATACCTTTTGTTTTTTCAATGACAGTGTCATAGCTAACATTAAACTCTGCCCAAGTACCTCCATTATTTGACATATTTTGTAAAATAGGTTCCAGTCTGTCCATTGTTTTGGCGAATTTTGCTTCATTACTCTTACCTTCTTCAAACTCTAACCATATACTGATAAGCTCTTGTGCTTGGTTCTCAGGCAAGATGCCAAAAATGCGATGTGCGGCAATCAGCTCCTCTTCAGTATTTACATGATTTTTGGTAGTATCATACAAAAAAGTATCTCCTGCATCAATCTCAACAATATCATGAATCAATACCATTTTCAATACCTTTAAAATATCAATAGGAGCATTAGAATGTTCTGCTAAAATCAATACCATCATTGCCAAATGCCAACTATGTTCGGCATCGTTTTCATTTCTATCACTATTGAATAATTTGGTTTTACGTTGAATATATTTTAGCTTATCAATCTCTTTGATGAATTCAATTTGTTTTAATAATTGGTTTAATTGCATATTGATGTTCGTTTTATATTTTCTAATTTTAACTTTATAGGCTACAAAGAAAAAATAGCATTTGCTTAGTTAAAAGGACAATTGTCTCAAATTCCTAAAAATGATTAGAATTAATAAAGAATTGTTGAATTACGTTAACCACCTATACCAATTGGGTACAGAAGGAAATATTATTGAACAAACTTTTGAACCAACCGAACAAATTATAAAGAGTGGGCAAAATGTATTTTCTGTATATGTAATTAAAAGCGGAATGGCTAAATGTTATTTAACAGAAGATACGGGAAATGATTTTATCCAAGAGTTTTTTGCAGAAGGAGAAATATTTGGAGAAATAGAAGCCATCAGAGAAGATATTAGTTTTTGTACGATTGAAGCTTCCTCTCCATTGGTTTTGTACAAAATACCCTTAGCGTATTTTAATGAATTGTTGTTGAAAAATAACGTATTTAATCGATTGATATTAAAAGCTTTAGCCAATAAAATAAATTATAAAGCCATCAGGCATTCTTATAATCAATCACATCCTGTTGAGTCTAAATTGTTAAGATTAAAAGCTAATTTTCCTGACTTTAATAAACTGCTACCTAAACAAGAAATCGCTAATTATTTAGGCATCACTGTGAGAAGCCTTAACAGAACACTGAATGATTTGAAAGCGAAAGGATTGATTAGTTAAGGCAGACACAAGATATTAGATTTAAGATGCTAGGAATAAGAAAGGGTATCTTACCAAGAATAACAGATTAATTGTAATATAATTTTTTAGAACAAAAAGGAGCTAGATTCAATATCTAGCTCCTTTTTGTTTGATACAACCCATTTAGAAATGATAAACTTATTATAAAAAGTAAAGAGTCGTCCTCAAATCGAACACTAACTGTACTATAAGCGTACACTTTTAAAATAGTCAATAAATATTAAAATATTGATAGTCAATTGTTTATATTTTTTGGCATACTTCTGTTAATAGTATTAGCATGATTGAAAAAATGTAAATACAAACATTTAACCTCAACCTTTCAAAATAAATACTTTAAAATCTAAACAACAAAAAAATGAAAACTTTAGTAAAAACATTCGCAATCGCTTTATTGTCAGCAGTATCATTTATCAGTAATGCAACGACAGATAATAATGGAAACTTAAACGCCCAAAAAACTTTCGCAGTTGGTGTTTATCAAACGGTTAATACCATGAAAATGAATGTAATGGTAGAGAAACTAGCAGGCAAAAGATTATCAGTGATTTTAAAGAGTGAATCGGGAGATGTCCTACATTACGAATATATTAGAAAAAACGATACGGCTTATCGTGGTAAGTTTGACCTTACAGAATTAGAAGATGGTAAATACACGTTCGAAATCAGTGATGGAGAGTCTAAAATAGTTAAAAATGTACAAGTAGGAACGGTAAAACCACTGGCAAATACACCAGACCGTTTTATTTCTTTGAACTAAAAAGATTTGATTAACCATAGACCTATTGAAAATAAAAGGGTTGTTCGCATCAGAACAACCCTTTTTGCTTTCAATTAAAATTCTTTTTACTCCAACACTAACACCTGATTTTTAGGATACTTAACGCCATATCTTATGACGTGTTTTTTCTCTTGTTTGGCAGGAAGCTCATATTTCCAAGTAAGGATTTTACTTTCCTTGTCCATCGTTGCATCTTTGTATTCTTGTTCTTCTACCGAAATGTCTTTGGTGGTAGAAATCGGGAACTGATCTAGAATAACGATGTTAATGCTTTGTTGCTTGTTATTTCTTATACTAATTTCGTAGGCTCGGTTTTCTGTTTTATTGTTGCTCAAAAACTGTTGGTTGCTAAACTGTTTTAGCTTTTTACGTTCAATAATAATTCCTTTATCTTTCCCTAACGAAATATTGAGTGTATCCTTAGCATGACGAACATCTAAAATAGACTTACCTAGGTAAGCTCCTTCAAGATAAAGATTCACTTCGCCTTCTAATAAATTAAGTTCTTGCCAGTCAATCAGTTTAGCTGTTAAGAATGCATCCTTTTCTAATTTAGGAACAGCAAAATATTCATACAAAGCAGGGACAGACTGGGTTTTAATATCTACCGAATATACCTTGCCATCATTCAAAATGGTATAAGGCACTTCTATATCAAAAACTAGCGTAGTAGGCTGATACTTTTGTGTCGTTTCTAAAGGGGCGGCAGCAACTGAAGTTATGCTACCTGTTAGAGACATCTTACGCTGAGCACCATACCCAACAACAACGACTTCATTAAGTGATTGACTATCTTGTTCCAACGATATATTTACCATATTACCATTGATAAATGCCTCTTGTTTCTTATAACCTATGGACGAAACCACTAAAGTTTGAGCATCCTTGGGAAGTTTCAAGCTATAATTGCCATTAGCATCAGAGGCTGTTCCAATACTAGTGCCTTTTACCATAATCTGGACTCCTGGCAAGCCCAAGCCTGTTCCTCTTTCGGTTACAGTTCCTCTTACCTCATTGCCATTTGAAAGGCCTTGCACCTTCGATTCTAGTGTTTCAGATAATTCATTTCTTGCCTGACCAAAATATAAGTACCAAGGTTTTAAACTTGGAGCGACTCCACTTTCAGTTGGGTCACCGTTAGAGATTGTCATTTTTACATCTTTCCAGTCTTCCCCTGAACTCTGATATACATTAGCTTTTAAAGATAAATCAATAGGGCTGCTAATATCTTTTACCCTTAAATCGTAAGTGGCATACCAACCTGCATTTTTTACAAAATAGCTCAAATCAAAAGATGCAGCTCCTTGTTCTTTGGCAGAAACAGTTACCAATACCTCGCTAGTGGCATAATCATTGGTCTGATTCAAGGCTTTCAATTGATAGTCTAACATACGGATACTACTATCTATTTTCTGAATATTTCTTTCATATTCTATCTGTTTCATTAATACTTCCGACAATCTATTTCTTTGAAAATCAACGGCTTCTTTTAAGTCGGCTGTTTTAACTCCTGTATTGCTTCCACCTATAGACTGGTTTTTAGTAAGCATAGTTTCTTCATTTTTGAAAACAGAGAACATACTTCTTTCGACACGTAATTTTGTTTTCAGACTTTCTTTTTGGTTTTCCAATACAGTGATTTCTTCTCTTCTTTTTTGTTCATTTAGGTAATTGCGTTGATGAATGACAGACAAAATAGTAAAGTTACCAAAGCCTTTTACTTGAATACTTTGTACATCGATATTCGGAGAAATACCTGAAAAAACTAATTCTGATTTGCCTGCTACTAGATTCGTTTTAGCTTTTCTGCTGACTTGTGCTCCACTGGTGAAGACGGTGACTTTCTCGATTTTAGAACTAACTGTTTGTTTCTTGTTTTGGGCAAGAGCCATTTGCCCAAACACGATGATGCTTAAAAGGCAAAGTGAGATGTTTCTTTTCATGTGATAGTTAACGGGTTTAATAATTAATGAGCTTATAAAAAGATTTGTAGACAATACTTCAAGTAATTGCATTTCTATAAACAAATTTATGATAAGTTTAGTATTTAACACTACTAAAAACTTAGTTGATTAGCGTTAACTATTCATTAATTCCTTTTCAGATGCTTTCAACACTAATAATCGCACAGATTCCTAGCGTCCATAAATCCTAAAGTCACCAAATAGAAAGGGGCTAAAATAGTCTAATAGTAGGGTGAAAGTAAGCAAATGTTATTCATCCTTTGAATCGCATGGGAGTTCAGTATAAAAGGAGTAGAAATTGTATATATCTTCGCTTTTGCGAGTAGGATAAAACTTTTAATTTTTACTAGGCTCATTATGTTTAAAAAATTATTTCTTGTCTGTGCACTCGTTTTACCTGTAGGTTTATACGCACAGCAAACCACCAATAACGACCGTGCTTTTTGGTTACAACATCTTGACCAACTAGCAAAACCCATCTTAAGTAGTCTGGCAAAGGATAGCCTTCGCATTGTGATGCCTCAGACGATGTCTAAATTTATCGACAATCCTAATACTCGTAAAGAAGTAGCCTATTTAGAAGCTTTTGCCCGGCTAATGAGCGGTATTTCTCCGTGGTTAAATTTAGAAGGAGGTTCGGCTAAAGAAGTAGCCCTTAGAAATCAATATAGAAATTACGCATTAAAAGCTATTGCCAATGCTGTAAACCCGAAAGCAAAAGATTATATGGCTTTTGAAAAAGGCGGACAACCACTTGTAGATGCATCTTTCTTAGCACTAGCTTTAGTGAGAAGTCCTTGGTTATGGGAAAACCTTGATGCTCAAGCAAAAGAGAATGTTATAAAAGCGTTTTTAGCTACCCGAAATGTTAAACCTGGTTTTTCAAACTGGATATTGTTTTCGGGCATGATAGAAACTTTTTTTTGTAAATATGGCTATCCTTGGGATAATTTACGGGTAGAATATTGTTTCCGTCAACTTGAACAATGGTATGTTGGTGATGGTGTTTATTCTGATGGCCCACCTTATCATTGGGACTATTACAATAGCTACGTAATTCATCCCTATTTGGCGAATATGATTAAAGAATTAAGTCCTAAAACAAACCTTTTTAACTGGACTACCGAGAAGCTTAAAACCAGAAATGAACGCTATGCTGTTATCCAAGAGAGATTAATCAACAACGATGGTTCTTTCCCAGTTACGGGGCGTTCTATTGTATATCGGGGAGCAGCCTTTCATCATTTAGCAGATATTGCATGGCGAAAAGGGTTACCTAAAGAATTAAACCCTGCACAAGTGCGTAGTGCTTTAACGGCTGTTATCAAAAAAACTACTGAAAGCCCAAGCACATTTACCAAAGACGGCTGGTTAGCTATCGGACTATACGGTTCACAGCCTGATTTAGCGGATGTCTATATTACCACAGGAAGTTTATACATCTGTGCCAACATTTTATTGCCGTTAGGCTTACCTGAAACAGATATTTTCTGGAGCAGTCCAGCAACCAAATGGACCTCTCAAAAGGTTTGGTCGGGCGAGTCCGTATTAGGCGACCATGCCGTTGAATAAATTTGAATACTATAAATCCTTGTTCATGAATTATAAAGTACTCATAACCTTAGCTTTTTGTAGCATCGTTTTCTTTTCAAAAGCACAAGACAATATTCAAACTGTTGAAGTAGGAGAGGGTTGGGCGAAGAATTCGGTCAATGCCGTAGTTTTCCGTAAAAACTCCTTAGTTTCTTTTAAGAATTATCAGTTTATAGCCTATTACGATGCAGATGCTTTTGTGGTACTTGGCAAGCGTAAGTTAGGACAAAAGAGCTGGGAATTACAAAAGACAGCCTTTAAAGGGAATGCTAGTGATGCTCATAATTGTATTTCAATGATGGTAGATGGCGATGGCTATTTGCACTTATCTTGGGACCATCACAACAATGCCCTTCGATATGCGGTTAGTCAAAAACCATTTTCGTTGGCAATGGGAGAGAAACAAAGCATGACTGGGCGTACAGAACAAAATGTTACGTATCCTGAATTCTATCGATTGCCCAATGGAAACCTCATGTTTCTTTATCGAAATGGTGCTTCTGGAAAAGGGAACTTAGTGATGAATCAGTATGATTTGAAAACTAAAAAATGGAATACAATCCAAGAAAATCTGATTGATGGCGAAGGAAGAAGGAATGCTTATTGGCAAGCGTGTTTAGACAAACAAGGAACAATACACCTTTCGTGGGTATGGCGTGAAAGTGCTGATGTTGCCAGTAATCATGATATGGCTTATGCTCGTTCAAAAGACGGAGGCAAAACTTGGGAGACTTCACAAGGAGTACCTTATCAATTACCAATCACTGCCAGCAATGCTGAATATGCTTGTAAGATTCCTCAAAAAAGTGAATTAATCAATCAGACGTCGATGGTAGCCGATGCCGAAGGGAATCCATACATTGCTACTTACTGGCGAGAAGCTAATGAGAGCGTGCCACAATACCATGTTATTTATTTAGCGAACAAACAATGGCAAGTAAGCAATCTAGGTTTTAGAAAAACGCCTTTTAGTTTAAGCGGAGTGGGTACGAAGCGTATCCCTATTGCCAGACCTCAGATTTTAGCTTGGTCATCTAAACAAAATACATTATCCGCAATGCTCATTTTCAGAGATGCTGAAAGAGACGACAAAGTATCTACGGCATTATGTACTAATCTTGCAACAGGAAAATGGATATTGAAAGATATTAGCGAAGCCTCTGTAGGTTCGTGGGAACCTACTTATGATACCGAACTTTGGCAAACTAAAGGAGATTTACACCTTTTTGTAGAGAAAGTAGACCAAGCTGATGGCGAAGGAAAAGTAAACAATCCTCCCCAAAAAGTACAGGTATTAGAATGGAAGGCATTAAAAAAAAGCAGTAAATAAAGGCTTTAAGGAGGAAACAAGGATTAATAAACCATATATTACAATCACAAAACTATGAAACATTTTTTTAGCATTGCTATCAATACAGTAATGATATGTTTGATTAGCGTGTCGTTATCGACAGCACAAACAACCAAGGCACACCCTAGTAGAGCAATTTTGCTAAAAACAATTAAGCAAAACTTTGAAGATGCGGGTAAGCAATATAAAGTATTGATGAAAAATCTTCCTCCAGATAAATTTCCTAAAACCTATTTCCCTAAAACAGGTAAATATGAATTCAGTGGTTCTGAGTGGTGGTGTAGTGGTTTTTATCCAGGGTCATTATTGTACATATATCAACAAACAAAGGACGAGGCTTTGTTAAAAGAAAACAATAGGATTTTAGGGGTATTAGAAAAAGAGAAATTTAATAAAACCACACACGATTTGGGTTTTATGATGTATTGCAGTTTTGGCAATGCAAAAGATATTGCTCCTAAACCTGAATACAAAGATATTTTGATTCAAAGTGCGAAATCTTTGTCAACACGTTTTAATCCGACGGTGGGTTGTATTAAATCATGGGATTCAAAAAAAGGAGACTTTCTGGTAATTATTGATAACATGATGAACCTTGAATTACTTTTCTGGGCAACGAAAGTAACTGGAGATTCTAGTTACTATAAAATTGCGGTGACTCATGCTAACACGACGATGAAAAATCATTTCCGTGCTGACTATAGTTCATATCACGTGATTAACTATAATTCAGAAACTGGAGCAGTACAACAGAAAAAAACAGCACAAGGCTATGCAGATGAATCTGCTTGGGCGAGAGGGCAGGCTTGGGGACTTTACGGTTATACGGTGATGTATCGTGAAACGAAAAATCCGATTTATTTAGAACAGGCTAAAAAGATTGCGAACTTTATTTTGACGCATCCTAATTTACCTACAGACAAAATTCCTTATTGGGATTTTAACGCTCCTAATATTCCAACTGCCCTACGTGATGCTTCTGCGGCCTCTGTAATGGCTTCGGCATTATTAGAACTAAGCGGGTATGTGGATAAAAATTTAAAGAAAACGTATATCAAAGATGCTGAAACAATGATTTATTCATTATCAAATGTGCCTTATAAAGCGGCTATTGGAACAAATGGTGGATTTTTAATCGAACATTGTGTGGGACATATCCCTCAAGATACTGAAGTTGACGTACCTTTGACCTATGCTGATTATTATTATTTAGAAGCGATGAAGCGTTATAAGGAATTGAAGAAATAAAGCATAAATATAATAACAAATGAAAGCCTAGTAAATGTATAATTATTAGATACATCTACTAGGCTTTAAGCACTAAACCACTAAAAATATGACCCAAAGAATACTCTTATTATCAAGTATCTTCTTATTGTGTTTCCAATTAACGCAAGCGCAAAAATCTGTCAATAATAACCCTGTTATTCCAGACCTGATAGCCGACCCAAGTATTGTTCAGTTTGGAGATACATTTTATTGCTATGCCACTACGGATGGCTACAACAAAGGTCTTGCTACTGCTGGTCCCCCCGTACTTTGGTCGTCTAAAGATTTAAAGACTTGGTCTTTCAAGGGGTTTTATTTTCCTGCTGCCGAAAAACAATTGTTCTGGGCACCCAGCTATCCTGTCAAAGTAAAAGACAAATATTATTATTATCCTACTGTAAATCATGATATTTATGTAGCAGTGGCAGACTCGCCAGCAGGACCTTTTAGTTTGGCGAAGGGAGATTTTTCTAAAGCCAATGCGGCACCATTGTTAAAGATGGATGCTCCCAAAGGCACTAAAGGTATTGATGCAGAAGTATTTATTGATGATGACCAAAAGCCATATCTTTTTTGGGCACAGCGTGGAGCAGGACGATTGAATCCTGATATGGTTAGCTTAGACACAGCATCGATTGTTAAATTGCCTACCAAAAGAGGGGGATATTCTGAAGGACCGATTTTCTTCAAACGAAAAGGCATTTACTATTATCTCTATACTCTAAGCGGACACGAAAACTATGTGTATGCTTATCAATATAGTAAAGTATCACCCTTCGGGCCATTCATTTATCCAGAAGAAGACATTATCGCTAAAACAGATGTGAAAGAACAAATCTATGGGCCAGGTCATGGTAATGTATTTCATATCAAAGATGATTATTACTTTACCTATTTAGAATTTGGACGGTCGAGTACGAACAGACAAGTGTGGATTGATAAAATGGAATTTAATGAAGATGGTACAATTAAGCCTATCCAGTTAACTAATAAAGGCGTTGACCCGTTTCCAAGTCTAGTTAAGAAAGGAATTGAAATTCAACAAGCCGAGGCATCATCTACGTTAGCAGATTATAAAGTACCTTACATAAAAGATAAAAGTATTAATAGAACAGAAACCTATTTGCCACAAAATGCTCTTGACGGAGCAAATGGTACTAGATGGATGGCGAAAGCTAACGATAGTACAGCAACTTTTACAGTAAATTTAGGAAAGAAAATAGCCATCAAAAAGGTAGAATCTTATTTTGTAAAGCCAACTGCTGGGCATGCCTATGTATTAGAGTATTCGATTGATAATAAAAGTTGGAAACCTTATGGAGGTCATGCCGATATTAAAATACAGTCGCCACACATCGACGAACGCAGCGTAAAAGCACAATACCTAAGATTAACCTTCTTGAAAGGAACGGCAGGATTGTGGGAATTTAGAGTATTCTAACTTAGAAGAATCAACATAGGCTACCATCTCATTGGCCTATGTTGATTTAAAGGTGATTATTCAGTCTTTGAGTTTCTATTCCTAATTTCGGAAGGATTGTAATTCATTTTCTTCTTAAAGATTCATGAAAAATAAAATACAGCTTCAAAGCCATATTGATAAGCTACTTTCTCAAGTGTAAGATGTGAAACTTGAATAAGTTGTTGGGCTTTTCGGAGTTTCAACAGTAAATGATATTGATTGGAAGATATAATATTTGGCATAGGCACCCGAAAAATCTCCCCAGTATTCTTTCCACCCTGTATTTTCTTCATGTTGGAAACGATGCCAAACATTAGGATATAATAGAATTATAGTGCCAGCATCAATCTTCTGAGGGGTAAACCCCTACTTTCAAAAAAGCCTTTGCCTTTGGGTATATAGATGATTTAGTATTCCTTTACACTTCTACCTTTTTCCCATTCAAAATAATAATCGTCGGGATGCTGACCATCTGGATAGGGCTTATTATTTGGATGTATATTAGTTATGCCCAAGGTTCAATACGTTTCTGCCTCGATTTTCAGTAGACGTATTAGTAGGGGAAGTAAAATATTTACGCAAGAGCTTCATATTAAAAACAGACAAGCAGAAGTCAAAAAAAGTGTGTATTAGAAGGCAAGAATAAATACTATTTATTTGATAAATAATTATATATTATCTTTTTTTGATTAGTTTTACGCCTTAATAAACATTTGGAATATGGATAAGTTGATAAGTAAGCTTGTCCTAAATAGGAGTTTTTATTTACAATTCTCTAGAAACCATGAAGAAAAATCATAAAAGTTAGAGTAGTTTTTTACGATAACTCTTTTATGATTGATACTAGGTGTAGAAGGTTCTAACCAATCTATTCAAGACAATTTTCTTATCTTTGTTAGAAATGAAAGTGGATGAAGAAAACATAAAACCCTTAATTGAAGGCTCTTTAGATGCCAAGGCAACTAACCTTTGGCTAAAAATAAAGGCGGGAGACGAAAGTGCTTATGAAGAATTAATGATCTATTTTTATAAAATACTCTTCAATTATGGCGTTCGTTTAGTACCAGAGGAAGATTATGTAAAAGACTGTATCCAAGATGTTTTCTTAGAAATTTGGCTTCGTCGATCTACACTTGGTGATACAGATTATGTGAAGTATTATTTGTTGAAATCATTGAGAAGGCGAATTTTCAGAGAATACAAAAAATGGTTTTCGCAACAAGAAGAAGCATCAGACGATTATAATTTTATCGTTGATTTTTCAATAGAAGCACAGTTAATAGAACAAGAAAGTACTACAGAACAAGTAGAAAAAATAGAGATGCTCTTGAACAAATTACCCAAACGACAAAAAGAGGTGGTTTATTTAAAGTTCTATCAAAACCTAAATAATGAACAAATCTCCGAAGTATTAGGAGTAAACCGTCAATCAGTTTATAATTTACTATACGAAGCGCTACGGAAACTTCGTAATGAATGGACGGGAGAATATATAAATCTTCTTGTTCTGCTATCCACTTGGTATTCAATCAAGTAACATTCCTCTCATTTAGTAATATTCAATAATCTTTCTGTTTTTTAGCATAATTATAAATTTTTATAAAAAAATTATAATTATTACAGTAGATACTGATAGCTCTTTGCATATTATTATTAAAGCATAGGCTCTAAGCTTTAATAATAATATAATGAAAGACTATCAGAATTTTGAAATAGAAGATTTTTTGTTGGATGAAAATTTCGTGCAATGGGTTAAATCTCCTAATGCAGAAAATAAAATATTTTGGGAACAATGGATTGCCTCAAACCCTGCCAAGGCTAGTACTGCCATGGAGGCTAAGGACATTATCAAGTCCATTAAAGTAAAGCCTTTTAAAGAGATTTCTTCTTCAAAGGTTGAAAGCCATGTGCAGGATATTATGGAAGAAATCCATCAGATTAAAGGCCAAGAAAATGAGGTAACAAACAACACAGTATATTCTTTTAGTAGATGGATAAAAATCGCCGCTGTGCTTGCTGTTGCCATAGGAATATCGTGGGTTTTTTATCATCAAAATGATTTAGGTAAAACACCTATTTATGAAGAACTTACAGCATCGTCTAACCTGCCATTAATCGAACAAGTAAACAATAATGAAAAACCCATTTATGTGAACTTGAGTGATGGTAGTAAAATTACACTTTATAAAAATAGTAGGCTGAGTTATCCATCAGTATTTAAAGGGAATAATCGCGAAGTTTATTTGATGGGTGATGCTTTCTTCAACATTGCTAAAAACCCCAATAAACCTTTTTTGGTACACGCAGGAACAATTGTAACGAAAGTACTAGGTACTAGCTTTTATGTAAAAGCACCCTCTGTGGGTAATAACATAGATGTGGAAGTAATAACAGGTAAAGTATCCGTTTTTGAAAAAGATACTAAACCAAATAGTGGTGTTGTTTTGTCACCTAATCATAAAGTTACGTTTTATGATGGACAACATCATTTTGTGACAGGGTTGATTGATAATCCACAACCACAAGGTGAGCAAGATAATGTGTTTGAGTTTAGAGATACGCCATTATCAGAAGTGCTAGCTAAACTTTCTAATGTGTATGGTATTCGAATAGACGTAGATAATGAAAAACTTTACGATTGTCCGCTTACTGCAGATTTTACTACACAATCTTTACATGCCAAACTTGAAATAATTTGTGCAACAATCAATGGCAGTTATGAGACGAAAGGAACGGTAATTTTAATAGGCGGAAGAGGGTGTGGAGACTAATATTAACCAAAACATTAATAGAAATTAAACATATATAGGATGAAAAAATAAAAAATCATTTTAAAAAAAGTAAGGCTGACAATGTTCGCACCATTGCCAGCCCGAATGCTCCCCGTATGGAGCTTACCTACACTTTTAGAAAGTGATAGGCTGAATTTGTCATGCTTACAAGAACAATTAACAAATCAACCAAAAATATGCAAAAAATTCGACAAACCAGTGGTTTCCTACTGCTTGCTATGAAAATATCGGTTATTCAACTTGCCTTATCATTAGTTTTTACAAGTTTTTCGTATGGAATTGATACGAAGGCTCAGGAGTTTCTTAATAAATCTATTACGCTAAATGCTTCTAATCAAAAGCTAATAGATATTTTGGAACAAATAGAAGACCAGACGAAAGTAAAATTTATTTATAGCTCAAAGGCTATTCAGGTAAATCGTAAAGTTAGTTATGTTACTAAGCAACAACGCCTTTCTGAAGTGTTAGTAGGGCTTTTAAGTCCATTAAATCTTAAGTATAAAGTTATAGAAGGCCAAATTATCCTTAGTGATAACATCTCATCAAGTCAGTCCCCAAACGGAGAATACATTGAGTTTCCTTTACCTGTTGACAAAATAATTAAAGGAAAAGTGACCGATTCAGAGAAAGGTGATGCGATGCCAGGAGTTAGTGTTTTTGTGAAAGGAACACAGAGA
Organism: Arcicella sp. BE140; assembly: GCF_031456255.1. Classification (NCBI taxonomy): domain Bacteria; kingdom Pseudomonadati; phylum Bacteroidota; class Cytophagia; order Cytophagales; family Flectobacillaceae; genus Arcicella; species Arcicella sp. BE140. The sequence continues at coordinate 219,492 of NZ_JAVDUE010000007.1, read as the reverse complement.
GGAACAAATACTGATGCGGATGGGAATTATAGTATATCAGTACCCGAAGGTTCAGATGTACTACTTTTCAGCTTTGTTGGTTATGAAAAAAAGGAGGTTTCAATCGGTAATCGTATAGTGATGGACGTTAGTCTTAAAGTAGATGTAAAATCACTAGACGAGGTGGTAGTTGTAGGATATGGAACACAGAAAAAAGTGACTTTAACAGGTTCGGTATCAGAGGTAAAAGGTTCTGAAATTGTAAAAAGTCCACAACCCAATTTATCCAACTCATTAGCGGGACGTTTTTCAGGATTTGTTGCTAATAATAGGGGCGGAGAACCTGGTTATGATGGGTCAAGTTATACGATAAGAGGTTTTGCTTCTACAGGAAATAATGATGTATTGATTGTGGTTGATGGAGTGCCTGGACAAATAGGCGGATTAGAGCGTCTTGATCCAAACGATGTTGAAAGTATTTCAATTTTGAAAGATGCCTCAGCAGCTGTTTATGGTAGTAGAGCTGCCAATGGTGTAATTTTAGTAACTACAAAAAAAGGAGGAACAGGAAAACCAACCATTTCTTATAGTTTCAACCAAGGCTTTAGTTCCCCAACAAGACTACCTAAATTGGCTGATGCTCCTACTTATGCTACTATTCTGAACGAGATTGATTATTATAATAATCCAGCAGGGGGCATGAACCAACATTATAGTGCTGACGAAATTACAAAATTTAGTAATGGTTCAGACCCAATTAATTATCCAAATACTAACTGGCAAAAAGAAGCATTAAAGAGTATGGTGCTTCAGAACCAGCATAGTTTAAGTATCAATGGAGGTACTGAAAATACCAAGTATTACTTATCGCTTGGAACAATCTATCAAGACGGTTTGTACAAAAATGGTGTAACAAACTATAGTCAATATAACTTTAGATCTAATGTAGAGGCTAATATTACTGATAACTTCAAAGTAAGTTTATCATTGGCGGGTCGTCAAGAAGACCGCCAATATCCTACCCAAGGTGCTGGAAATATTTTCCGTTCTATTTACAGAGCATACCCAACAGTAGTATCTGTTTATCCAAATGGATTACCGTCTACAGGAGTTGAAAACAGTAATCCTGTTGTTTTGGGTACGGATGTTGGAGGGATTAATAGAAATCCAACCACGGTTTTCAATGGTATTCTAAGAGCTAGTTATATACTTCCTTTTGTAAAGGGTTTGTCTATCGACGGATTCTATTCAGCTGATAGGTCTTATAATTTTTCTAAATCATTCAGCACACCTTATCCGTTGTATTCTTACGATAAAACCAGTAATACTTATAATAGAGTAATTACTGGAGGTTCTGCAGGATTAGCAAGCTTGACAGAATCACAAGTAAATACTGCTTCAATGGTCGAAAACATCAAGTTGAATTATAATTTACATACAGGGAAACACAATCTTAGTACTTTTGTAGCTTACGAACAAAGCAAAAATACACAAGAAACATTCGGTGCTTCTAGAATCAACTATCCTACAGTGGCTACTCCAGAATTATCGCAAGGTGGTGCGGCTGCAACAGATAAAAACAACTATGGAAGTAGCTACAAATTTACCAGAAAAAGTTATATCAGCAGAATTGCCTATAATTTCAGCGAGAAGTATTTGGCAGAAGTACAAATGCGTGTAGATGGTTCGTCTATTTTCCCAGAAGGAAAGCAGTATGGTTTTTTCCCTTCTATTTCAGCAGGCTGGAGAATCTCGGAAGAACAATGGTTTAAAGTTAAAGCTATTGATGATTTAAAACTAAGAGCTTCTTATGGTTCTTTAGGTAATGATAATGTTGGTCAGTTCCAATATTATAATAATTATTCATTCAATAATACTTATGTTATTGGATCGAATACTATTCATTCAGGTATTGATTTAACAAAACTAGCCAACCCAGATATTACTTGGGAGACTGCTAAAAAAATGGACTTAGGTTTAAACACAGTATTGTTTAAGAATATTTCTTTAGAATTTATCTATTTCCAACAACAACGTTCTAATATTCTTGCTACTCGTAATGCATCTATTCCAAATGTTTCAGGTATTGTAAACCCATACGGCTCAGGAACGTTGGTACCAGATGAAAACATTGGTAAAATTAACAATAGTGGTTTTGAAACAAGTATTGGCTATAGCCATATTGGCGAGTTCAGATATAATATTTCTGCCAATTTCACTTATGCAAAAAGCAAGGTAATTTTTATTGACGAAGCCGCAGGTGCTTTATCATACCAACGTCAGACAGGTCGCCCACTTTATACTTATCAGTTATATAATGCGATTGGTATTTTCAGAACACAAGCAGATTTAGATAAGTATCCTCATGTTTCGGGTACGCAACTGGGCGATTTAATCATGGAAGATTATAATAAAGATGGTAAAATTACTGCTGATGACCAAGTTAGAACAGAATATGGCAATGTTCCTCAAATTACTTATGGGGTAGTATTTAATTCTGGCTATAAAAATTTCGATATGTCATTTGTACTTTCTGGACAAACCAATGTAAGTCAATATGTTTTACCAGAGTCAGGTCAAGTTGGTAATTTTTATAGCAGTTGGGCAGATAATCGTTGGAGTCCAAGTAACCCAAATGGTACTTATCCAAGAGTAGATACTAGAGCATCATCATCAATTAATGGTGGTTTATACAACAGTACTTTCTGGCTAAATGATGCATCTTTTATTCGTTTGAAAAATGTTGAAATAGGCTATACTCTTCCAAAGTCGTTGTTAAGCAAGTTAAAAATTAAGCAGGTTCGTGTGTATGCAAATGCGTTTAACCTTCTTACGATTACAGGTGTGAAAGACTATGATCCAGAAGGAAATAGTAACAGCGGTCAGTTTTATCCGCAGCAGAGAATTATCAATCTCGGTGTAAATGTTAAGTTTTAATATTTAAAATTAATGAACATGAAATCTAAAAATATAATTGTTATATCATTCATTATTACAGGAATCTTGCTTTATGTTAATGCTTGTAAAACCGATTTTCTAAATATAGTTCCTACAGATAGAGTGTCTGACGCTTCAATTCTTTCAGATTCTTCTTTATTTGAATCTTACGTTATCAATCGCTATTTGGGTGTGCGTCTGACAGACAAAGAAGCAGAAGGTACACCTCCAGGATTTGGCAGAGGTTTTGAATATGCCATGTGGTCATCAGTAACAGATGAATCTATTTATAATAATGATGACAATACTTGGCTTATCCAAAGAGGGCAATTAGCGCCCGAGAATACAGGGATTGCAGGTACAATTTGGGGTAGAAGTTATCGTAGTATTCGTGAGATTAATTATGCATTGGGTAATATAGATAAAGTTCCGATGAGCGTTTCGCAAAGAAATCGCTTGAAAGGAGAATTGAAATTTATTCGAGCTTTTCGTTATCAGGACTTAATTCGTAATTATGGAGGTGTCGTATTGATGAAAGATAAAGTACTTGAATTAGGAGAAGATTTAGCTAATGCAGATATTTATACAAAATCATCAATTAAAGATTGTATTGACTATGCTGTAGCCGAATTAGACGAAGCTAGTAACCTTTTACCAGTAAGTAATGGTAATACTTGGCAACTAGGGCGTGCAACAAAAGGGGCAGCACTAGCGCTTAAATCACGCTTGTTATTGTATGCTGCTAGTCCGTTGTATAATAGTGGAACTTGGCAGGTAGCCGCAAAAGCTGCCAAAGATGTGATAGACATGGGGAAGTATAGTCTTTTTACGAATGGATACGATAAACTATTTTTAACAGCAGAAAATAATCCTGAAATTATCTATGAACGTCTATATACTCAGGGTGCTCGCCATGTATGTTTAGAAATCTCAAATGCTCCTAATAGCTTTGGAGGATGGGGAGGCAATGTACCACTTCAGAACATGGTAGATGCTTACGAAATGGATAATGGCAAGCCTATTACAGACCCAACTTCTGGCTATAATGCACAAGCACCTTATTTGCACCGTGACCCACGTTTTTATATGACAGTTCTCTATAATGATGCCCCTTATAGAACCAATACAGTTCAGTCTTTTATCCCTGGGGGAAAAGATAGTAAAGATGGGCCATCTAACTGGAATACGTCAAAAACTGGATATTATCTGAAAAAATACATGAATGATAATTTGCCTATAGATAACCCTTGGGATATTGCAGGCACACAGCCTTGGATTTATTTTAGATATGCAGAAATTCTTTTAAACTATGCTGAAGCTCAAAATGAAGCGTCTGGTCCTGACCAAACAGTTTATGATGCAATTAATAGCATCAGACGCAGACCAAGTGTAAATATGCCAGCATTGCCGACAGGTTTAACACAGGTTCAGATGCGTGAAATTATTCGCCGTGAACGTCAGGTAGAATTGGCTTTCGAAGAACATCGCTTTTATGATGTACGTCGTTGGAAAGTCGCTAATGTTACAGAGAACGTTCCTGCTTATGGAATAGAGGTAACTAAGAATGGTAATACTGTTACCTATAATAAAAAAGAGGCATTAACAGGACGTCATTTTGAGGAAAAAAATTACTTCCTTCCAATACCAAGAGCTGAAATTCAAGCTTCAAATGGTAAATTGAGTCAAACCAGCGGGTACTAATTCAGTAAAATACCTTCTATTCAAGAAAGAAAACAATTGAATAGAAGGTATTTTTGTTTTGAAGAACTAAACGAATCATAACGCTAAACAAATGAGCTTAAAATCAAATATAACCCTCCAAACACTATTTAAAATGAGAAGGATGATTATTTGTCCATTGCTAGTTTCCATATTAAGCTGTTCAAAAGCACAGGTTGTACCAGATAATGTAAAACCAATTGCTGAAAATAAGAAAAGGAATATTAATATTGATGCCACTAAAACGTACCAGAAAATAGAACATTTCGGAGCTTCTGATGCGTGGTCATGTCAATTTGTGGGTAATTGGCCAGATGCAAGCAGAAACGGTATAGCAGATTTATTGTTTAGCCAAGATACTAGTAGTAATGGTCAACCCAAAGGTATTGGTTTGTCTCTTTGGCGATTCAATATTGGTGCAGGAAGTGCAGCAAAAGGGGATAACAGTGGTATTAATGACGAATGGAGAAGGGCAGAGTCTTTTTTAAATGACGATGGTACGTATCAATGGGATAGACAAGCTGGTCAAATATGGTTTTTGAATGCTGCCAAACAGCGTAAGGTTGACCAATTTTTAGCTTTTACAAATTCCCCACCTATACAGTATACTGTTAATAAAAAGGCCTTTGCTACCGCTGGAAAATCAAACCTTAGTGCAGATAACTTTGATGCTTTTTCTAGTTTCTTGACTACCTTTATTAAAGGCGTAAAAGACAAAACAGGTATTACGTTTAATTACATAAGCCCAGTGAATGAACCGCAGTGGGAGTGGAGTGACGGAGGACAAGAAGGAACACCTTTCAAAAATGATGAAATAGCAGGAATAACGCGTTCGCTTAGTGCAAGTTTATTAAAAGAAAACGTTTCTACAAAGATTAATATAGCAGAAGCTGGGCAACTAGAATTTTTATATTCAGCCAATAACAATGTTGCTAAAGGAAATCAAGTTGTCGATTTTTTTAATCAAACTTCTCCAAACTATGTAGGGAACCTGCCTAATGTAGAAAAGGCAATTTCAGGACATAGCTATTTTACAAGCTCTCCTTTTATACAAGCTCGTGATAAAAGAAAACTATTGTCGGATAAGGTTGCGGAGATACCCTCACTAAAATATTGGATGTCGGAATATTGTATTCTTGGTGATAACGCTGGCGAAATGAATGGAAATAAAAAAGACCTTGGCATAGACCCTGCTTTATATATAGCAAGAACAATCCATAATGATTTAGTGAATGGTAATGCTACAGCTTGGCACTGGTGGATAGCTATATCTCCTTATGATTATAAAGATGGACTAGTTTATATTGATAAAGCCAAATCAGGAGGCAGTTTTAGTGCTAGCAAAATGTTATGGAGTTTTGGCAATTTTAGTAGATTTATACGACCAAATGCAGAACGTATTGCGGCTGATATTGAAAATGATGATACACAAAACCTATTGTTAGTTTCTTCTTATAAAGACCTTGCCAATAAGCAGCTTATCACCGTAATCATCAATGCTGATATTAATCCTGTTGATGTAACGCTTTCAGTAAAGAACGTAAAAGTTAGCACTGTTAAAGCTTATATTACATCTAAAGATGCTGATTTAAAACCACAAGTGGCTACCAAAATCAACCAAGTTATTACCATTCCAGCTCGTGCCATCACTACTTTGGTTAGTAAATTTGATTAATAAAAATAATGTAGTATAAAAACGAAACAATTTGTGGTTTTGCGGAGCTAGCCTACTTTATTTGTAGCAAGCACCATGAGTAGATAGCTGTCCTCGCTAAATCTTTTGAATAATTTGTAGCTTAAGTGATATACTGTAGTCTCTCTGAGTTCGCTTTACATAATTTGTTTCTTGGTTCATAAGAAAGTTTTTTGTGTATCACAATTTTAGAATAAGCCATAATATTTATCCCCTAGCGAGTGATTTAAATCACTCGCTAGGGGATAAATGATTTTGAGAATAATAACCCTATTCTTAAATAAGATTCTTTTTAATATAATCGTAGCTCATTTTAACACTTTCAAATTTATCTTCTTTATAAATCTGGTCTTGCTCTACAAAAATGTATTGAAGGTCTTTGTTATGAGCAAAAATTTCTTTGAAATTAACGGCTCCAGTACCCACTTCTGTAAATTTCACTTCGCGTAAAGTATCAAAAATACCTTTTTTGTTGGCATCTGGATAAACTGCTTTGGCGAATTGTTTATCAATATCTTTCACGTGCCACATCACAAAACGTTTTGGATATTTTTTGAATAATGCTACAGGATTTTGTCCTGCTTTCACTGTCCAGAACAAATCCAATTCAAAACTTAATAAATCAGGTTCTGTTTCTTCTAGCAATACTTGATATCCCGATTTATTATCTTGTAAAACCTTAAACTCCCAAAAGTGATTATGATAACCCAATTGTATACCAGATTTATGGCATAATTCACCCGCTTTGTTTAATTGTGCTGCCATAAATTTATAGTCATCCAACGTCATTTTGTCGATTAAACCAAATGGAGGTACTGGCACAACTAAATATTTCTGTCCTAAAGTGGCGGCTTGTTCAATTTGAAACTTGAGAGCATCATCTTTACCATTGTTTGGGGTAAGGTAGTCGTTTAACTGATAATGGCCACTGTGTGTTACCAGATTGTTGTCTGATAATAATTGCTTTAATTCACCTGCTTTTAAATTCCAAAATAAATCTTTGCTAGTATCACCAGTATAGCCAAAAAAAGTCTCAACATGGTTAAAGCCAATTTTTGAAACTTTACTGATGGTTCCTTTTACATCTTTTGATAATTCATCACGAAGGGTATATAATTGCAAGCCTATTTGTTTAGGCTTAGCAAACGATCGTGCCATTAGCATTTCTGACTGTGCCATCAGTAAGCCTGCACTTGCCAATCCCATCTTTTTGAGAAAGTCTCTTCTTTGATTCATGTAATTTTCAGGTTGATTTAAGATATATGTATTGTGTTTTTGATTGATTTTCTAAATTGGATAAACACTCAAGTAATATTATTTTATCATTATGATACAATAGTACAAAAAAATACATTCTTACCAAAATATTAAATATTTTTATTGAAATAATTATAAATATAAAGCAGGTCAATATTAAATCATTAATGCCATTTAAATGGCAAAGGAAATTCTTGAAATTGGAATACTAATAGTTACTATAAATTACCAGTGAATGTCAGAAAATTTGTAAGGGACTGGAATAGTCATGAAGCAACTTATCATTGTGCTATTGGGGTTGGGCATATTGCCACCAAGATATATAAACTAGGGGCTTTATTAATAATGGATGTTATTTAAGTCTGCTAAAGGACTAGAGACAAAGAAGATTCATCTAAATAAAATAAGAGATTTTATCAAAATAGCCTTATATAGGCGATAAATCGTCGACCACTATTGCGGTAGCCGACTGTTATATTTTACAACGAAAAGGCGATATAGCTATCTCCTTTTTTAGTACCTAGCTTAGTACCGCCACATGCTATGACGATATATTGTTTGCCATTCAACCAATAGGTACTTGGCGTAGCAAAACCAGCGGCTGGTAGCTTCGTTTCCCAAAGAATATCACCTGTTTTTTTATCGAAAATCCTGAACATCCCATCTTTAGTAGCGGCGATGAATAATAGACCACTTGCTGTAACAACTGGGCCACCATAATTTTCAGAGCCAGTGGTAGGAATACCTTTGGCTTTTAGTTCTGGATATTCTCCAAATGGCTTCTGCCAAAGTTGTTTTCCTGTATTTAAATCAATGGCCGTAAGTGTCCCCCAAGGTGGACGAATACCGGGATAGCCCTTAGAGTCAATGAATTTGTTGTAACCATTGAATTGATAAGGAATGTAAGGCGTCTTAGCTTTTACGTTTGAAACACTTGCTTCTACTTTTTCATCACCAAACAAGAACGCTACCAAGGCTTGTCTATCAATAGCTGATAAATGCCCAAAACCTGGCATCATTCCTTTTCCTGAAGCAATGATTTTAGTAACATATTCACGGTCTCTTCTTTGCGAAATATCAACTAATGATGGATAACCACTCTTAGGGTTCCCTTTGAGTTCTTTGCCATGACATACCAAACAAGTATTAGTATAAAGTCTTTGTCCCGGACTCAGGTGTGCAAGTTCATCTTCTTTTGGGGTTGATTTTAGGCTAAATATCCATGCCATTTCGTTGGCATTTACATACATAATACCGTCAGGGTCAACGGCAGCACCGCCCCATTCAGCACCCCCATCGGCACCAGGATACAACAAAGTCTCTTTTTTGTTAAGAGGTTGGAATAAACCTTTTTGGGATGATTTGATAGTTTTTAATAAAGCTGCTTTATCATTTGAATATGGATTAACATCTGCTTCAGTGATTGTTTGCCTAGAAAAAGGAGCAGGCAAAGTAGGAATTGGCTGGGTTGGCCACGTGCTTTCTTCAGGTATAGTTGATTTAGGAAAAGGTGTTTCTTTGATAGGGAACAAAGGCTTACCCGTTACTCTATCAAATACAAATACGTGTCCTGTTTTAGTTACTTGAGCAACGGCATCAATTTTCTTTCCATTCTTTGTGATGGTTACCAAATTTGGAGGAGCAGGCAAGTCTTTGTCCCAAATATCATGGTGAACAAATTGAAAATGCCATAATCTTTTGCCTGTGTGGGCATCGAGGGCAATCAAGCAATTGGCAAATAAGTTTTGACCTTTACGATTGCCACCATAAAAATCAAATGCGGCAGAACCAGTAGGCACAAAAACAATCCCTCTTTGGCGGTCAACGGCCATTCCTGCCCAGTTGTTAGCCCCCCCAACTTCTGTATTTTTATAAGCATTTTTGGGCCAAGTATTGTATCCAAATTCGTTAGGTTCGGGAATCGTATGAAAAACCCAAGAGAGTTTGCCTGTGCGTACATTAAAAGCTTGCACATTGCCTAAAGCAGCATCTGCTCCTTCCGAAAGACGCAGTGGCATGATGATGTTATCTTCATATAAAGTGCCAGGGGTATTGGAAATAACAAATTTATTAATGGCTGTACTTCCCAAGCCTTCTTTTAAACTTACTTTGCCTTTATCACCAAAACTTTCTATTTGTTGCCCCGTTTTAGCATCAACGGCATATAAGTAAGAGCCAAGAGCAAAGACAATTCTAGGCACATCAGCATCATTTTTATCTTTACTTTCCCAATAGGTAACGCCACGATTGGTATTGAGAGAGACGTTTGCTGTATTAGTGAATTTCCATAATTCTTTGCCTGTAGCAGCATCTAATGCGAAGAGTTTGTTGGTAGCTGTAACGGCATACATCACACCATTTACTATAATCGGGTTACATTGTACTTGTCCAGAATCAAGGGTATGGTATTCCCAAGCTACTTTTAATTGATTGACATTTGATTTATTGATTTGCGTGAGACTAGAATAGTGATTACGTTCTGGTCCTCCTAGGTATTCGCTCCATCCAGTATTTTCATTATTGGGATTATCCTTTTCTGGCAAATAGGCTGCTGTTAATAAGGCTGTCGCCAAAAATGCTAATACTAGATAGATTTTTTGCATAAAATTGTCAATTTAGTTGTACTCAGTAATGGTATGCTGTATTTTTTAGTCCCTCAAAAACATATTTATCATGTAATTTAAGACTTTTCAAATTTACATATTTTATAACTTTATTCATACTTTTGCTATAGGTGCTTATACTGATAGTCTTTCCCCATTCTCTCTAGGCAGAGACTTAAGTTCCTGCCTAGAGAGAATGGGGAATTCATGCAATAGAATCTAAGAAGATTGTAAAAAAATAAGGTGTTCAAATTATCAATTTGAACACCTTATTTTTTATTATCGCCTGAAATTATTTCTCTTCTTCTTTTGTGCTTTAGAAACAAGGTCTTGACCAATTACTTTATCAATGGCTGCCTGCTTTTGGCTTTTCAACAAACGTTCAGCCAAATCTGGGCGATTGAGTTTGTGCAAACGCTTACGAATCCAATCTTTAAATTCAGGTTTATACCAAAAGAAATAGTTGTTCTGATTTAGCTTTTCTTCCTTTGTTTTTGCTGTGATGATAGGCTGTAAGGTATAAGGATGCACCCCTGAATAATAAATTACTTCTGCCACCGTCATAGGTGTTGGCGTAAAATCTTGCACCTGCTCCAATTGAAAGCCTAAATCTTTGGTTTCAGCAGCAAGATTGGCCATATCAACTTCTTCACAACCTGGGTGTGAAGAAATAAAATAAGGAATCAACGGTTGTTTCAAGTTATGCTTCGCCTGAATGTTATCATATTTTTCCTTAAACTTTCTGAAATATTTAAAAGAAGGCTTACGCATTACCTTTAAAGTTGCATCAGATGTATGTTCTGGAGCAACTTTCAAACGACCAGAAACATGGCGCGTTATCAACTGTTCCATGTAGATATCATGGTTGCCATCTTGGTTATTTTTGTTAAAATCATCCACCAACAAATCATAACGAACACCTGAACCAACAAAGGCTTTTTTGACACTTGGGTGAGCATCCACTTTTTTATAAATCTCCGTCAACGGTGTGTGTGAAGTATCCAAATTCGAGCAAATAACGGGGTGAATACAACTCGGACTTTGACAACGGTTACAAATTGACTCATCTTTCCCTTTCATTTGGTACATATTCGCCGAGGGACCGCCCAAATCAGATATATATCCTTTAAATTCAGGGTGTTTCACAATTTGATCCACCTCCTTCATGATTGATTTCTCACTGCGCGAGGCAATAAATTTCCCCTGATGTGCCGAAATCGTACAGAAACTGCATCCCCCAAAACAACCACGGTGCATATTAATGGAGAACTTAATCATCTCGTAAGATGGAATCGGGCCTCTTTTTTTATACTTGGGGTGTGGCATGCGAGTATAAGGCAAATCAAAAGAAATATCCATCTCTTTTTCCTCCATTGTTTTAAAAGGAGGATTAATCACCAATGTTTTATCACCTACCTTCTGAATAATTCTGTTGGCTTGCCATTTGTTTGATTCCACTTCCACTACTTTAAAGTTAGCAGCGTATTTGATTTTATCTTTCAAGCAAATTTCATGGCTTGAAATTTCCACAGTATCCCAATTGTTGAATTCTCCAAGAGGCTCTGTAGAAGGCTGTAAATATGAAATCTGGTTGATGTTGCGAATGGTATCTAAAGGAACACCTTGTTTTACCAAGCGTAAAATTTCACGAAGAGGCTGTTCGCCCATTCCATAAACCAACATATCAGCTCCTGAATCGTATAGAATAGAAGGCAAAAGCTTATCTTGCCAGTAATCATAGTGCGTAACTCGACGAAGAGAAGCTTCAATGCCACCAATCAACACTGGAACATCAGGGTATAACTCTTTTAAGATTTTAGTATAAACGGTAGTAGCATAATCAGGACGATAACCCGCTTCGCCACCCGGTGTATATGAATCATTTGAACGCAAACGTTTGTTGGCAGTATAATGATTCACCATTGAATCCATACAGCCAGCCGTTACGCCAAAGAAGTATTTTGGTTTCCCTAATTTTTTAAAATCACGTAAATCATCTTTCCAATTGGGCTGAGCCACAATGGCAATTTTAAACCCCTCACTTTCTATAATACGACCAATCACAGCCGTTCCGAAAGCTGGATGATCTACATACGCATCCCCTGAAATTAGAATTACATCTAATTCCTCCCATCCACGTTTTTCCACCTCTTTTTTGGTCAGAGGTAACCAGTCGGTTATTGGTCTTTCAATCATAACACAAAATTACGCAAGAAATCAATGACAAAAGTCATTTCTAGTGAATTATTCAGCCGATAAATACTATTTATTAATGACTGACCAATTTATAATTGGCTAATTAAAAGGAGTTTACTCATTTTATACACAGTTATTTGACGGTTTTTGCAAACAACAATAGCTAATATTTTACATCAAATTCTAATGATACAAGCTATTACTTAGTAATCATAAATCGTGCCCACTTAGAGATATATACTTCAAAACTTTTTTGATTTAAATATCTCTATGGAAAAACGTGAAAGTCGAAATGCTAAAAAAGCATTAAATTAGCCGAATATAAGTCAAATTGGGCAATAGCACAGAGAAAATAAGGATGAAAGGAACGGTACTGATTATCGATGATGAAAAGCAACTCAGGGGGCTACTCAAAAGGATTATTGAGTTAGAAGATTATGCTGTAACAGAAGTAGGAGATTTAAAATCTGCTTGGAAAATCCTTGAAAATCAGGTGATACAAGTGGTATTATCAGATGTGAAATTACCTGACGGCAATGGTGTGGAGTTTACCCAAAAGTTTAAAGAAAAATATCCTCAGCTCGAAATCATCGTAATGACTGCCTATGGAACTATTCAAGATGGCATCAAAGCCATGAAGAATGGTGCTTTTGATTATTTAGTAAAAGGAGACGATAACGAAAAAATATTGCCTATGCTTAGCTTGGCAATGGATAAAGTTCAAAATCAACCATTAACGGTTCAGAATACGCATCAAGGTTTTGAGAAAGTACTTGGAAAATCTAAACAGATTAAGGAGGTAATCAGTTTAGCGTTAAAAGTAGCTAAAACCAATACGACTGTTTTATTGACAGGCGAAACAGGAACAGGGAAAGAGGTTTTTGCAAATGCAATTCATCAGGAAAGTATAAGAGCATCCAAGAATTTTGTGGCTGTAAACTGTGCTACTTTTTCTAGAGAAATTCTTGAATCTGAATTGTTTGGACATAAGGCAGGTTCTTTTACAGGAGCTACCAAAGATAAAAAGGGATTGTTTGAAGAAGCCGATGGAGGTACTATTTTTCTGGATGAAATCGGTGAAATGTCTTTGGATTTGCAAGCCAAATTATTAAGAGTACTTGAAACAGGAACGTTTATGAAAGTAGGGGATACCAAACTTATCAAGGTAGATGTTCGGATTATTTCAGCCACTAATCGTGATTTAAGTCAGGAAGTGAACGAAGGACATTTTCGGTCGGATTTATTTTATAGACTTTCGGTTTTTCAAATTGCTCTACCACCTCTTCGTGAACGAAAAACAGATATCGAGGTGCTTGCTCGTTTCTTTACGAAAGAGTTTTCAAAGAAATTCAACATTGCCATTGCTGACTTACAACAAGGTTTTCTAGAGAAATTAGAGAATTATGACTGGAAAGGTAATATCCGCGAGTTAAAAAATGTAATTGAAAGAACCATTATCCTGAATGAAAATGGGCAATTGACCATAGATAGTTTACCGATTGCTATTCAATTTCCTAGTGAAAATGTTGCTAGTCAAATCAACTCTTTTGATTTACAAACTATTGAAAAACAGCATATTCAAAAAGTACTGAAACATACAAAAGGCAACAAAACTGAAACTGCCCGCTTATTAAACATTGGACTGACAACCCTTTATCGCAAAATTGAAGAATATGGAATAAATTAGTTGTGAATGAATTATTATTTTAAAATCTTTGAAAATCAGCGTTATTTATCTCTGTAAATCTGCGGGAAATAAATAATACAAAACCTAACAGTAGCTTTAAGCAATCATTTTTATTAATTCATTCTCAAGTCTATCCATGTTTTCTTCGTTTTTATCGACCACAAATGGTTTGATTTTGTTACATTCTTCTGCTGAATTAAAAAGCATTTTAAAAACAACTTTTGTCTTGTTGCTAGATACTACATCAAAAGTTGCCACTACTTGAAATAGCGGCTTAGAATGACGTTTCCACGCAATAAGGTTTGGCTTATCTATCTTTATAAACTCACATTCATTGGCATAATTCCCTTTGTCTGGCCCATGCATGATAAAACACCATTTACCTCCTTCTCTTAAATCAAACTCGTTGAAAGTATTCGTAAAGCCAGTGGGACCCCACCAATTTTTCAAGTGATTTGGATCGGTCCAAGCCTTATAAACAATCTCTATTGGTGCATTTACAATTCTTGAAGTTACAATTTCGCAATCTGGCGTTGTCGAGATAATTTCTGAAGTCATCTGTATAAAATTTTATTGCTCAAATAGTCTAATTCATCAAAGGTTAAAGATAAAAATATTTATTAGCTAATACCAAGAATACGTAACTGTCTAGTTCAATTATTTTTGAACAAATAATAGCTTTTATGAGGCAGTCTAATTAAATGACTGCCTAAATTCCAAAGGAGAAAAGTTGGTTTTTTTCTTGAATAAATTACCGAATGTTTGGGGATAGTCAAAGCCTAATTCGTATGCAATTTCACTGACAGACAAATCAGTCGTTGATAATTTTTCTTTTGCTTTATCAATTAATTTGTCTTGTATGTGTTGTTGGGTGCTTTTCCCTGTCAATATCTTGAGTAAGCCACTTAAATAATTGGGAGATACATTTAATGTTTCAGCAATATATTGAACTGTCGGAATCCCTTTTTTCAACAAAGCATCGTTATTGAAATAGTCAGCCAGTAAACTTTCTAATTTTTCGAGGATTTGGTGATTAGCTTTTTTACGAGTAATGAATTGTCGATGATAAAACCGTTCTGAATAATTAAGTAATACTTCTATCTGTGCAACAATTACCCCTTGGCTGAATTTATCAATATTGGTATAATACTCTTGTTGGATATTTTGTATGATATTGCCAAGGATAGTTTCTTCTTTGTCCGACAGAAATAAAGCCTCATGCACGGCATAATCAAAAAACTCATATTGTTTGATCGTTTTTGCTAACGATGTATTCCATAGAAAATCAGGATGGATGAGGAGCATCCAACCCGAATGTTTTACATGTATGTTTTGACCAACTTCAACGCTAAAAACTTGATTGGGAGCCATAAAAAACATCACACCTTCATCAAAATCATACTCCTGTTGTCCGTATTTTATTTTGGTATTTGGATTTCTTTTTATTGAAATAGAATAAAAATCAAGTACCCAACTACTCAAATTACTATCGGTAGAATGTTTAATTTCGGCATAATTTATCACACTGATTAAAGGGTGCTGAGGTTTAGGTAAACCTCTCAGCCGATGAAACTCGGTAATTGTTTTTATTCTCTGAATTTGATTATTAGCCATTTTGCTTTTATTTATTGTTCATACACACGAGCGAACTCTTTAGCAAAATCTACAATTTTTACATTTCTCAATGTAGGTTTGTAACGATTATAATCTTCGTATAAAACACCGCCACGTCTACTTGCATTCATTTCTACAAAACCTTTGGCAGTTTGTGGATTCATTCCTGCCGCTACCATATTGTTCAGCATTTCTTCATCAGTAATTGCTATCCATTTCAAATCTGGTTTGCCGATGGCTTCTCCTAACATTTTGGCAACTTCATTGGGCGACGCTTCATCACTTGCTATGTATCTAATTTCTCTGCCGTCAAAAGGTTTTTCAATTTCTTCAGCAATTACAGAAGCGATATCTAAAGGAGAAACCCAAGGCTCTCTCTCATCACCACCATAGTTAGACACGATTACATCTTGCGCTTTAATTGTTCGTATAAATGCAAACATATTATAATAAAAGCCAACAGGACGCATAAATTTGATGGAAACATCATTAGGCAGTTGCTTCAAAATATTTTCAACATTATAATGAAAGGCAAGTATACCATTTCCTGTATCAGTATGAGCACCAATACTACTAAGATGAACAACGTTCTTTACGCCGGATTGTTCAATAGCTTGTTTATAATTATTGCCAATGCTAGTAATTTCAGCGATTACATCAACAGTTGGGTCAAAAAAAGCATTCTCCCCAAGTACTTCCATCACATACACTATATCAGCCCCGTTGAAGGTTGCTGATAAAAAATCCACGTCTTTCATTGAACCAATAGCAGGTTGTGCTCCAATCGCCTCAATGTCTTTTTGTCTTTCAGCTTTGCTACTGATAACCGTAACTGAATGTCCTTTTTCTACTAACGCTATGGTTAGTGGCTTACTGATGTTCCCAAGAGAACCTGTGATGACTATTTTCATTTTTCCTATTTTTTTATTTGACACAAAGTTCTGCAACAAACAAAAAACAGGAATAAGCAAATCTATTTTTATCCTAATAAAATATAAGGTTGATTTGTAATGGGCTAAAGTCTGAGCAAGAATTTAATCCAAGTGTTCCTGTTAATCAGATTTATTAGAAAGATATAATTATTGCTTTGATTAGTATTGAAAACAATAAATGTAGAAATCATATTTTGGTATTTCCAATATCACTATCAGGCTTCCCTCTCAGTTGTTCCCACGCTCGGGACTGAAAATGTCAATTTATTGATTTGGCAACGTTGCCGGCAACGATTGCATAAAAAAAACAAAAAAAATATTTGTTTACTTAGAAAGATTGTGAGAATTTCGGGAAAGTAAGCCGAATGATAGCTCAATTTTATTCGTGTTTAATGCTCTTCCATAGCAAAAATCATTATCTCCGTGCATACATAATAAGCTTTGATGACAGCTAGAATCTGTCATGAATCTTTATTGTGCTTACCATAAACTACCTTATCAGATTGATTTAAGGTAAGTTATAAATTAACCTTAAAAAACGATAAGTAGGATGCTTTAGGTTAATATAACTGATTGAGTTTAATACTAAAGCTGACAATTTATCGCTTAAAATTTACTAAAATTAAAAATCATTATTCATGAAATGTACACACTTACGATGGATGGTTGCCTTTTGGACATTATCTACTTTCAATGCAGCAGCTCAAAAATCATCTGAGTACAATTGGGAACATTTGCCCAAAGTTGTACAACCCACATTTAGAAGAGACACTATTAATATCCTGTCAAAAGGAGCAAAGCCTGATGGTATAACGCTTAATACGGAGGTCATCAATAATGCTATTATAACCTGTAGCAAAAAAGGTGGTGGTGTCGTATTAGTTCCTAAAGGCTTGTGGTTAACAGGGCCTATCGAATTAAAAAGTAATGTAAACTTACACCTCCAAAAGGCAGCTACGCTTTTATTTACAACAGATAAAAGTAAATACGCGTTGGTAGAGGGAAGTTATGAAGGCAAAAAGGCTGCTCGTAATCAGTCGCCAATTTCAGGTATTGGGCTTGTCAATGTAGCCATTACTGGTAAAGGAATTATAGATGGCAATGGTGATGTTTGGCGTGCTGTAAATAAAGCTCAATTGACAGAAGGGGAGTGGAAAGAAAAAGTGGCTTCTGGAGGAATTGTAAGACCCGACGGCAAAGTGTGGTACCCAAGTGAACAGTTTTTAAAGGCTAGTACTGAGGGCAAAAGTATGTTATTGACAGAAGGAAAAAAACCTCAAGATTTTGCGGATATAAAAGATTTTTTACGTCCTAATTTGGTGGTACTTACGCAATGTAAAAATGTATTGCTTGAAGGCATCACTTTCCAAAATTCTCCTGCTTGGTGTTTACATCCTTTGATGTCTGAAAACCTTACTTTCAGAAATCTGACTGTGAAAAACCCAGAGTATGCGCATAATGGCGATGGGATGGATATTGAATCTTGTAAGAATTTCTTGATAGAAGGTTGTGCTTTGGATGTAGGTGATGATGCTATTTGTATTAAATCAGGAAAAGATGAAGAAGGACGCAAACGTGGCATGCCGACAGAAAATGGCGTTATTCGTAACAATGTAGTGTATAATGGACACGGAGGCTTTGTGATAGGTAGCGAAATGAGTGGTGGTGCACGTAATATCTTTGTGTACGACTGTACTTTTATGGGTACTGATAAAGGACTAAGATTCAAGTCGGTACGGGGCAGGGGCGGTATTGTAGAAAATATTTATGCTAAAAATATTTATATGAAAGATATAGCTCAAGAAGCTATTTTCTTTGATATGTACTATTTCGTAAAATTTGCTACAGATAGTCCAAGAGACGAAAGACCAGTCGTAAATGAAGGTACGCCAATTTTCAGAAACATGAAATTTGAAAATATTGTTTGTCATGGAGCGACCAAAGGAGTTTTTATTCGTGGTTTACCAGAAATGCCTGTAAAGAATATCACGATTGAAAATGCAACTTTGCAATCTGAAATCGGCGTCGAATTGATAGATGCTGCTGAAATTACCTGCAAAAATATTACGCTTTATACAGCAAAAACAGAACCTGTGATTGCTATTGAAAATAGCCAAGCCTTGGTATTTGATAAAATTACGCTGGGAACTACTGCCAAAAGATTTTTCACCATCGCTGGACAGCGTAGTCAAAATATCAAAGTCCTTAATACTGACTTCGAGAAAGCACAACAAAAGATAACGTGGAAAGAGGGTGCGACAGAAGCAGCTTTAGTAAAATAACCTATTATGGTAGGAGAGGTAAATTACTTATCTCTCCTAAATGCTAGGCTCAATCATTCATTATACTCGACACATGAAAAAAATACTCTTTATCCTGCTTCTAATAGTAGGGTTAGCGGATGCTTTTGCCCAAAAATCAAAATATCCGACCAAATTTACGGTTGCCCAAGATGGCTCTGGAGATTTCAAAACGATACAAGAAGCCATTATGGCTTTTCGTGACCATTCCCAAGAAAGAGTAACGCTATTTATTAAAAATGGAATTTATCATGAAAAGATTGTCATTCCTCCTAACAAACCTAACCTTCATTTACTAGGCGAAAGCAGTGGTGGTGTTATCATTACGAATGATGATTATTCCGGAAAAGTATACCCTAATGGACAAAAAGATGCTACGGGCAAAAGTCAATTCAGTACTTATAATTCCTTTACCGTTTTGGTTGATGCTCCTGATATTATTATCGAAAACCTTACGATTCAGAATACGTCAGGACGAGTGGGACAGGCTGTAGCATTGCATGTAGAAGGCGATAGATTTATATGCAAAAACTGTTTGATTTTGGGTAACCAAGACACGCTATACGCTGCTAGAGAAGGCAGTCAACAATATTATGTGGATTGCCAGATAGAAGGGACAACAGATTTTATTTTTGGAAAATCTATCTGTGTTTTTGAAAAATGTATCATCAAAAGCCTTTCAAACTCTTTCATTACTGCCGCTGCAACGCCTGCTTATCAAGCCTACGGATTTGTCTTTTTGGATTGCAAACTCACTGCTGATTCGTCAGCCCAAAAAGTATATTTGGGTCGTCCATGGCGACCGTATTCTAAAACTGTTTTTATCAGAACGGAAATGGATAGCCATATTCTTCCTATAGGTTGGAACAACTGGGGAAATACAGATAATGAGAAAACAGTTTTATACGCCGAATATGCATCTTATGGTTCAGGGGCTAATATGGCTCAAAGAGTAGCATGGAGCCGTCAGTTAAAAAAGAAAGAGGCAGACAATTATAGTTTAGAACGCATTTTTGGGTCAAGAGATACTATTAAAAATTGGTGGAAAAAGCTTTAAAAATATAACGATGATGCTGAAAAAATACGTTTATATACTTTGTCTTTTAGGTCTTTCATTAATAGGACAGGCACAAAAAGATAACTATGTTTCAAAGGTTTGGGTAGCTGACTTAGGAAATGGGCAGTACAAAAACCCTGTGTTAGATGCAGATTATTCAGACCCAGATGTTTGTAGGGCGGGCAATGATTTTTATATGACAGCCTCAAGTTTTGATGCTGTTCCCGGCTTACCCATTTTACATTCTAAAGACTTAGTCAACTGGACACTTATTGGTCATGCGCTAAAACGTCAACCTCCTATTGAACATTTTTCTAAAACCCAACATGGAAATGGCGTTTGGGCTCCTGCTATTCGCTATCATCAAGGAGAGTTTTGGCTTTATTATCCTGATCCTGATTTTGGTATTTACTTAACAAAAACTAAAAATCCAGCAGGTGCTTGGTCGGAACCAATATTGGTTGAAGCAGGGAAAGGATTGATAGATCCTTGTCCTTTGTGGGATGAAGACGGACAGGTGTATTTGGTACATGGTTGGGCAGGAAGTCGTGCAGGTATCAAAAGTGTATTAACTATCAAAAATTTAAATGCTACTGGAACGAAAGTAATGGATGAAGGAGTAATCGTTTTTGATGGACATGAGACTGACCCAACATTGGAAGGACCAAAGTTCTATAAACGAAATGGTTATTATTACATTTTCGCTCCAGCGGGTGGAGTTTCTACGGGTTGGCAATTAGTACTTCGTTCTAAAAACGTATATGGACCATACGAACGAAAAGTAGTAATGGACCAAGGGAAAAGTACTGTAAATGGTCCACACCAAGGAGCATGGGTAAATACATCAACGGGTGAAGATTGGTTTTTGCATTTTCAAGATAAAGACGTATATGGTCGCGTGGTGCATCTGCAACCTATGAAATGGGTAAACGATTGGCCAGTGATAGGCATTGATCCAGACGGTGATAATAAAGGTGAACCAGTGATTACTTACCGTAAACCCAATGTTGGTAAAATACACCCAATAGTTACTCCTGCCGAGTCGGATGAATTTAATACCAATACGCTTGGGCTACAATGGCAATGGCAAGCAAACCCCAAAGGCATTTGGCATAGTATGACCAACCAAGGACACTTACGTTTGTATTCTTACAAAGTGCCAGACGAGGCTAAAAACTATTGGGAAGTACCGAATATTTTACTTCAAAAGTTTCCGACAGAAAACTTTATGGCCACTACTAAAGTGCTTTTTACACCCAATGTTCGCTTAGAAAATGAGAAAACAGGCTTGATAATTTTAGGAAAAAGCTATGCTACTATTGCTCTGAAAAGTAAAGGCAAAGATGAAATAACATTAGTATACGTTGAATGTCACAAAGCATCAGAAGGGAAGGCAGAAACAGAAACGACATTGGCTACTATCCCAGCCAAAACACCTGTTTATTTACGGGTAAAAGTGATGAAAAATGCTAAATGTCAGTTTAGTTATAGCATTGATGGAAAAGAATTTAAGGATGTTGGTAATGAGTTTCAAGCAATTGTAGGGCATTGGATTGGTGCAAAGATTGGACTGTATTGTACTCGTGTTTCTCAAATCAATGATTCGGGTTATGCTGATTTTGATTGGTTTAAGATAGAACCTTTACCTTAAAAACAAAAGATGATGAAAAGAAGAGAGCTACTTAAAATGGCTATGAGCTATGGCTCCCCACTTAGATTAAAAAAATGATTTGTACTTTATTTCACCATTTGATTGGTTCTTGTATACAAAGCAGTTTATCTTATACAATTAATACCATAAAGGCTATCATAGTGAGAAGCTCTTACTTCCGATTATGATAGCCTTTAAGTCACTTACTGGGTTATATTATGGTAAAACATTCATGGTATACCAAGCTTCTGTACTCCATAAATTATTGCCATTTTGACTAACAATTGAGTTTCGATTCAAGTGTATATAAACCACATGTTTGCTTTTCATACCCGCCAGTTGTAGGGTTACTTTCTTGCGGTCGGCAGATACACCCACCGATTTTACAGGCAAACTTTCATTATCCAATTTAGGCCCGCCATAATCGCCAGTTGGCTTAAACCACCATTGACGAATATCGTAGTCTGACGGTTTTTCTCCAACACCTTCTTTCAAAGGTTCTGTAAACTCAATTTCTACGCCATCCGATTTGGCTCGAACCGCCAGCATCTCAAATGCTATATTATTATTGAAAGTCAGTTTTTGCAAACCATAACTTAGCTTACCAGTATGTCCCCAGTTGCCCGTTGAACCAACGCCACCAATATAAAGCGAGCCATCTGTCCCCCAAACGAGGCGGTTTACACCTGCTTCTAACCCTTGGGTAAACCGAAATACTGCCCCTTGGTAAATACCATGAATTTTTTCGGCAAATACTCGTTTTATACCTCCGTGTGTTACGTCGCCGTGTATCATTTGATTTTGGTAAGGCCCAATATTAAGTTTGGCAGGTTGACTAGGCGAATTGCCGATTTCATCTTGCGTGAGCCAAACAACAGGGGGCGTTTCTTTCCGATTGGCAGTTCCCTCAAAATCTACTGAGCGAGAACCATACCATGCACCTTCTTGCAAATGAACGATTTTGTTAGCAGGCAACCAGTCTCCTTGATTATCTGCGATGAAAATCTCATTATCTACCCCTAAACCTATTCCGTTAGGGGTTCTTAAACCTGAGGCTACAAAGGTAAATGAGCCATCCTTTTTAGCGATTTTTACTACTTTCCCACGGTCAGGAATTTGTGGCTTTGTACTTGCTCCGCCCGGATTGATGGCGGTTGCAAGTGTTCCGTAAAAATAACCGTCTTTATATACCAGCCCAAAAGCAAATTCATGGAAGTTGGCCGAAACCTTCCAACCATTACAAATTGTTTGGTATTCATCAATAAGCCCATCTTTGTTTAAGTCAACTAGCTTAGTGAGTTCCTGCTTTTGCATGATATAAATTTCATCATCAACCACTTTCAAGCCCAATGGCTCGGCCAGTCCGTATGCAATACGTTTTACTGTAATATCATTTGGCGAAGCAGCTTTGCGTCCGTCAACAATATAAACAGAGCCTAGTGAGTCCCAAGTACTAACCACCATTCTGCCATCAGAAAGGAAATCCATTCCCCCTACTCTTGGCTGAAAATTGTCTGGTCGAGCCTGTGACAACGTAAAGCTTGGATGCACCGCAACCAATGGAGATTGGTCGCCAGGAATATCATTTTTTTGAACTTTTATGGCTGTTTGTCCTGTCTTTTTAATAGCTGTTCCTTGATAAGTAAAAACAGAAGGGGGTATTACTACAAAAGTTTTGCTACCATAAGGTCTCCATTGTAAGGAAAGCCCTTTCCCATACGAGCCTTGATAATATTCTACCCTAAATGGATGTTTTCCGGGCTTCAAAATTACTTCTCCATCGGTGGGTTGAAGTCCGTGATTTACGCCATTATCTGTGATAAGTTTGTTGTCAATAAATAGCTTACCGCCATCGTCACAAACCAATCTAAAAACAATATTTGTTGTCTTTTTAATGTTGATAAAACCGCTGGCATAAATGACAAAGTTATCTTTCAAATCGCCAAAATCTTGTTCATCCAAATGCAAGGCATTGATTGACCCAGATTTTACAGGTAACATTTCGTCATTGATTTCAGGTACTTCTCCGATACCACTAGCAAATTGGTATATGTTTACCGCAATACCTGCTTTTTCAGAAGCCGTTGCCATTTGACTAGGTTTTTCTGATTTTAGTACAATCTTATAAGTTGGTTTGGGCATCAATTTGCTTGCAGCTTGTGCCCTTTCTTTGGCTGCATCTAGGTTCAGAATGTAGGATACCATTGTTTCCACATCTTCTTTTTTCAATGCAGGGTGAGCTGACATCGGGATTTGGCCCCAGTTGCCTGCACCACCATTGATTACTTTGGCAACAAGCGTATTCTTGTTTTGTTCATTGTTTTCATAACGCTCAGCAATTGCCTTATAAGACGGCCCAACTGTTTTTACTTCCTGATTATGGCAAGTATTACAGTCACTTTTAGCAAAAAGTCCAGCAACCATTTCTGATTTACTTATTTTTTGCTCTGATAAAAGTTGCTCTTGTTTTTGGGTTAGGTGAATAGAAAAAGTTGTTTTTCCATTATCATTAAGTAGCAATTTCCCCTCTACAGCTTTAAAAGACTGATTTGGGGTATTGTCATCATGCTGATTGACTACTACAAATTTACCATCAGTTGTATAATCTGTTGTAGCAGACAATGAAGCCAAGTGCATATTCAGCAATAAAGCCATACTAGCAGGAATGTTCTTTACGGTAAATACACGCTCGAAACCAGCCTTGCCGTTCCCAGCATCAAAAAACTCAGGTTTTTCTTCAACCAATATTTTCTGACCTTGATAATTTAGTTCGTATTTGAGCGTAACCTGATTATCCAGAATGGTATGGCCTTTGTAGCTAATTTCGGGAGTAACTTCCTTTCCATCAACCTCAATTCGCCAAGGGTTTTCATCTGGTTCTTCCATGTAGGTAATTCCTGATGAAACGGGTTGAGGTCCATGCGAAGAAGTATAAACGGGACCGTTGAAATCTATTTTCCCCGTCCAAGCTTTATATAGGGCCGCAGTTTGGGTATTATATGCGAGCCACAGATTATTATGCAATGCAATGCTCAAAATTCTTGGTTTTGAATCAAGTACAGAGCGTAAAACCCATGCTTCACGTGGACGCTTTATATTAGCGATATGTTTTGTTGTTGGCTTTGAGCCAATAAAAGTACTGGCCGAGCCGAGTACCGCAAACATAATTGCGGTACTTAGCACAGCCAAGGGCTTGTTATATTTCATTAATATAATATTTAGTAACCAGGGTTTTGCTTCAATTGAGGAGAAGCATTTAATACATTTTGTCCGATTGGGAATATGTCGGTGTGGTTATCAGCATCAGGGCTTTTATCCCACCAAGTACCAGTACTGAACACGCCCCAACGTACTAAGTCTGTTCTTCTTCTACCTTCTGCCAAAAATTCACGCATCCATTCATCAAGCATTTCTTGGTCGGTCAAATCACTACCATTAGCTTTATAAAGACTTGGTGAACCTTCTGGAAAATTGCGTTTACGAACAGCATTCAATAATGCCGCAGCACCAGCTTTGTCGCCAGCTCTGTATTTACATTCTGCCAAAGAATAATAAATTTCAGCATAACGAATTTCAGCATAGGCTGAAGAAATTTTGTTTTGATCGCTACTTGGATAGAACGGATACTTCACTGGAAAAATACCTGAGTTGTTATCAGCATTATTCATATTTGAAACCTTGTCGGCTATCAATGTCCCTGGTTTTGCGTCAAGGAACTTACCAACTTGGTCTCTTAAATAAAGAGGATAAGGACCTTTGAAACCTCTAACAGTATCCTGCTTACCAGTCGAATTAATATAAGGTAAATAGCCATACAAGAACATTCCTTCACGTTTGCTATTTCCTAGATTCTTATATTTTTTCAAACGAAGATCATCTTTGTATTTTTGGAATTTCACAAATGGCTTTCCTAAGGTAAAATTATACTCTACACCATCCACATTAAGGCCTGGTTGCATAGCGTATTTAGGGTTGGCATTACCAAAATCAGTGAATCCAAAATAGCTAGGAGCCATGTTTGGCAACATCCAAAAATACATTCCGCCATCATACTGCCAGTGTGTTAAGCTGAAACTTCCCGGAAAGCCGAAAATTGTTTCTTTTGAAGTTGGGTTAGTATAGTCAAAAGGAGCATCCCAACGATTTTCAAGTTCATAACTACCATATTCACCATTGATAATATCTTGAGCCACTTTAGCACAATCTGCAAAGCGGTCTGTACCAGTATATACCTTAGCGTTCAGATATAGTCTTACAAGAAGTGCAGCCGCACCTCCTTTCGTCCAGCGTCCTCCTACATTATTTCCCAAAGTAGCATTTGTAGAAAGTTTTGGAAGAGCGTCTTTTAGTTCTTTTTCAATGTAATTGAACGCTTCCTGTGGTGGTACTTGAAGCCCACCTTCGCTTTGTCCTTTTACTTTGGTAACAATAATGATATTTCTATAAAAATCTAACAAACGAATGTTTAACCATGCACGAAGTACTTTTAGCTCGGCAATCATACCGTCTAATTCAGCACGTGTCATCTCGAATTTAGCAGGATCAGAGATTCCCTCTAAATCTTCGAGTGAATTGGTTGCTAGCGTTACACCACCGTAAAGAGCATTCCAAGGGTCACTAGTGAAACCGTCGTTGGGAGTCCAAGTGTGGTAATGAACACGCTGAAACTGACCACCATCAAACCAGTCTCCTTGGCGGTTGGGCGTCATCATTTCGTCTGAACTATTTTCTTGTAGCATAAATGTATTGCCACCTTGAATACTCCAATAACTGTGTTCAAATGCACGCAGGAAATCTCGTGTTACGTCATCACGTGTTTGAAGGAAGTTTTCTGATGTTATCCTGTCGTATAGCTCTTCGTCCAGATTAGTACACCCCACCGTCATCGACAGTAGCATACAGGTAAAAAACCGAAATAAGTATTTTGAAATAAGATTCATTTTCATGTTTGGAGTTTTAATCAGGAAATTAAAAAGTAAGTTGTAAACCCAACAACAATTGTGTTGTAGAAGGGTAGTAGTTTAATGAACTATTGACACCCGGATATAGCCCGTTTACTTGTACGAGGTCTGGGTCGCCGCCTGTGTATTTTGTGAACGTAGCTAAATTTCTGGTGGTAGCATATATACGTGCAGATTTCATATACTTAAGTTTCAATGGCTGAGTATAACTTAAGGTAATGTTATCAACTTTCAAGAATCCACCTGGTTCCAAGAAATAATCTGAAAGGGATGAATAAGTAGATGTACTAGTAAGCTTTGAATATTTACCACCATCATAAGCTGATGTAAGGACGTTAGCATTTTCCTGAGTGGCTGGTGTACCCAAATAAAAAGCATAAGTATTAAATAGTTTATAGCCAAATGCCCCACGAAGGAAGATGCTCAAATCCCAATTTTTGTATTTGAATGTATTTGAAATACCTGTAGTGAATTTAGGAAGACCATTTCCAACAAATTGCTTATCGTCGTTGTTGGCTTGGTTTGCTGGAATGATTTCGCCATTTTTGTTATAGACTAACAATACTCCCTTATCATTTACTCCTGCAGATTTAAGTGCGTAGAAGCTACCAATTCGTTTATCTTCTTGCAAACGCTGAATTGTTCCAGGGCTTCCTGGAGCTGGCATTCCTACTACGTCAATATAAGTTTGTCCTTTGAACAAGTCACTAGAGAAGGATACAAACTTATTATCATTAAATGCTCCCGTTAAGCTAAGGTTATAACTAAAATCTCCTTTATTTACTACAGCAGCACTTAGTTGTAATTCAACACCTGTGTTTCTCATGGTACCTACGTTGGCAAACGTGCTTCCTTGAATATTGGGTGGGTTCGGCACATTATATGAACCTAACAAATCTTTGTTAGTACGTACATAGTAGTTTACGCTACCGCTGATTTTATTGTCGAAAAGTTCAAAGTCAACACCTGCATTAAAGTTAATTGCTTTTTCCCAACGTAAGTTATAGTTCGTGTTTTGGCTTGGTCCCCATACTTGGTAAGAAGTTCCATTATAAGGATAATAGCCATAACCTCCGTATGTATCAAGAGATAAGTAATTTCCGAAATCTTGGTTACCAGTTTCACCATAATCGGCACGTAATTTTAATTCATTCAACCAAGAAACACCCTTCAAGAAGTTTTCCTGTGTTAAGTGCCAAGCAGCCGAAGCAGCAGGGAAGTACCCCCACTTATTATCATAGCCAAATTTTGAAGAACCTTCTTTACGAAGACTTACAGATAAGTAATATTTCTGATCAAAATCATAGTTCAAACGACCAAAGAATGCTATCAAAGTTGAGCTATTTCTGTATGAACCCACATTATTAATGCCTTTTTCTAAGTTCCAAAGTCCCGTCCCTAATGCATTGTAAGTAAGTACATTCGATGGGAATTTCTCATTGCTTGCATTAAAGCCTGATGCTGTAAAGTATTGATATGAATATCCAGCAAGCAATTTTAAAGAATGTTTGTTAATATCTAAGAAATAGTTTCCTAACCATTCAACACTTTTCTGATCGTACTCATCCAATGATTGAGAGGCTGTATTACGGCCACTACCATTGATTACTGGTGTAATGGTAGATGGCGTAAAGTTCATGTTACGATACGAAGAACTTACTTCCCCAAAAGTTACGCTAGTATTTAAGTTTTGAAGAATATTCAATTTGGCTGAACCATTGAAGTCTAACAGCTTAAACTCTTGGTCGGCCAAAACATTTTTTGCAACCTCAACGGGGTTATTCGCAAAAAAACCAGAAGTAATATAATTGTATTTACCTGCTACATCTTTAACCGATAACGTAGGGTTTAGTGTTAATGCATAATTAAATCCGCTGTAATCTGCTCCGCTTGTTTTGGCGTAGCGTGGTGCTGCACTAAAGGTTAAGGCAATTAGGTTGTTTGCTGAAGTGTGATTTATATTAACACGCCCGCCGTATTCTCTTTTGGCCGAACGTAAGTCAATTCCATTGGCATCTCTAAAGTCTAATGAAGTAAAATAATTTGTTTGTCCATTTCCTCCTGAGAATTGTAAAGTATGTTTTTGTGAAAACGAAGGCGCACGACTTACTTCTTTCATCCAGTTGGTATTTCCACCAAAATCTACTCCACGCTTATTAGCTAAGAATTGCTCTTTCGAAAGAACCGATAATTCATTCGTTAGATAATCAAAAGTAGCATAACTATCGTAAAACAAACGAGATTCAGAAGAGCCTTTTTTAGTAGTGATTACGATAACCCCGTTACTTCCACGTGTCCCATAAATCGCAGAAGCCGCTCCACCTTTTAGTACATCAATAGATTCTATCTCGTTTTGGTTGATGTTGTCGATATTTCCACCAGGAATTCCATTCACGACAAATAATGGACCAAGACCTGCACTACGTGAAGATGCCCCACGAAGCTGAATACTTGGCGAAGAATTTGGGTCAGCACTAGCGGTATTGGTTATTGAAAGCCCCGCTACTTTTCCTTGAATGGCCATTAATGGGTTATTCCCACCCACTCGCAATAAATCTTTTGCATTTAAGTGAGTAATGGCACTAGAAACCTCTCTTTTATTCAATGAGCCATAACCGATTACAACTACTTCGCTCAATGCTTTTAGGTCTTCTTCAAGCGTAATTTCAATAGAAGAGTTGTTTTTTACATCAACATCTTTTGTAAAATAACCCACGTGCGAAATCGTCAATACTTTCGTTTCTGAAGAAAGTTGTAAAGTAAATTTTCCATCAGTATCAGTCCTCGTTCCGTTGGTGGTACCCTTTTCAAGAATTGAAACACCTGGTAAAGCACCTTGTTTGTCTATAATTTTACCAGAAATAGTGGTACTCTTCTGAGCCTGAGCCACTCCAGACATCACTACAAACATACTGAAAAGCGCTACTAGGCTCGTCTTGGTAGACAGGCCTTTTTGCAAAAACTTTTTCGTATCTTGTGCTAATTTGTACAAGTTTTTTTTCATCAAAATTGTTGTTTACATGGATTTACTAGATCCATAATTGTTACTATTTGATTAATTAATTGGATATATTTAAAATTCTTCACGAAGTTCCTGCTTAATTAATTAATGGGATAATCGCTGAGTCTCAATTTAAAATCAATCTGTCTCAATGTTTATTTTTGTTAAAAAACTATGATTATATAGGGATATATTTACAAAAGTTGTTATGGAATATGAACCTGAAATGCTAGCATTATTAGAAAGAATTAAGTGAAAAATCTTCTTATTACTATTTGTGGTTTACTCCTTAGTATGACTTGTGTGGGTCAGGACGTTCGATATTATTTCAAAAGCTACAAAGTCTCCGACGGCCTGTCGGGCAATACAACCCACGATATTATTCAAGATAAAAAAGGCTTTATCTGGATTGCCAGCCGTAATGGCTTGAATCGATTTGACGGAAATACTTTCAAAATATTTAGAAACAAACAAGGCGATTCTACTAGCCTAGGCAATGATGCGATATCGTCGTTGTATGAAGATGAAGATGAAAAATTATGGATTGGGACTCATAAAGGAGTATATATTTATAATCCACTCACAGAGCGATTTACTGCTTTTAATTTAATTCGCCCAAGCGAGATTCGAATGCTGAGAGGCGACCATGACGGAGGAGTATGGATTATTTCTGATTATCAATTGTATAGATTTGATAGAAAGACGGGTAAAATTCAATCGTTTGGTTGGGCAGGTTATACCGTTTCTATTCATGTTTCACAAGCTGGGAAAGTATGGATTGCTAATGGTAATGGTACTATTAGGTGCTATAATCCTCAAAAAGGTAAATTTTTGGAATATAATATTTCCAAATTGACAGGAGGGAAGGAAGTTTTTACCAATATGGTGCTTCATACAGTTTCAGACTCGGCACTTTTGGTCGGGAATATGAAGAGAATATGGTTGTTCAATTATAAGACAGGAAAAATTGCTGATATTTCTGAACAAACAGGACAAAAGGATGGGATTCATGTGCATTCCATCTTTGAAAACAATGGACAGTTTTGGCTTGGATCTGAATCAGGACTTTTTATTTTAGACCTGAAAAAACATCAAATTAAGCATATTCAGAAAGAAAAGTATAATCCATATTCTATTACTGACAATATTATTAATGGAATATTTAAAGATAGAGAAGACGGCATCTGGATTAGCACACAGTTTGGAGGCGTTAATTACTATTCATCTGAATTTAATCGTTTCAAAAAGTATTTTCCTTTACCGAGTAATAGTATTAGCGGAAACCTGATTCATGAAATTTGTATGGATCAGTACGGTAAACTGTGGATTGGGACAGAAGATGCTGGGCTCAATCAATTGGATTTAAAAACGGGTAAATTCAAATCTTTCCTGCCTGATGGAAAAAAAGGAAGCATTGCTTATAGAAATTTGCATGGATTGGTAGCCGACGGTGACCACCTATGGATTGGTACTTATGAACACGGACTTGATGTAATGGATTTGAAAACCAATAAAGTTATTCGGCACTACTCGAGAGATTCTCCACGTTCTTTTGGGAGTAATTTTATTGTAACTTTGTACAAAACCCGAGAAGGAGATATTTTAGTAGGTACGTGGTCTGGGTTGTATAAATATAATCGAGATACTGACGATTTTACCCGAATAGATTTTTTCAATACTCAAATTCAAAGTATTCACCAAGACTCACATGGAACGCTTTGGGTAGCTAGTTATGGGAAAGGAATATTTTATTTTAATCCAAAAACGAATAAAAAAGGCAGGATTCAGTATGTTGCAGGTAAAACAAACGGGTTACTTGATAACTACATTAATAGCCTTTTCCAAAGTAAAAATGGTGATTTTTGGTTTTGTACAGAACACGGGCTTTCTAGATACAACGATATTACTGGAAAATTTAAAAACTATCATATCGAAAATGGCCTGCTGGATAATCAGGTTTTCCGTGTGTTAGAAGACGACAAAGGTAATTGTTGGATTGCTACTTCCAGAGGCTTGTCTATGCTCGACCTTAAAACAGATAAATTCACCAACTATACTGAAGCCAATGGGCTTCCCAGCGAACAATTCAATTATAATTCTTCTTATAAAAGTAAAGATGGTGTGCTATTTTTTGGTACGGTAGCTGGAATGATTAGTTTTAAGCCAGAGTCGTTCATCAAAAATATTTATGTTCCGTCTGTGTATATCACCGGAATCCGAGCTAACAGCAAGGAGCTTACTATTGCTGATAAAGATGCGCCACTCACTAGGTCTCCAATTTATACTGAAAGAATTAAGTTGCCTTATGACCGTTCCAGTCTGAGCTTTGATGTAGCGGCGCTTAGTTATGTTATCCCTCAGATGAATAGTTGTCAGTATCAAATGCTAGGCCTTGATAACCAGTGGTATAGTCTGACAAACCAGCGAAAAATATCTTTTTCAAAACTACAGCCTGGCCATTATGTTTTACGGATTAAAGGAGCGAACAACGATAATGTTTGGAACATCCAAGAAACAAAACTAAGTATTGACATTATGCCACCGTGGTGGGCTTCTGGTTGGGCCTATGTTTCATACTTTGTTTTAATCTGTACGATTGCGGTTGTTCTGTTTTGGTACTATCATTTAGCGATGAGCGAAAAAAATAAAAGAGAAATTGAGGCCATCCAAATTGGGAAAGAACGGGAGATATATAATGCTAAAATTGATTTTTTTACGAATGTGGCACATGAAATAAAAACGCCATTGACATTAATTAAAATGCCCTTAGATAAACTATTATCTAATAAAAATACTAATCCAGAAACATTTGATAATTTAAATATGATAAAAAAAAACACCAATCGCCTCATCGACCTTACCAATCAATTACTAGATTTCCGAAAAGCAGAGGCGAATAATTTTAGTTTAAATTTTACCAAAACAGACATCAATGAGTTGCTCACGGATGTATTTACTACCTTCAAACCAGCAGCCGAACAGAAAAAACTAAACTATAAAATTGAGCTTCCAAGAATAACGCTACACGCTTACGTAGATATTGAAGCCTGTAAAAAAATCATTAGCAATCTAATCAATAATGCCGTTAAATATGCTGACAGCACGGTGAAAGTAAAACTATTGCCTTTTAGTAGTGATGACCTACTTTTTCATATTGAGTTTACCAATGACGGATTTATCATTGACAATGAAAACAAAGAGAAAATATTTGAACCTTTCTTTCGCCTAAAAGTCAATCAAAAACAAGAAGGAACTGGTATTGGGCTTCCGTTGGCACGTTCGCTGGCAGAACTTCATAAAGGTAAAGTTGAAGTGCATCTTCGCAACGAGCAACAAAACACTTTTCTGTTGTCACTACCCATTCATCAAGATTATGAAATGGATTTGAAAGGCAATAATGATGATTATCAAACCGAAGTATTCAGTAATGAACCAAACGAAGCAGACGACACGGGCAAACCTGTTATTCTAATTGTTGAAGATAATGTAGAAATTATGAATTATCTAAGCCGTGAACTAAGTCTTTCTTATCATGTTATGCGTGCATTAGATGGCGAGCAAGCCATTGAAATATTAGAACAAGAAAACGTACATTTGGTGATTAGCGATATTATGATGCCAGTAATGGACGGAATAGAGCTTTGTAAAAGAATAAAAACAGATGTACAGTTTAGCCATATCCCGATTATATTTTTAACAGCAAAAAGTTCGATTAACTCAAAAATAGAAGGTTTAGAAGTAGGAGCAGATGCCTATATTGAAAAGCCTTTTGCGTTAGAACACCTAACAGCCCAAATCACCAACTTGATTAATAATCGGAATATTATTAAAGAGTACTTCGCCCGCTCTCCGCTGACGCATATTAAAGGGATTGCATTTTCAACAGCCGATAAACAGTTTTTGGAACAGTTACACGCTATTATTGCCGAGCGAATAGCGGATACTAATTTGGATGTAGATTTACTCTCATCTATGATGAATATGAGTCGACCTACGCTGTATCGAAAAATAAAAGGTATTTCTGATATGAAGCCTAATGAATTGATAAATTTATCTCGCCTCAAAAAGGCGGCAGAGTTACTGGCGGAAAACAAATATAAAATTAACGAGATTGCAGATATGGTTGGATACAACATTCCTACCAACTTTTCGAGAGACTTTCAAAAACAGTTCGGGATTACTCCATCTGCATATGTCAGTAAACTACAAAATCAGAAAACGTAGTAATTAAACTTTGCTATTTTAAGGTGAAAGCATTTTGGAAGGAGCTACGCCATACGTTTTTTTAAAAGCAAAAGAAAAATGAGATAAGTCTTCAAAGCCTAAATCTAGGTAAATGTCTGAAGCTATTTTCCCTTTTTCATGGATAAGATAAAAAGCTTCTTTTAGGCGTTTTTGTTGTAACCAATGCCTTGGAGAAACACCAAATACTTTGTCAAAATCTCTTTTAAAAGTAGCTAAACTTCTACCTGTAAGGTAGGCAAAACGGTCTAAGTGAACGTTGAAATGATAGTTCTTATTCATGAATGATTCCAAATCAATTTTGTGTGGGTCTTTGAAATCAAATAGAATATCCTTTAATGCTGGATTAGTGTGTAATAGCAATAAAACACCCTCTTTTAACTTTACATCAACCAGTTGCGAATTTTCAAAAATTGTACTTTGGCGATAGGTCAATAAGGAATTAACATAGTTTTCCAGCAGTGAATTTGTTTGCAGAGCGTATATATACTGCTCGTATTGTTTTTGGTCAGACAGCACTTCGTAGGCTAAACTAAAACTTTTTAAGGTTTCTTGGGTAAAGAAAATACTGAGTGATTGATATTCACCATCTACGGGCGGATGTTTGCTGAATTTTAGGAGTTGATTACGTCTGATAAAACGAAAAGAACCCTCATGAGATTCATACCGGTTGTTCCCATCGTTGAGAATAGAAGTACCTGCAATTTGATAATTTAACACATGGTCAGCCACAAATTGCTCTCCTTCTCTGCTTTGTTTGTAATAGCAGGAGTACACAATACTCGCACGTTTTTCATTTTCAGATTTCATATTAAACTCAAATTAGTCTGTTTCCAGCATCAATACAATTTTCACACTCTTTTGATTTTCTATTAGTGAGCGAATAGATTCACTCGCTAATAGAAAATGAAGCAATTATGCTTTTTTAATTATCCCTTTATCCCTTAAAAATTTTCTACCTTCCTCTGTTTCAAAGAGACTTTCTGCTTCGTCGTGGTCGGTAGAATTACTTACCGTAAGCCATTTTTCAAATTCTGCTTTTCTGTTTTCATCTGCATTTCTCAAAATAGCAGTTGCCTCGCTTCCTAATACCAAATGTATGGGGGGCTCAGGATGTGATGCCAGTTCAAACATCACTTTAGCCGCTTTGGCAGGATCTCCCACAGGTACATATTGTCCTGATAAAATATATCCTTTTATACCGCCAACTGTGCTTTCATAGCCCTCAATATCTTCGGCAAAGCTCATAGATGCACCAGCCCAATCAGTACGGAAACCGCCTGGTTCGATAGACGTCACTTTAATGCCTAAAGGAGCTACCTCTTTGCTCAGAGCTTCTGTAAAGCCTGCTAACCCAAATTTGGCAGCTTGATACATGGTCAATCCCGCGTTTCCAACACGCCCACCGATTGAACTAATTTGGAGAATTCGTCCTGAGCGTTGCTTACGCATAATTGGCAAAACTACACGAGTGATTTCGATAGGTGCATACAAATTAACGTCTAACTGACTGCGAACTTGTTCATCAGTAAATGCCTCGGCTGCACCCGTAATGCCAAATCCTGCATTATTGACTAATACGTCAATTTTACCAAAATGAGCTATTGCTTCAGCAACGGCAGTATCAATCTGAGCCTTTTTGCTTACATCTAGCGGAAGAACCAACACCTGATTCGGGAATAGCTCTACTAAATCATTTAATTGTGAAACATTTCTTGCGGTGGCAACTACGTTATCACCATTTGCCAAAGCTTCTAAGGCAAGGCTTTTGCCTAAACCTTTTGAGCTACCTGTAATAAACCAAACCTTTGTCATTTTTCTTGAATTTTGTTTCTACAAAGTTCATCCAAAAATCAAGGTGCATCTTTGTTAGAAAGCTCAATGTAGGTTTGTTGAAAAGCTCAAATATAAAGTTATTTATTAGCACAAATCAGCAATACTAATACAAATCTCCAGATTCCGTATTTCTTTACTACTTTTCCGCTAAAATGGGTTAGTTGTACGCCGAGGTGCTGAACGTTGTCATATTAAAATAAACAAAAAACAAGTAGCATCATGGACAAGACAATTTTTACTTACAGGAGGAATTAATTCATATTTCGCTTATTTCAGAAGCTAAGATTTACAATTGAAAAGGTTTTACTGCCCCAATCCCAATATAACAAAGAACTTAAAAGCCGAATAGGGTATGATTGAATGAAAACAATATGAACATTATCTTATCATAAATCTACCTCAAGTTCCAATAAGGCATAGTTTAATGTCTTTCCATGTGGGTCCAGGGCTAAGGAGGTTGTCACGCCACCACCCAAAGCTTCTTCACACACAAAAAGTAGCGATGAAATATTGGGCATTTCATAACGAATGATATTGCCTTTTACGATAGCTTTTAAATGGTCTTTTACTTTTTGAACTGTTACTTGTTCCACCAAACTTGGAAAATCCTCTTCTTTGAAGGGAATCAAGGACAACATCAATGTATTGCCTTTATCGCCTGCTCTGCTGTGAGCGATATGGTATAATTTAGTTTTCATGATTCAAATATTGAAAAAGAGGGATTAATACTATTGCGACTAATCAAGATAGATTGTATTCCAATGATTTCGTTAATAGATTTTCTTACGCCACCACCACCCGATGGTCCATTTGTATAGAGTGCTTCCACTTCCTCGCCGATGAGTGCCGCTATTTCTGGCGAATCTGCCATTCCTGCAACTCTTAAGCGAATTTCATACGCGGTAGAATCATCTTGATTTATTCCTGAATGAGCCGAATTATTGCCGATATAGTCAATACGGAGTTTATCTGGGTATTGTTCCTGTAAACGTAAACGTATAATTTCACCAGCCATTTTTGCCCTTTCCATCGCAAATGCTCCTGCGTATAAAATTTCCCCTTCGCCCATAAAACCAGCATGATAACCTACACTAACTTTTAATTTTTCGGGTTTTGATGAGCCACTACCACCACTTACTTGTACACTGTTTGGTGCAATTTGCTTGAGTGAAACTGTGGTGAAATCTGCTGAAACGTCGGGTGTAAGGTAGGCAAAAGGATTGAGTACTTCGTAGAGAAGTTGCTCTTTGACGGTGGCAAGGCTAATTATTCCACCTGTGTTTTCTACTTTCCCAAGAAGTGCTGTTCCGTCTTGAGATACATCTACAAACGGATGCCCCAGAATTTCTAAATTTGGTACAATTTTATTTACTCCATCGGCAAAATAA
Source organism: Arcicella sp. BE140 (assembly GCF_031456255.1). Lineage (NCBI taxonomy): Bacteria > Pseudomonadati > Bacteroidota > Cytophagia > Cytophagales > Flectobacillaceae > Arcicella > Arcicella sp. BE140. Next base: position 182,439 of record NZ_JAVDUE010000007.1, on the reverse strand, counting down.
CCGCCTGTTACTTGTCCTGCACACTCCATCAAATGACCAATTACCGTAGCTTTTCCGATGAGTTCTACATCATCATACGACCAGCCAAACTCATACATCAGCGGAGCTACTACTAGCGAAGGGTCTGCTACTCGACCAGTAATAATAATATCAGCACCAGAGGCAATGGCTGGTAGAATACTGTCTGCTCCGAGATAAGCATTTGCAGAGATTATTTTGCCAAAACTGTTTAAAGGTTGTCCTGATTCTAAGGTAATTTCATTTCCTGTAATCAGAGAAAGCACATCGTCGCCAACAACAGCGGCCACTTTTATGGTAAGATTGTTCTTTGCTGCTATTTCAGTAATTTTTTTTGCTGCGGCCAAAGGATTGGCCGCACCCATATTACTGAGTATTTTTATACCTTTTTCTTTAATAATTGGAAGCAGTATTTCCATCCGCCTTTCCAACAGTGGGTCATAGCCTTTTGATGAATCGACCATTTTTCTTTTCTGAGCCAATGCAATTGTTCTTTCTGCTAAGCATTCCAATACCAAATAATCTATTTCTCCATCCTGTGCCAATATTTTGGCAGGCTCTAGGCGGTCACCAGAAAAACCTGCTCCTGCTCCAATTCTTATTTTTTTTAATTCTTTCATAGTAAATGAATCGCACCAGTAATGATGGCTGTCAATGTCATTAAAAAAGTAGTCATAAAAGCCCATTTAAAAGTAAATTTCTGATGGTCGGATAATTCAACTTCTGAAAGCCCAACCAGTACAAAAGTAGAAGCCGTGAGCGGACTTAAAGGGAAACCCACCGTCATTTGTCCTAAAATGGCTCCTCTTCCTACTTCTATTGGATTAATACCGTAGTGGATTGCGGCTTCTTTTAGGACAGGTAAGACACCGAAATAATAGGCGTCTGGCGTAAAGACAAAACTCAGTGGCATACTTGTTACTCCTACCAATGCAGGAAGGTAACCTGCGTGTTCGGCAGGAATAAGGGTTACGAGCGACTGAGCCATGGCATCTATCATTTTAGTTCCTGTTAAGATTCCTGAGAAAACACCTGCTGCAAAAATCATTACAGATACAAAAAACACATTGGCAGCATGTTCTTGTAATCGACTTTTTTGCTCGGTTTGAGAAGGGTAATTAATAAGCATTGCCACAGAGAATCCAATAATAAACAAGGCAGATGGTGGCAATATGGACATAACCAAACAAAATATTAGACAGATTGTCAATATGGCATTCACTAAGATAAGTTTGGGTCTTCTGGTACGTTTTTGTGATTCCGTCAACTCGTCTGCGTGTCTATAATCAAATGCAATGACTCCCAGTCTTTTACGTTCTTTTTTTCCTAACCACCACGATACTCCCAACACCCAAATTATACCTACAATCATTGAAGGAAGTACAGGAACAAGTAAACCAGCTGCATTAGTTTGCATAACTTGTAAAGCCCTTGCCATCGTACCCGACCACGGCACTAAATGCATCACTCCAGCACTCAAAGCTACAATACATGGCAGAATAAGCCTATTTATGCCTAATCTTTTATAGATGGGCAATAAAGCGGAAATAGTAATCATAAATGTAGCTGTTCCGTCGCCATCTAAATGGACAATCATGGTAAGCAGTGCCGTTCCCATTGTAATTTTCAGAGGGTCGCCTTTTGCTAAGTGAATAATACCAGAAATGACGGGGTCAAAAAGACCCGCATCAATCATCAAAGCAAAGTACAAAACGGCAAAAATCAACAGAATACCCGTCGGAGCTACTTGTTTGATGCCTGCCACAATCATTTCGCCGATAGCTTGTGGCTCAAAACCACCTACAATCGCAAAAAATACTGGAATGATAATCAGAGATAACAATACTGATAATTTTCTTGAAATCACCAATATCAGGAACAGGAGTATGGTTGAAAATCCTAATAATGCCAGCATCTTATGTTATTGTTTTTTAGCTTGAAGTACTTTCTGGAAGAATAACAAGTGATAAGGCAAAGCATTTTCCCAATACGGCCATTCATGTTTTCCGGGTCTTTCAGTATAATCGTGGGGCGTTCCGTTGGCCGTTAAGAGTTTGTGCATTTCTCGGTTTGGTTCAATTAGGAAATCATCTACACCACAATCAAAAATCAAATGAAGTTTTGCAGCTTTGATTTGCTCCGTCATCGTAATAAGATTAAATCCGGGATAAAAAGGACCTGATTCTTCACGTTCACCAATCATTTTTTTAAAATTATCTATGCGAATTTTGGCAAAATCTGGGGTAACTTTCCAAGTACTAGGGTTAATATTCAGTACTCCACTCATACTTCCAGCAGCACAGTATAAGTCAGGATGTTTGGTGGCAATATACACAGCCCCGTGCCCGCCCATCGACAAACCCGTAATCGCTCTACCTTCTCTGGTTTTAATGGTGCGATAATCCTTGTCTACTTTTTCCCTTACTTCTTTTGAAATAAAAGTTTCATATTGGCTATCCCTTAGCAAGGGACTGTCGAAATAATAACTTGAAGTACCGCCATCTGGCATAACGATAATGACATCAAATAAATCAGCCATCCTCGCAACAAGAGATTTGTCGGGTGTGAGCTCAGTCCAATTTTTGTAATTACCGCTTCCACCATGAAGTAAATACACTACTGGGTAATTCTTTTTGGAAGATTGATAGCTTTGTGGTGTAATAACCACTGCTTTCAATGTTTTATTCATTGCCAAACTTTGTATCGCCAAAGTATCTGTTACGGCAGCTTGAACTTTTTGTGCAAAAAATGTACAGGCAAAGACAAGCAAAATAATTACAGCGTTTTTCATCGAATTATATTTTTTAATACTTACCTGAATTGACAGATTTAAGGATTTTGGAGAAGTAAAGGGCATGAAAATAAAGAGAGTTTTCCCAATATGGCCAAGAATGCCCACCTGGTCTTTCTGAATAGTCGTGTGGTGTATTGTTGAAGACCAACCTACGGTGAAGTTCACGGTTAGGTTCAATCAAGAAATCGTCTGTTCCACAGTCAAAAATAAGGCTCACGCCATTGGTTTTCATTTTATCGGCCATTGCAATCACCGAATAGGGTTCATAGCCTTTCGGGTCAGTATTGTATGAGCCAATGATGGCGTCAAAAGCTTTTCTGAGGTTCTCTGTGGCTTCTTTTGGTAATTTCCATCCTTGTAAATCAGGATTAAGGGCTCCGCTCATACTTCCAGCAGCCACAAAAAGTTCAGGATATTTTCCTGATAAATACAAAGCACCGTAGCCTCCCATCGAAAGACCCGTAATTACTCGCCCATTTTTAGAAGCAATCGTTCGGTAAGTCCTATCAATTTTAGTGATTACATCTTTTACAATATAAGATTCAAACTGACTATTTTTATCAACAGGGCTATCAATATAATAACTAAACACTTCACCCTCAGGCATCACAATTACTAAATTATACTGGTCGGCTAGGTTCTGGATAAGGTTTTTATCTGGAGATTTGGTAAGCCAGTCATTAAAATGCCCAATACCACCATGCAATAAATAAAGTACGGGGAAAGATTTTTGGTTATTTTCATAAGACTTTGGCAGTGTAACGGCAGCTTTGTAAGTCTTATTCATTTTAGTTGAGGCGATTTCTAGCGTATCGGTTTTTGCAAATACCATCAGCGAAATCATTTGGAAAATAATTAAATAGACAAGAAAGTTTTTTTTCATTTTATTAAGGTTAATTGTTTATATTTTTATGTTTTGATTCTTTCTTGGCAAAATATTCTCTTTGTTGTTCTCTTGAATTTGAGTAGTTTTAATTTCAAGCGAAAAAAAACTTTGTACCGTCAACCAATATATTGATGAATAAGGGGCTATACTTCAAAAGTATGAAAGGCAGATAATTTATCACTAATTTTAGTTGAATGAATACATTCCAGAAACCGAATCTTAATTTCTGGAAATGGTTAATTGTCTATTATTCAATAATTTATATAAAATACTGAGTAGTTGTAAATACTCATCCGACGAAATGGAATTAAAATCTGGTAAAGAAGAAATAGCTTATTTATTAGGGAAAGTCATTGAAAAATTTGAAACTGAAAGCGGTCGGAAAGTAGTTCGTAATTCAAACCGAAAAAATTATGAAGAAGTAGCTAAAGTATTAAGTGAAATAAGTAATCAACTTCCCTTTACTTCAGCGGAGCTTCACCACGAGGATTATGCTCCTGAAAAAACTCATCGACCATCAGAGTATCCTTTTCGTAAGTATGACATTACTGGTAATCAAATCAAAGATGCTTTTTACAATCAGATTGTTACACATCCAAGGTCATTCTTGGTAGATTCCGCTTATATTTATCTATTTGGTATGGGGCGTAAAGGTTTTGCTGAAAACCCTACAGACCCTGAATTGATAGATTACAAAGAAAATATTACTATACCATTAGGTACACAAAAGCAGTATGAGGCCTTCAAAACCAGAGGTTTTTTTGATTTGAGTGATTTATCTTATTTTGTAAGGAGCTTATTGATATTATTAACCTTAGGTGTTTCATTGAGTATTTTCTTTTGGTTAAAAGAAAAGGAGAAACTTAAAATCCTGAAAGAAGATTTAAGTATTGTGCCTTACTTACCCTCAAAAGCAGAGATTGATAGTCTGGAAGGTATCTGGCTCTGTTATACTGGTTCTCCGCAAGCCCGTAGTTTTGATCCCGACCGCTACCACATGGTGGTATCTAATGTGATGAATGTAAGCTATAAAGATGGTTATTTCACTTTTATTCGTTACGGTTCAAATTTTAATCATAAAGGTTTTATGCAATTTGAAGCACCGTGGTTGGTATCTGTTCACTCTCGGGTAAAGAATGCTCCTGAAAATCCATCTCCCAAACATTCGCTGTTAAAACTGGAAAAAGACAAAACATTTGCAAGTGTGATTTCTGCTTCTTGGAATTTTGATATAGGCGAACGAAATAAAATTATCGGTATTAGGGAAATATACATCAAATTAGGCAAAGGATTGACAGTAAAAGAAGTAATTAATGAACCAGAAAATGCGCTTTGTCGCTGTAAAATCATTAAATTAATCGAGCCCAATGGGTATATTCGTTCTTTACAGTTGAAAAATGAAAACCTTGATAAGCTTCCTTATGAGCAAATAAAAGGGCTTTTAGACGAAAATAGTATCTTATTAAAAGACCCTGAAAACGGTGTTATTTTGCGTAAGAAAGAATAGAGATATTGAAGTTTAAGTTTTAATAATCAGCTCTGCCAAGTTTCTAATCAAAAATTAAGGTCTGTATGTACAAATCAAATCAATTAGTTCATTCATTCATTTGGTCTTTAGAAAACTCAATGGTGAATTCGGCTTTTTACCCAACACCATTCGATAGACTAAATTCATAATAAAAAGTATAATGGTGATTTATATACGGTTCTCTAAGATATTCATCGACTTGGCTGTGTTGTTATCAACAGCCAAGCCGATGCTAACCAATTAGTTAAGATTTTAAAAACTGAAAGCCTCTACAGCCTCCAATGCTTTTGTAGCTGCTTGTTCGCCCAAATTTGGCACAGAAATACCTTCTAGGCGAAAAGTGCTTACGTCGGTCAAGCCCATAAATCCGAGAACAGCACGCAAATAGTTTTCCGTAAAATCATAGGCTTTCATCATTCCTTCAGTGTATATCCCACCAGATGCAATAGCCAAATAGACTTTTTTATTCATCAATAAACCTTGCAGAGAGCCTGTTGCATAGCTAAAAGTTTCATTGGCACGAGCAATTTGGTCGATCCATGCTTTCAGGTTGGCAGGAATACTAAAATTATACAATGGAACTGCCAGAACTACAATATCTGCCTCCTTGATTTGTTTTATCGCAATTTCGGAAGGCTGAATGATTGCTGTCTGCGTTTGGCTACGTGCCTCTTTCGGGGTAGAAAATGCCTGATACATTTCATTAGTAAGAAAAGGCAGAGGGCTTTCTGATAAGTCTAGGGTTTCAATCGTGCATTCAGAATACGTATTATTGAGCTTTTCAATGATTGCGTTTGAAAGCAGATTGCTTTTAGAGGCATCGCCATTGATGCTTGCTTTAATGTGAAGTACTTTTTTTGTTGACATTTCTTGAAAATTTATTTTAATGATGTCACAAATCTATCTACATTTGCTTTCCAAAAGTTACTACTATACATAAGGTAAGTAGTAACCTTTAGGTTAGTTAGCTATACAAATATGAAAAACGTAATTAGTACAGAAAAATGTAGGAACTCCATCAAAGCCCTCGAAGACGCTATGTACGTAATAGGGGGCAAATGGACTTTGCGGGTAATTCTTGCCCTAAAAGACGGACATACCCGCTTTAATGACTTACAAAGAACCATAGATGGTATTTCTGCTAAGGTGCTTTCAGGGGTACTAAAAGATCTCGAAGAAAATGGCTTTGTAAAAAGAAAAGTGGACATAGGTGTACCTGTGGTAGTAGAGTACGAACTATTATCTTATGCAGATACCTTACAAGATGTGCTTTCGGCCCTTGTTTCGTGGGGTGAAATGCACAGACAAAAAGTGATTAAAAGGCAAGAGGAGTTCGTTTGAAAATCCTATGTTGATTTAGTGGACGAAACACGCAGTTTAACTGCGTGTTCCTGTGACTTGCCACTATAAAAAATGTAGTTGTTAGCTTCTCACTTTGTCAGCCCGTAATTTTCAAATACTCAATAAGTCCGTCTTTTAATTTAAAATGATACGCCAAAACAATAGGACTTCCTGGGAAATTGCCCGAAACTTCAGCTTTTAGAATTTCATCTGTTGAAGCATATTCAAGAGGTTTCATAACGGCTTGGTACGCTTCATTGGCTTTTTTAATCCATTGTTGGATTTCCTTTTTCCCCTTGTGATTTTGGCCTTCGTCAAAAACTATGGCAGTTTCGGAAAAACAATTGGCGTAAGCCACACTGTCGAAATTGTTTTGTGCATTTGTTAAATCTGCAATAACATTTGGTAAGTTCATCTTTTTATTTTTTAGGTTATTAAATTGTTGGCACTGTGCCACCATCTATTACAAAATTTGTCCCTGTTAAGTAATTGGCTCTTGGTGAAACCAAAAAGCCAACGAATTCGGCAACTTCTTCGGGTTGGGCTGGGCGACCAAAAGGAATTCCCCCCAAAGCGTCCATCACACTTTGCTGAGCTTCTTCTAAGGTACTATTTGCATTTCTTGCAATCTCACCCAACCAAGCTTCCGAGGCGGTTGTATTGATCCATCCTGGCGAAACAGTTAGGACACGAACTCTTTTTGGTGTAACTTCATTTGATAAACTTTTGCTATAATTAATCAATCCTGCTTTTGCGGCTGCATAGGGCAACGTAGAAGCATATAGTGGTAATTTACCTTGAATAGAAGCTATGTGAATAATAACACCACTTTTTTTAGCTAACATTTGTGGTAAAAATCCTCTGTCTAGTCGAATAGGAGCAAGCAGATTGGCTTGTAGGGTTGATTGCCAATCGTCATCAGTTAATACAGCAAAACCACCAGCAGGAGTTACTGAAGAACCAAGGTTATTCACAAGAATATCTAGTGTGCCATAAGTAGATAGCACTTCGCTGACCACTTTTTGTGCATCTTCTGCCTTGCTTAAATCTGCAGGAATGAAATACAAATTACTGTTCTCTTTTTCGGGTGGATTTCTTGCGGTAATAATAACCGTTGCACCAGCTTGTAAAAGCCTTTCTGCAATGGCTCTTCCAGTACCTTTGGTTCCGCCTGTAACCAAGGCAATCTTGCCTAATAACTCATTGTTAAAATTAAATTGTTGTTCCATTTCTTTTTTTTTGTGCAAATTTCATCCGTACATTGCTCTAAAGCAATTACGGAAATACGATTCAGATAGGGATAAATTTTTCCCCTATTGCACAGTTTGGAACTGTGGTTTAAATTTGTTTTATGTATGAAAGGAAAATTTTACCGAACCTAAATTGTGGTTTGGATTTGATTGGCGAAGTGCTTTATGGCAAATGGAAAATCCGTTTGTTGTGGTTTATCAATCAAGGGCATCAACGCCCGAGTGAGCTTCAACGCAAAATACCTGATGCTTCAAGAAGGGTTTTAAATATTCAGTTGAAAGAATTAGAAGACCACGACTTGGTTACGAAAAAAATATATCCAGTAGTTCCGCCAAAAGTAGAATATAGTCTTACCGAATTTGGCAAGACCTTGATTCCTGTACTTTCAGCTTTGGGTCAGTGGGGCGACGAAAATGAAGAACATTTACGGTCGGTTATTTTAAAACGTTTAGATTTGGGGAGTCAATAGTTTTTTAAAACTGCTATTGTATCTTTTTAAATTTGGTGTGAATACATCGATTTCTCACCCTCAGTAATTAAAATAATTATTTGTATGATAAAGAAAAACCTAATTGTTGCACTTTTCTTCTTTTTATTATTGAATAAACTTACAGCTCAGTCTATCAAAAGTAAAGAAAGTACCTTTCCCGAGAATCGTATTTTGATAGCTCCTCAGAGTGTTTTTAAGATGTTTATTGAAGCTGGAATGGAGCCATCAAACCATGTACTGACAGCAGTTGAAAAAGAGAAAGTAGAGCAAGCCTTTGCTATATTACCACCTTTGTATAAAAAAATATTAAAAGAGCATTTGCTGAGTATTAGTTTTATGGACAATATGCCTAATACAGCACTGACTTCGCCAGTAGAAACGACTAATTCTACCAAACAATTTAATATTACTTTTCGAGCAGGAATTCTGAAAGAAACCATTTCTGAATGGGCAACATGGAAAGAAAGAACCATTTTCAATAATCCTAAAAATTCAGGATTTGAAATAATCATAGATGCTGGGAAATTAGATGCAATACAATATGTTTTATTGCATGAGGCTACTCATGTTGTAGATGCCATTTTAAATCTTGCACCACACCTAGACAAAAAAGACACTTTGATTATACCTACACCCTTTACTAAAGATATATGGAGTAAATTGAATACCCCAGTGGCAAAATTTACTAATCCATCACTAGAAAAAACACGTTTCAGAAGTGGCAAAATTCAGCCAATTTCATCTGCCTCAGAAGTATACGGAGCACTCAAGAAAACCCCGTTTCCATCACTTTATGGAATGGCTTCATGGCATGAGGATATTGCCGAACTAGTGTCTATTTACCATCTGACAAATAGACTAAACCAACCATTCGTAATTTATATTAAAGAAAAAGATAAGGTCATAGCAACATTTGAACCGATGAAGAATAAATTAGTAAAAAAGAGAGTAAAGCAACTCCGCTTTTTTTACAGAGAAACGACGGCGTAATTAAGCTATGTTTGTTCGTTGTTTCTCCTATCCTTCGGTTTCCTCTTTAAAGTTTGCATAAATTGTCATAGCGTGTCCATGTCACAATTCAAACGCTTCTTTTAGCCAATTAATAATCTTTGAATGTTTGATTTTTCAAGTACAATTTTAAATTAGTAAAGAGAGAATCTAAAATATACGATTGCTAAAACTGTCTTTTTTCATGTTTGTATATGTTAGAAATGTTATTGTTTTTTGATGATACAAAGTGGGGGCGCTTCAATGGTCGCTTTTCGCGTTTAGTTGTACTTTTTCCCTATTCATAAAAAAGTTTTTTGGAGTATTCCTATTTGGCAAAACACAAAAAAGACATGACCATTAAAGCCATGCCTTTTTTGTGTTTTATGGAATTACCTTAAAATTGCTCTGATTACGATGGTATTGTTTTCTTGAAGTGGATTCGTATGACAAGCCAAATTTACTTTGGCACTGAACACAAAGCATTAAATATGAACACCACCCGATACTTCAATTCTTTGGGCATTGATCCATTTTGACTCTTCTGAGCATAAAAATACGATAACACCTCCAATATCATCTGGCAAACCAACTCTTCCTAATGCCGTATTGCCTGCAATCATATCGTTTAATGCTTGGTTGTCTCTTACAGCACCACCACCAAAATCAGTGGCAATAGCACCAGGAGCGATTGAATTAACTCTGATTTTCTTAGTACCAAATTCTAATGCTTGGTAACGTGTTAATGAATCAATACCAGCTTTCATAATGGCATAAGCAGCATAATTGGGATAGCTAAAACGAGCTAGCCCAGAAGAAGTATTGACAATACTTCCGCCTTCATTAATGAATGGAAGTAATTTTTGCGTAAGGAAAAAAGGAGCCTTTAGGTGTGTAGTTGCCATTTCATCGAAGCCAGCTTCTGTGGTATCTTCAATAGAAGCGTAGTAGCCTGTTCCTGCATTATTGACTAATGAATCAATTTTAGTTTTTCCAAAGTCTTTTTCCAAAATATCTTTCAATTCTGAAACAAATCCGTCAAATGAAGCTACTTTCCCTAAATCCAATTGAAGGCTTGACGATTTTCTTCCTAATGCTTTGATTTCATTTACCACATTTTCAGCATCTGCTTTATTATTTTGAAAAGTAATAATAACATCGAAGCCATTTTTCGCCAATTGAAGTGCTGATTCTTTACCAAGTCCACGACTACCGCCTGTTAATAAGACGATTTTATTTGCATTATTTGTCATTGTTTTTTGTTTTTGATTACAATGCAAAGTTGCGAATAAAAGGATAATAATGATTTGTAAGAATCAAAGCGATATTTGCAAGAATCAAACAACTATTCTCTAAACGTCAAAGGAGACTTTTCACTATGCTTTTTAAAGAAGTTAGAAAAATGAGCCACTTCTTCAAAACCTAAGGTATAGGCAATCTCTGAAATATTCCAATGTGTTTGTTTGAGTAATGCCTTCGCCTCTTGGTTTATTCTGCTGGCAATGATTTCGCCAGTAGTCTTTCCTGTGGTTTCTTTCAGTACTCTATTGAGATGATTTACGTGTATGCCTAAAGTAGTAGCATACTCTTTTGGTGTTTTCAATACCAAAATTTGTGTAGTGTTCTCTATGGGAAATTGACGTTCTAGCAGTTCAATAAATAAAGATGTTATTCTGGCAGAAGCAGTTTTGATATTTCCAATAGGGGTGATAGGTTTTAGTTTTTGACCATAATGAATCAACTCCATCAAATAATTGCGTAATAAATCATATTTATATTCGTAATCTGAATTAATTTCTGTGTGCATTTTACCAAAAAGAGTATCAACTTGTTCAAACTGTTCCTTCGTTATTTGATAAATAAACTCACTCTGATTAGAGAAAATAGGAAGAACATCTATATCTATTCCTATTTTTGATTTAGCCAAAAATTCTTTAGTGAAAACACAAAAATGTCCCGCTTGATTGTTGTCTTGAGGAGTGTAATTGTATGGTATTTTGGGCGTTGCGAATAAAATTCCGTACTCCAATACTTCGATGGTTCTATCAGCATATTCCACTTTATTCTTGCCAGAAATTAAACTTATTTTGTAATAAGTCCTCCTGTTGTAAGGCATTTCTGGTTTATCCTTAGCTACTTTATACATTTCGGCTATATCAAAAACATTAAAATGTCCAATGTCTTTATTGATATTAACACTCAAAATATCATCTAAATCTGGATTATTACCTCCAAAAATTTCTTCATAAAATTGTTTTATTGTTATTGAGCTCATCGGTATGTTTGTAAAATTCAAATATAGCTAATTGTTTCAAAAGTAGATGATAACATTTAATATGAAGTGTAAATTCTTTATTCTTTTAAGAATAAACGCAATTTTATGATGTTTTAATGGCAAATAAAATCCCAAACCCTATTCTAAAGGATTTGGGATTAATGAATAAATGGAATTTAATTATTCATTGAGCGAAGCCATATTTATGTTTAGCCGAAACGGTAGCTATGATAAAGAATGCTTACTTTCCAACTCTTTGCTGCAAACTTGCAGGATAACGATCTCCTTGTACGTTAGTCTTGGCAAAAGCCTCGTCAATGGCTTTTATGTCATTTTTAGATAAGTCAATCGAAGCACCTCCAATATTTTCTGTTAAGCGATGAGATTTTGTAGTTCCCGGAATTGGTACAATCCACGGTTTTTGTGCCAATAACCAACCCAATGCGATTTGTGCAGGGGTTGCCTCTTTTTGACGGGTAATTTCAGCTAACAATTCAACCAATTTTTGATTCGCCTTTCTGTTTTCTTCGGTAAAACGGGGAACAATATTTCTAAAATCAGTTGGGTCAAATTGGGTCTCAGCATTAATAGCACCTGTCAAAAAGCCTTTCCCTAATGGACTAAATGGTACAAACCCAATGCCTAGTTCTTCAAGCGTAGGTAAAATGGCTAACTCTGGTTCTCTCCACCATATCGAATACTCACTTTGCAAAGCAGTTACGGGTTGTACGGCATGTGCTTTTCGGATTGATTCAACCCCTGCTTCTGAAAGTCCAAAATGTTTTACTTTTCCTTCATGAATAAGGTCTTTTACTGTTCCAGCCACATCTTCCATTGGAACGGTTGTATCTACACGATGTTGATAAAATAAGTCGATGATATCTGTTTTCAATCGTCTTAAAGATTCTTCGGCTACTTCTCTAATACGCTCAGGGCGACTGTCTTGTCCTTTCTTTGAATCGCCGTCACGGAATCCAAACTTAGTAGCAATTACAACCTCTTTTCTAAAAGGAGCTAAGGCTTCACCCACTAACTCTTCATTATCTTTGCCATAAGCTTCAGCCGTATCGAAGAAAGTAATTCCTTGTTCATACGCTTCTCTAATTAATTTGATGGCGGTGGCTTTATCGGTAGCTGGGCCGTAACCAAAGCTAAGCCCCATACAACCCATTCCAAGGGCTGATACTTCTAATCTGCTATTTCCTAATATTCTTGTTTTCATGTTGAATCTTGTGATTGTTTATTAGTTCTACCTTAGTCAAAACCTTAATGGCGATACAAATTTTCCCCTTTATTATTTTCAAAAAGTATATATATTCCTGATGTTGCTACCATCATTACTGATTTAAAGATTGGGGTAAGCATAGATAAAATCCTAGTACTATATTTACGTCAATGGATTTAAAAATTAAGGTTATGGAACAGATTATCAAGCTTGAAAAGATTTCGCAATACAATGCCATAAAGGGTGTAGAAACACAACATCCACTAATAAGTGTGTTTGATAATGCAAACACTAAAGCATTGCCAAATCACAGTCGTTTTCATTTTGGTTTTTACGCTATCTTTTTGAAAGAAGTACATTGTGGGGAATTGAAGTATGGACGTAATAGCTATGACTATGATGATGGAACACTTGTTTTTATAGGGCCAGGGCAAGTGATAGAAGTAAATAATGAAGAAAATTATCACCCAACAGGCTGGGCGTTACTTTTTCATCCTGATTTAGTAAAAGGAACGGCGCTAGGAAAACTAATGAGTCAGTATTCATTCTTTTCGTATGAATCGCATGAGGCGCTTCATTTGTCCTTGAAAGAACAGCAAATTATCAAAGATTTATTGAGTAAACTTGAATACGAAATAAGTCAAGCGATTGATAAACACAGTAAAAGAATTATTACAAACAACATTGAATTACTCTTGAACTACTGTGTTCGTTTTTACGACAGACAATTTATTACTCGAGAAAGCATCAATAATGATGCTTTGACAAGATTTGAACATTTGTTGAATGACTATTTTCAAACAGAAGTTACACAGGAATTAGGGCTGCCATCGGTGGGATATTTTGCGAGTCGCTTAAACCTATCTCCGAATTATTTTGGTGATTTAATCAAAAAAGAGACTAGTAAATCTGCTCAAGAACATATCCATTTAAAATTAATAGATGTAGCCAAAGAACGGATTTTTGATATAGAAAAATCGGTAAGTCAAATAGCTTTTGAGCTTGGATTCAAATACCCACAACATTTTAATAGAATGTTTAAAAAGAGTACAGGTTATACGCCTAATGAATACAGGATGTTGAATTAATGATTTTTGATGCTTATTAGACTTTTAGGGCTTTGCTTTGGCTGGTATCTTGCCTAAAAAGCTGAGTCATTTAGTCCAATTACATGCTTTGAGATATGAGTAATACGATTTCAAGAAAGCCTACATGTGGATTTACTTCAATTAAATCAATTTTTATAATAAAGATTATTACTGTTATCTTCTTGATTTTTTATTAACATAGTTGATTATCATTGTGGAAGTCTTGAAAGAAATACGAAAATTCATCTTCCTTTGTTTTGAAATATTCATTAGCATAGTATGATTTAAACACTAATAATCAAAATACAGTACACGGTTTGGTAATTGTATTAGGGCTTTCAGTGGCGAATTAGGTAGATTAAGCAAGAAAAAAATAAAAGTTAATATAGAATAATTCAATTTTGGGAACTTATAAATCCATAAGGATATAAATGCTTATCTTTCAAGCAAAAACTATCATCAATAATTCAACCTACAATCACAGTTTTTTTAATAAATGAGAAGTAAAAAAGATACATTTTTAAGCAATAAAGGTAAGCGTATAATCATTGTGATATTCGCTTTTATCTTATTGAATCTCGTTTCTTATGTCATTGACCCTTATTCTTCTTACTGGATTTCTTACTTAAAACGATCTGTACTTTCTATTACAGAAGATTTAGCTTTATCATTTGTTTTCTGCTTATTAATCTCTGAATCAAGTATCTGCATTAGCAACAAGCTCAATAATTCTATTTCTTGGACAGAAAAACCCTTGAAACGATTAATCATTGAAACGGCACTAAATTTGGTTATTATTTTTGTAAGCCTTGCCATATTAGACCAACTGTACCGATTAATGGATGAGGCTGAAACTTGTATAGAAATCCACTCGGCTGACAAAGTGAGAGGTTTTTTTCAGTGGATTGTAGTCAGTATTATTATTGCTTTTATGATTATTGGAATTAATACTTGTAATTACCTGATTGTCAGCTGGAAAAATGCGGCCATGAAAGCTGCTGCACTCGACCAACTAGCAGTTGAAGCAGAACTACAATCTTTAAAACTTCAGATAGACCCCCATTTTGTATTCAATAACCTAAGTGTGCTTTCTGAACTGATATTGTTCAATCAACAATTAGGCTATGAATATGCTGAAAACTTTTCAAAGATATATCGCTATATGTTGGTCAATTCGAAGAAAGATATAATTCTATTAGAAGAAGAGTTGAAGTTTCTGAATTCGTATATGTTTTTGATTAAGAACCGTATAGGTGATGGCGTAGCATTTGAAGTAAACATTGACCAAGCCAGTAAACAACTGTATTTGCCACCGCTGACCTTACAATTATTGGTAGAAAATGCCTTGAAACACAACAAAACTAATAAGAAAAATCCCTTGAAAATTAGTATTTACAATACGGATGAACAGGCATTAATTGTTGAAAATATATTACTTCCCATCGAAAATCAGCTTGAATCATCAGGAATAGGCATTCAAAATATCATTAGAAGATATGAT
Organism: Arcicella sp. BE140; assembly: GCF_031456255.1. Taxonomy (NCBI): domain Bacteria; kingdom Pseudomonadati; phylum Bacteroidota; class Cytophagia; order Cytophagales; family Flectobacillaceae; genus Arcicella; species Arcicella sp. BE140. Next base: position 167,055 of record NZ_JAVDUE010000007.1, on the reverse strand, counting down.
TTGCTTTGGCAAAAACAGCCTGAAATTATAAAGGATGAAACTACATTTAAAGTAAAAATTCCGTTAATAAAACAATGATAGAAAAAATACTGATAGTAGAAGACGAAAAACCTAACGCGGATAGGTTGCAACGTTTGATTAAAATAATCAGACCGAAAGCTACAGTCCTTGAGATATTAGACAGTATTTCTGACAGTGTGATGTGGTTTAATACCCATGAAAAACCAGATGTAGTGATGATGGACGTAAGATTGTCAGACGGACTGAGTTTTGAAATTTTTGAACAAGTAAGCATAAACTGCCCAATCATTTTTACAACGGCTTATGATGAATATGCCGTAAAAGCATTCAAATACAACAGCATTGATTATTTATTGAAACCCGTTGAACAAGACGATTTACAGACAGCCTTCACAAAATTGGAAGCTTTGTCTGTCGATTTTCACCAGAAGTCTTTGAAAGGATTATTAGAATTTTTAAAACCAAAAGATTTTAGAAATAGATTTTTACTTCCTTATAAAGATGGTTATAAAACGGTTCAAGTAAGTGATATTGTCTTCTTCTATTCTAAACATAAAATTACCAGAGCCAAGCTTCTTAATGGTTCAGAAGAAATTATTCCACTGACAATGGAAGAACTTGAGTTACAACTCAATCCAAAAATCTTTTTTAGGGCAAATCGTCAAATTATCATTCATATTGATGCCATTCAGCAAGTACATAATTATTTCAATGGAAAATTGAAAATTGACATTGAAAAAAACACAGAAGTAGAAGTAATCATCAGTCGAGATAAAGCTGGCTTATTCAAATCGTGGATGGATTATTAAGTAATTATTATTTAATCCAACATTAATTAAAAGTACTCTTTCCAAATACTTTTCCCTATAAAATTCGGAAAGATAAATCTTCAATTCAGGTGTGAAAATATACACTTCAGTTATTTTTCCCATAATTAAATCAGTCAGTGAAACTTTCTTTGTAGTATAAATTAATCCTTATACTCAATGTTAGAACTCACTTTTAAAACAAGGCATACTATTAAAGGAATGATATTTCTGCTATGTTCCTTAGTAATATTTTCTTGTAAAGAACAAGCCCACGAACAGCCTGAACAACTACCGCCAACAGTGGATTTCCTTCAAATAAGTATTGCAAATGCTGATGTTGCAAAAAAATATCCCGGAGCCATTGAAGGGTCTGTCAATGTTGACTTAAAAGCACAAGTATCAGGCTATTTAGAGAAGATATTCGTGAAGGAAGGCGATTATGTACAAAAAGGGCAAGCCCTTTTCAAAATCAAAGCAGAGGTGTTCAATGAACAGGTGAATAATAGTTTGGCGACATTAAAAGCTGCTTTGGCAGCACAGGCCAATGCCAAATTGGAAGTTGAAAAGATTCGCCCTTTGGTAGAAGGAAAAGTAGTTTCTGAAATCCAATTACAAACGGCTCAAGCCAATTATGAGGCTGCTTCTGCACAAGTAAACCAAGCAAAAGCCATGTTGAGATCTTCTAAAATCAATGCAGAATTTAGCCTGATAAAAGCTCCTATTAGCGGTTATATTGGTAGAATTCCGAACAGAATTGGCAATTTGGTAACCCCCACAGACCTTGTTCCGCTTACAACTCTTTCAGACATTAATCAGGTTTTTGTTTATTTCTCGCTCACAGAAGCAGATTATATCGCTTTTATGAAAGAAAAAGGGTTACAAAAAAACATAAATACAGTTTCATTGGTAATGGCTGACGGTAGCGAATATGAACACAAAGGTAAATTAGAATTTGCTAGTGGGAATATCGACCGCACTACCGGAAGCATTGCCTTGAAAGCCATTTTCCCTAATCCTGACAAACTACTACGTTCGGGAGGTTTCGCAGGTGTGGTTTTGCAAAAAGCTTATCAAACTGCATTGTTAGTACCAATGGCGAGTGTTAAAGATATTCAGGATAAATACTTCATTTTCTCCTTGGCTGATAGCAACAAAGTGATCATGAAGCCTTTTGAAATTGAAGGTAAATCAGGCAGTAATTATATCGTAAAATCAGGAATTAGGGTAGGTGAGAAAATAGCCCTTACTAGTATTGATGTATTGAATGAAGGAATGACGGTTATTCCTAAAATTACAAAAAGTTCATTGGGGAAATAGGTGCATTTCAAAATTGAAAAACCATGTTAAAAAGAATAATTGATAGACCCGTTTTGGCGACGGTAATTTCTATCGTAATTGTGGTGTTAGGGATTGTCGGACTTGATAGACTTTCCGTAACACGATTTCCAGACATTTCACCTCCAACAGTCATGGTGTCGGGTTCATATCCAGGAGGTAATAGCGAAACCGTAATTCGTTCTGTTGTTACGCCACTCGAAGAGCAAATCAATGGAGTAGAAAATATGCAGTACATCAAATCTACAGCTAGTAATGATGGAACATTTTCAATTTCAATCATCTTCAAACAAGGCGTAAATGCCGACCAAGCAGCAGTAAATGTACAAAATCGTGTGCAACAAGCTACACCGATTTTGCCACAAGAAGTAATTAGGATGGGACTCACTACTTCTAAACAACAGAATAGCATGATTATGATATTCAACTTGTTTACAGAAGATAATAAAAAATACGATGAAAAGTTTTTGCAGAATTATGCTAATATCAACCTTATTCCGCAAATCAAAAGAGTTCCGGGCGTAGGGCAGGCTATGGTTTTTGGGACAAAGGATTATTCCATGCGTATTTGGCTAAATCCTCGCAAAATGGCCAATTATAATTTAGTTCCTGCCGACATCAGTAATGCCATTGCCGAACAAAGCTCAGAAGCTGCACCTGGCAAATTGGGTGAAGAATCTAACGCTGCTTTAGAGTATGTAATTCGTTACAAAGGGAAGAAGAATCTACCTGAAGACTATGATAATATTGTTGTTAAGAATGCTGGGAATAATATTATTCGTTTGAAAGATGTAGCACGAGTTGAATTTGGAGCAATTTCTTACAGTGGCAATAGTACTTCAAACGGAAGGAATACGGCTACTATTGCTATTTTACAAACAACAGGTTCGAACGCTAATGAAATCGAAATAGGAATAGATAAAGAAATTGAACGACTGTCCAAATCGTTTCCTCCAAGTATAAAATACTCGAAATTAATGAGTACGAAGGAAAAACTGGACGAAGCAACTAGTCAGGTAAAATCAACTTTGTTTGAAGCTTTTGTTCTTGTATTCTTGGTTGTATTTCTATTTTTGCAAGATTTTCGTTCTACGATTATTCCTGCAATTGCTGTACCTGTAGCCATTATCGGAACGTTTTTCTTTCTGCTCGTACTGGGTTTTACGATTAATGTATTGACCCTTTTTGCCTTAGTTTTAGCCATTGGAATCGTGGTAGATGATGCCATTGTAGTAGTGGAAGCTGTGCATAGTAAAATGGAAGGGACTCATTTAAGTGGGAAAGAAGCGACACATTCGGCAATGGGGGAAATTACAGGTGCTGTAATTTCTATTACGCTTGTGATGTCTGCGGTATTTATTCCTATTGGCTTTATGACGGGTTCAGCAGGAATTTTTTATAAGCAATTTGCTTATACACTGGCTATTGCCATCATTATTTCAGCTGTAAATGCCCTGACACTAACGCCTGCTTTATGTGCTTTACTCTTGAAAAATACACATCGTGAAAGTAATGCAAAGGTAGGTTTTATTAAACGCTTTTTTTCTGGTTTCAATGTGGGTTTTGATAATCTGACCAATCGCTATGTAAAGAGTATTCATTTCTTAGCAATACACAAATGGTTGGCTGTGGGCTTTGTGGTTTCAATAATAGGTGTGGCTACTTGGGCTATTATGAGTACTCCTAAGAGTTTTGTGCCTATGGAAGATGATAGTATGTTTACTTACGTACTTAGTATGCCTCCGGGTACGGCATTGACTCCTACAACCAAAGTAGCCGATAAAATTAATAAGCTTTTGTCTGAAATAGAAGCCATTGAAGATAATACCACCATTACTGGCTTTAACCTGATGACCAATAGTACAAGCCCTGCTTATGCAGTAGGTTTTGTTAAATTTAAGCCCAGAACACAGCGAGGGAAAATTCAAGACATTGATGAATTGATGAAGGTTGTTGATGCAAAACTATCTGTCATTAAAGAAGGTAGTATCCTCACGATGAGAATGCCCCCAGTAGATGGATATGGCGTTACGAACGGAGCTGAAATTGTATTACAAGATCGTCAAGGTCGTAGTTCAGTAGCATTGAAAGCTCAGGCTGATAAAGTAATTGTCGACTTAATGAAGGTTTCTGGCGTGCAATTAGCCTATACTATGTTCAGAGCTGATTATCCACAATTAGAGCTGGAAGTAGATGAAGACAAAGCCAAACAGATGGGGCTTAATATTAATGGTATTTTGGGTACTGTTCAAAGCTATTTCTCTGGTGACCAATCTTTAAATTTTTCCAGATTTGGGAAATTCTATAGGGTAAATATCAAAGCAGATGGTGTATTTAGAATGGACGAACAAGCTTTTGATGAAATTTTTGTTCGAAACGATAAAGGAGTAATGATTCCTGTAAAATCAATTATCTCGTTGCATAAAGTATATGGTCCTGAATCGGTAAGTCGCTATAATCTTTATAATGCTTTGACAATTAATATCAATGCTATGCCCGGAATAAGTAACGGAGCTTTGATGGAACGTTTGGAAGCCGTTTTGGATAAAATGCCAACAGATTATAGCTACGAATGGACAGGCCTGAGCTTGGAAGAAAAATCGGCAGGAAATCAGACGATAGCCATTTTGGGGCTTTGTTTACTTTTCGTGTATTTACTATTATCAGCTCAGTACGAAAGTTATTTATTGCCTCTTGCGGTTTTATTATCTATTCCAACGGGGATTCTGGGTGCTTATATCGGGATTAAAAGTATTGGATTAGACAATAACATTTATGTACAGATTGGGATTATTATGCTGATTGGTCTATTAGCCAAAAATGCCATTCTGATAGTAGAATTTGCTGTACAACGTAGGAGTGCAGGATTATCCATTCTGGATGCAGCATTAGATGCTTCCAAAGCTCGACTAAGACCCATTGTGATGACATCATTCGCATTTATTGTAGGAATGCTTCCTCTGATGTTTTCAAAAGGAGGAACTGCAACAGGAAATCATTCTATCAGTACCAGTGCCGCAATGGGCATGCTAAGTGGTGTGGTTTTGGGCGTAATTGTTATTCCTTTATTGTTTATATTATTCCAATACTTACAAGAAAAAATAGCAAGGAAAAACTAAGAATTTTAATCTTGAAATGACCTGAAATGAAATTATCAAAAATACATATATCCCTAAGCGTTATTATATCATTACTACTTTCTTCTTGCATGATTGAGAAGAAATATAGCCGTGCGAACTTAAACATTCCTGAACAGTATAGAGAAACTGTTACTGTAACAGCTGATACTATTCAATTGCATTGGAGGACATTTTTTAAAGATACAATACTGGTTAGTCTCATTGAGAAGGCTCTTCTCAAAAATAATGAAATTGTTGTGGCAGTAATGAATATGCAACAGTTGGATTTGATGTACAAACAGTCAAAATTGGGGCTTTATCCCTCTGTAGATTTGAACGTAGGGGCAAATAGAAATTGGCTTTCTAAAAGTTCTCTTAACGGTTCATTAACTGAACAATTTTTGGGGACAAGTTATATGGATGATTATGCTGCCAGTTTAAGACTTTCTTGGGAAGCTGATATTTGGGGAAAAGCCAAAATGTATAGAGAGGCATCACTTGCCAACTATTTTGCACAAAAAGAAAATCTTTCTGCCTTGAAAACTAGGCTCATCGTTCAGGTTGCTCAAGCCTATTATAACTTAATCGCACTAGATGAACAATTGAAAGTAGCAAAACGTAACATTATTTTGGGAGATAGCACTCTAGCGATGATTCGGCTTCAATATAAATCTGGACAAGTAAATTCCTTGGCAGTTGAACAGATAGAGGCACAGAAAAAAACAGCAGAATTGTTAGTGCCATTAGCTTTACAAAATATAGCAATCCAAGAAAATGCACTTAATATTTTGTGTGGAGAATACCCTAGCAGTAAGGTAAGAGTTGACATTATAGACAATGTCATGCCTTCTTCCATATTCCCTTTGGGGGTTCCAGCCATGCTTTTGAGTCGCCGACCTGACGTAAAAGCAGCAGAATATGCTGTGGTTTCAGCCAATGCAAAAAGGAATCTTGCAAATCTTGCCATGTATCCAAGTATCAGTTTTACGCCATCTGTAGGGATGAATTCTTTTAAGCTTGATACATGGTTTAATCTGCCAGGTTCTATCGTGAAAAATATTGGAGTCAATTTAGCACAGCCAATTTTTATGAAAAAGTCGCTTAAAACGGCTTATGATATTGCTATCCTTGATCAAGAAAAAGCAGTAAGTACTTTTAAACAATCGCTATTAACAGCTGTAGGTGAAGTATCTGATGCCCTTGCCAGAGCTAAGTATGCAGATGAAAGAATGGACTTAGTTAAACAAAAAAAAGCATCACTCACAAAAGCTTCAAATGATGTATTTATGCTTTATAAGAGTGGGATGGCTACTTATTTAGAAGTAATTACTACACAGAACAATTCTTTACAAAATGAATTGGAAGTCATAGAAATCAAAAAAGAAAAGTTTAATGCCATCACTGATTTGTATAGAACATTGGGTGGTGGTGAGAAATAAAATTAAAGCGTAATTGTTGCCAATAGTATTTGGATAACTAAAAATACATAAATACCACAAAGGCAGGGTCATGATTTTAAAACACTCACGGTGTTGTATCAGTTAGTATCATAGAAAACGGCGGTGTGGTAGCATGAACTTCACAATATCAAAAAAAGGAATTTTGATATTGTGAAGTTCAATTTACCTAATGTTGTTGTGTGTATTGCTCAAGTCTGTAAAGAATATGAATATCTACATATGTATCAAACCTTATGAATATGTTGTAAAATATAATCTTTGATAACTACCATCCCTTTATTGCACGACCTTTAAAAGCTTTTTCGGCAGCTTTTTCAACAGCTTCTGATTGATAAGCTTTTACGAAATTTTTCACTTTTTCTTCGTTTTTATTGTCTTCTCTTGCTACTATCACATTTACATAAGGAGACTCTTTCTCTTCTTTCAAAATGCCTAATTCATCAGGATTTAATCCGGCTTGTGCAGCAAAATTATTATTGATAATAGCAATCGTAACTTCTTTGTCATCTAAGACTGTGGGTAATTGCGGAGCTTCTATTTCCAGAATTTTCAATAGTTTTGGATTTTCAACGATGTCTGTTACTTTTGGTAAAAGCCCAACATTTTCTTTCAGCTTCAGCAACCCGTTTTTTTGTAAAAGCAATAATGAACGTCCGCCATTGGTCGGGTCGTTTGGAATGACAATCGTGCTACCGTTTTGCAGTTCAGCAATATTTTTAATTTTTTTGGAATATGCCACAATTGGGTAAACAAACGTATTTCCCACAACCGCCAATTTGTAGCCACGTTGTTTGGATTGTTCTTGTAAATACGGAACGTGTTGAAAGGCATTTATGTCAATCTCGCCATTGTTCAAGGCTTCGTTTGGAATAACATAATCATTGAACGCAATCAATTCTACTTCCAAATTGTATTTTTCTTTGGCTTCTTTTTTAGCAGCTTCGGCAATTTCTTGTTCCAAACCCGAAGTAATCCCAACTCTGATATAATTCGGGTCATTCTTTTTTGAATTTCCGCAAGAATTAAACAATAGTAATCCTGCCGTAACCAAACTTAATAATCCTATTTTTCTCATTTTCTATTTGTTTTATCTATGATTAAATCTTTTTGAAAGTTTATCGCCCGAAAATTGTATCACAAATACTAATGTGATCAATAGAACCAGAACCGTATTCATAATAAAAGCATCGTAGCCGACATAACCATATTGGTAACCAATTTGTCCCAATCCGCCTGCACCAACAGCTCCGCCCATTGCAGAATATCCGACTAATGTAATGAGCGTAATGCTTGCATTATTTATTAATGACGGCAACGCTTCAGGTAACAACACTTTGATAACAATTTGTAAAGGACTTGCACCTAATGCTCTGGCAGTTTCTATCAATCCGTTTGGCACTTCAAGCAAACTGTTTTCTACCAATCGTGTAATGAATGGTGCAGCACCAATACTCAACGGAACCAACGCCGCATTTACGCCAATGGAGGTCCCTACCAATGCTCTTGTAAATGGTATGAGCCACACGATTAAAATGATAAAAGGAATGGAGCGGAATACGTTTACCAATACCGATAATATACGATTGTAGATAGGGTTTTCAAGTAGCTGTCCTTTTTTTGTAAGAAACAAAATAACTCCCAAAGGAAGTCCGATTAAAAAACCAAAAAATCCAGCTGTAAACGTCATAAAAACCGTTTCCCAAATTCCTTTTAATAGTAGTGCAATAGTTGTTTGCTCAAACATATCCTTTAATGGTGTTTTGAATGTTATTTTGATTGAAATACTGAATCACTTTTTCATTTTCCTCCGAACTTCCTTGTAAGGACAAGAATAATTTTCCAAAATTGGATTTACCCAAATATTCCACTTCTGCCGAAAACAATTTGTATGGAATTTTATAGTTGCTGTGTACAACCGATAAAAGTTGTTCAAATGAAATTTGTCCATTTAATTCAATTTCCATCAATGGAAACAAACCTTCAGATGATTCTGGTTGTAATTGGCTACTTAAAGATTGAGGTATAGTCGCTGTTTTAGGAATTATAAATTGTTTGATGATAGGATTTTCTTTATTTGATATGATTTCTTCCAACGTTCCTTTTGCAATCAGTTTTCCCTTGTCTATAACGGCAACGTGGTTGCAGATGGCTTTTATTACTTCCATTTCATGAGTAATCAATAAAATGGTGATGTTCAATCTTTGATTGATGTCTTTTAACAGTTGCAAAATGGATTGCGTTGTAGCGGGGTCTAATGCACTTGTGGCTTCATCGCAAAGCAGTAAATAGGGGTCATTTGCCAAAGCTCTGGCAATGGCAACTCGCTGTTTTTGTCCGCCTGAAAGGCTTTTTGGATAATCATTTGCTTTATCTTCCAAGCCAACGACTTTTAAAAGTTGGTTTACTTTTTCTACAATTTCAGATTTGCTGGTATTGTCCAATTCTAAAGGCAATGCAACATTGTCAAAAACAGTTCTGGAAGAAAGAAGGTTAAAATGCTGGAAAATCATTCCGATTTTTTTACGTTCTCTAGCCAATTCCCTATTATTTAATGTTGTTAAATCTTTTCCGTTGATGATAATTTGACCTTGGTCAGGTTTTTCTAACAAATTAACCGACCGAATTAGGGTACTTTTACCGGCACCTGAAAAACCGATGATTCCGACGATATCACCTTGTTCTATATTTAAACTTACTTCATCAAGAGCCTTGAATGATTGTTTTTTCTGATGAAATGTTTTGGAGATATTTTTAATTTCAATCATTAGATTTCTATTGAATTTTTAGTTTGTTGATTATCAATGCTATTAACATTTGTTTTTTAGATTAATTACGATCATATTTTTTATTTCTATCTCCATTTTAAAATAAAAAGTCTACCGATATAACTCGGCAGACTTTCAAATTATTTTTTCAATATCCTTTCCCCGATATAATCATTAGTTAATTTTGAATACAAATGTAGTACTTATTTGGAAGTACTATACTAAACCTATAGATATTATTTTAACTTGACTTTGCAGAATTTTACAATGCCAAAATAATTAAGGCAAATCAGCATAACACAAATCACAGAGGAAAAGGCGATGGCATAGGATCAGAAACTAAGGATATAGCTTTTGCAATCTCTTAGTAGCAGGAGTGGAGTGGCTATTGAGTAGAGGAAATAGGAGTAGGAGAAAAAGTAAATATACTATTTAACATAAGATAAATTATAATACAAAAAATCAATCCTCAAGATTGATTCAAATTTCAAGAGTACTATTTTCTTCATGACTATAGCAAAATAGTACTCTTGAAAAACGTTATTTATTCGAACACAATCACAAAGCCATCATTTCCTTTTAAGATAACATCTAATTTGCCATCAGAAGGAATTGTTATATTGCTTTGCTCAAAAGAAGGCTCATTAGCTACCTCATTTTTACCTGTTTTGATTAATTTACCTTTCTTATTTTTGAAAGAACTTAAATCTAAACTAAGAGGCTTCTCTGTATTTTCTCCATTAATACCTGCTACATACCATTTTCCAGCAGATTCTCTTGCTACAACATACAATTTACCGGGATAGCCATCAATAAATTTAACGTTATCCCAAGTATCAGGCAAATTTCTCAAAAAGTCTTTTACATACTCAGGTACATGTTTCATGCCTTCTGGGCGTTCGGCATAATGTTGTATTCCCGAGAGGAAAACTACTGAAGTTGCCAATTCAAAAGCTGATGTGGTTACACGTTTTATACGAGGTATTTTGTATAAGTTCATGGGTGTAAAGTCCATCGGGTCGAAAGCATTACGAACCATCGCAATCATTACCGAATGTTCTGGAGCTTTATTGGCAGCGTACTGCGAAAAAGTTATCATTTCATAGCCATCAACAGCCTCGGTAGTCATGAGATTAGGGTAAGTACGGTGTAAACCTCGGGGCAAAGTAGCTCCATGAAAGTTAACCAATAAATGATAGGTAGCGGCATCTTCTAATATATCCTGATAATAGTTAATCATAGATTGACCATCACCAGCAAAAAAATCTATTTTAACCCCTTTTATCCCCATTTTTTGGATTCTACTAAATTCTTCTACGCGGCTCTCGTGAGTAAGTAATTTATCTCTTGGGGTAAATTTTACTGTATTCCAACTACCAGCCGAATTATACCAAAGAAGTAGTCCTACATTTTTTGTTTTGCCATAGTCTGCCAATACTTTTACAGAATCATATCCTATAGTGGCATCCCAATTGGCATCTATTAGACAATATTGCCATTTCATGTCGGCTGCAAAATCTATGTATTTTTTCTGTGCCTTATAAACAGTAGAATCGTCTTTGTCTAAAATCCAACTCCATGATGATTTACCGGGTTTGATAAAGTCAGCATCCATTTTTTTAGCAGGCAATGCCAAGTCTGTACCTAAAGTTGACTCTGAGATGGTTTTTAAACTTCCTATTACGATGATTCGCCAAGGGGTTTTCCAAGGTAATGCAGATTCAGGGTTTAATGTTGCAGTGCCATTCGTGAATACTTCGGGACTTTGTGGAAAGTTTATTTTGTATTCGCTATCTGGCGACTTTTGTTGTAAAGCCGTACCGCAGTAGGTTCTGTCTAACGCTGCTTCAGTTATCAATAACCACGTATTGTTTGTTTTGAACAAAGCTGGATATATCCATCCATTAGACCCAGGAGATGATTTACCTGTAGGTATATCTATTTCATAATGCGCTTCGTAAGAAGGATTGGTATGTTCAAAACCTGTTTGGGCTTCTGTTTTGGGTTGTAACCAAGCTCTTGAACCTTCATTAAAATGGAAACTAGTCGCTTCGGCAACAATCTTTTTAATATCTGTAGATTTTTCAGGAAATTCATAACGAAAAGCCACACCGTCATTTGATACCCTAAATACAATATTCATCTTTTTCCCCGATGCCGTTTTTGTTTCCCATACTTTTTCAGTGGCTATATACGTAATATGGCTTTTTTTAGCTGTAGTGATAGCATAACTATCTTTCACTACTTTAAGAGCAGACGATTTTATCAATTGCAGATTTTTTGAGAAATCATCATCTTCACGTATTACTCCTAATTTTGAATTACGGAGTACAGTTTCTCCCTTGTATTCGATACTATAAGATGCTTGTTCCACATCGCAAGTTACTACAATGTTCTTATCAGGGCTTGCCACTTGAGTACTGGCATTTTGAGCATTACTGGTTAAATAAAATAAGCTCAAAAAAATTAAAAAAAATATTTTGTGTTTCATTTTTAATAGATTGATGAGTAAACTATCCTTGTTGATTAGGAATGATTTACACAATTATCAATATCCAATATTCATTTTATTTATTGGATATTGATAATTTAAAATTTACTTAAATAATACTTGTGAAAATTGGAAAATATCATGTCGCCAAACAGGCCAAGTATGTCCACCTGCATATTCACTGTATTTGTATTTGATACCCATTTCATCAAATTTGCCCAACATTATTTTACAATTATTGTAGGCTATATCTTCTTTCCCTCCCATCGAAACCCACAATTCTTTAAGGTTAGTATTGATTGTAGTCGCATTATTTTTCATAAAATCATACTGAGGGTCTGTTAGTTTAGGATTATTTGCCCACCATCCAGAGCTGAATACGCCCAAGTACGAAAACATATTGGTATTCTTGATGCCTGCATAAAGTGTTTGTAAACCTCCCATCGAAAGACCCGCCAAAGCTCTATGTTGTGCATCGGTTTCTACTTTGAAATTACTTTCTACAAAAGGAATAGCTCCATTCTTCAATTCATTTTCAAAAGCACGTAATTGTGTTTCTCCAAAATTGGCTATGCCACCTTGCCCACCAACATTACCGTCGAGCATGGCAATTACCATTGGCTTGGCCTTTTGTTCAGCAATTAAGTTATCCAATATTAAGTCTGTACGTCCTTGTGTAGCCCATCCACGTTGGTCTTCGCCACCACCATGTAATAGGTATAAAACTGGATATTTTTCAGTTGATTTGTCATATCCTGGCGGAGTGTAAACATACATTTCACGCCAAGAGTTACTGGCTTTCGAGAAATACTTCTTAATGCGAATATCACCATGAGGTACCTCTTTCAAAGCATAAAAACCTCCTTCTTTATACGGAATTTCAATGCCACTTGCTTGGCGACTCATCCCGTAAAACGTTTCGCTAGCAGGGTCGACAAGGGACACGCCATCTATCACTAATGAATAATAATGAAATCCACGACTAATAGAATCGGTTGTAACATGCCAAACTCCGCTGGTATCTTTTACCATATCGTATTTTTTACCTAAATCAATTTGTACTTTTTGGGCATTTGGTGCTTTTACCTTGAAAACTACACGATTGTCGGGAAGAATCTGAGGATACTGACCATTGCGAATATTCGTGCTGGCAGGAGTACCTAAAATAGTATATTTATTAAAAGATGAAACATCAACAGGCTTGAACAAAAATTGTGAATACATGTATAACCCATTTTTCCAAACTTTGAAATCATGTACACCGGGTTCGAGGTAGTAAATATGAGGTACATCGTTTTGGTATAGATAATCGTGTGTACGTTTGCTAAAAGAAAGCAATCCGTCGTTATCACCACACGAAATCCAAAGGAGTTTAAGTTTCTTTTTGGCCTCTTCAGGATTCGGAACTAATTCTTGTGGAACTTTGGTATTGGGTGCAGACGAAAAACCTCCAACCCATGCAAATTTGTCTAAATTTCCTAAACCAAAATTAAGTGATTGCCCACCACCCATCGAAAGTCCAGCAATCGCGCGGTTTTCACGGTCTGTTAAAGTCGGATAGCTTTTTTCAACAAAAGGAATCAAGTCGTTCAATAAATCTTTTTCAAAAGTAGCAAAAGCCTGTACTTTATCAGGAGCCATAATATTGCCAACGGCGCGATCGTCTTTCATCGCACGGCCATTAGGCATTACCACAATCATCGGTTGTATTTTTCCTTCAGCATATAGATTATCTAAAATTACTTGAGGTTTTCCACCGTTGAGCCACTCTTTTTCATCGCCACCAATACCATGCAAAAGGTATAATACAGGATATTTCGTTTTTTTATTAAAACCAGGCGGCGTATATACTAAGGCTTTTCGAGTAGTCCCTACGGTTTTAGAAGCGTACTTTATGGTATCTAATTTACCCGTAGCAATCCCCGTTCTTACTTGGTCAAAGCCTTTTGGGCCTTCTTTTTCTATTTTCTGAGCATAAACCATAAGGTTCATTAGAAAAAATATAGAAAAACTTACTATTGTTTTTTTCATATTTGTATTATTAAAAGCTTAATTATGTTGTTGTTTTAGACTAAATATGTAATTTCTACTTAGGCGAATAAATGATGCTTTTATTTAAAGAGTTGTGGTAAAGAGTTAGCTAAAAATAATTTACAATTCATCCAAGTATGTCCACCAGATACGATAAGTGGCTCTATTTTGATTTTTTTTTCTTGAAACATAGCGATATTCTGCTTTACACTTTCATATAAAAAGTCTTCAGTTCCAACGCTAATTGTAAATAACTTTAATTGCTTATTTATTTTTGTAGCATCTGGATTCCAGTCAGTAAAATTCTTTTTAAATTCCTCTGTTGCGGTATATGGTGCATAAGAACACACATAAGCGAACTTATCTGTATTAGTAAGCCCAATATTAAGGGTTTGTCCCCCTCCTACTGAAAAGCCTGCTACTGCCCGATTTTTACTATCCGTTAGTACGGAATAATTGTTTTGTATATATGGAATGATGTCATTGATAACATCTTTGGTAAAGTCTGGCATTGGAGCCGGTCTGACGTTGCCATAGGGCATCACAATAATCATAGGTTTAGCTTTTCCCGCTGCTATGAGGTTATCGGCGATAAGGTTTGCACGCCCCACTTTTGTCCATGTTTCTTCTGTATCAGAACCACCATGTATCAAGTATAAAACTGGATACTTATTGCCAGAAAAAGCGTCATAGCCCGGAGGAGTATATACAAGCAATTGTCGAGTAATCCCTAAGGTTGAAGATTTATAATAGCAATAATTAATTTTTCCATGAGGGACATTTTGAAGGGAATGAACAAGAGGTTTCTCTCCTTTAATATCTACGATACTGCGCTTGAATCTTTCGTTGGCAAAGATATAAGTATTGTTAGGGTCTGCTATTTGTACACTATCTACAAAAAAACTATATGGATATATATCTGGTTTAATAGCGGGTACAGTCACACTCCAAATCCCCGAAGTATCCTTTTTAAATGCAACAGGATTGGCTAAAAACTCACCAACAAGCGTGACTTTCTGTGCGACTTTAGAAAAATACCTAAAAGTAACACTATTATCAGCGTGTACATCTGGTGAACTAATTGACGGTGGTCGTTGTGCTAAAACCGTAACAGTAGAAAACAATAAGACTTGAAAGAGGTAATTTATTCGTTTCATGGTTTTGATTCGTTTGAATACTTTAGATAATTGCTTTAGAATTATGCTATACTTTTTGAGATGCTACTTTTTGTTATTTAAACAATAGTGGTAGGGTTTCATTAAGATATTTCTTCACATTCATCCAAGTATGACCGCCATCGTTGATATATTTCTTATAGTTTATATTTTTAGCAGATAAATAATCCATAAACTCTACAGCTCCCTTGTACAAAAAGTCTTCGTTACCAACACTTGTCCATAGTAATTTTAATTGCTTGTTAGTATTTGGCGCATTGCTCGTTATATGCCCGAAACTTTTATCCATTTCTGCTGGCGAAAGATATGAGCTATAGCTACAGACCCAAGCGAAGGTATTCATATTGTTAAATGCTGTTCTCAAGGTTTGTCCTCCCCCACGAGAAAACCCACCAATAGCACGACTCTCACGGTTATTTTCAATATGATAATTATGCTCGATATAAGGTAATATGTTTTTTATCAAATCATTTTCAAAGTCTTTGGCACGTTTAACCGCATCAGCATCATCACGTACTATAGGGTCAGCTGGTTTTTGACCACCCAATTGTTCAGTCAGTCTGGCAGCGATATTCCCATAGGGCATTACAATTATCATCGGTTTTACCTTACCTTCGGCTATCAAATTATCCATGATGAAGTTTACTTTTCCTACTTTAAAAAAAGTTTCTTCGGTATCTGTAGTTCCACTAATGAGGTAATACACAGGGTACTTAACCTTGGAATTTTTAGCATATCCGGGTGGAGTATAAACTACTAACGAACCTGCTGTCCCTGAAATCGAAGGATAATAATCGTAACTGACAGTGCCATGTGGCACATCTTTGATAGCGTATATTGAAGGAGGTGTATTGGGAATTTCTACAAGACTAGCCTTAAATCGTTCGTTAGGGAAAAATGCGACATTGGCAGGATCCATCACTGTAACACCATCAACTTGGAAACTATATGGATAAATGTCGGGATTAACAGGGCCAACAGTCACACTCCAAATTCCCTGAGCATCTTTAGTCATAGATACAGGAGATTTTTCAAACTGCGCATTCAATTTTACCTCTTTTGCTAAAAGAGACTGATAACGAAACGTGACGGTTTTATCAAGATTCACTTGTGGAGAAACTACCAAAGGCCCACGTGGTGGTTGACCAAAAACGTTGCAATAGTTAATCATTAAGCCAATAAGAAAAAAAAGTAATATCCTATTTTTCATTGTCTGGAATTTTAATTGTTTACTCAAATGTTTTAAATGGTAATCTACTTAATACCTCGCACTACTTTGTGAAAGATATCCCGACCCAATGTATTTTTCCTGTTTTCTTTTTGTGTTTTTAACAATACTATTTTTTTCATTCTGCTGCACAAATGACAGTAGTTTATTATTAATCTGAGAAACTAAGTATAAGCTCTTCCCATCTTTCAAATGCAGTTGAGCGACTCCTCTTGCGTCGCCCTTTACAAAAAAATTACTCTTTCTTACAGATACATTTTTAAAATTCCCTTTGCCATCACCTTGTAAATAATTCCCGATACCAGCATCATATCTACCCGTAAGTACTTCTGTTCCATAGTCGTTGCCCACTGATAAAATGTCTAAATTTCCATCCTCATTAAAATCTTTGACGAGTGTACCGTACATAACAGAAAATTGTGCCTCTATAGGTAATGGTTTTAGTTCAAAATGTCCATTGCCTTTATTCTCGAGGTAGGAATTGGCAAAAGTGTAAGCCTGTAATTTCGTAACATTTCTCAAATCTGCGGGAGGAAGAACTTTGTCAAAAGTAGTTTCGCCATACTCTTTAAATGTTTTAAAACGTCTCCTCATAGCAATTAACTGGTCTATTAAAGCACCTCTTGGATGTACTAAATATTCCTTATCTTGATTATAAGCCGTAAATAGAGGGTCTATGATACCATTATCATCAAAATCTTTAGCATATACACTAACAGGTTGTGATTCAGATGCTTTTATCTTTGTATTTAGCCCTAAATTGCCTACGATATAATCTGTATCGCCATCATTGTCAAAATCTCCACCAGAAATACTATTCCACCAGCCATTTGATTTTTCTAAACCTTTAGGGATCATTTTAGTAAATGATTTCCCTTGATTATTCTTATAAATACAAATGGGCATAAATTCGCCTACAACGATTAAATCTATCCAAGTATCGTTATCATAATCTGTCCATAAGGCAGCTGTTACCATTCCGCAAAGGCTTAACTCATGTATAGAGGGAGCAATGTTATTGAAATGCCCTTTGCCGTTATTTTGAAATAAATATGATTCAGGCTTTAGTGGATATTCTGTTGAACGGACTCTACCCCCACGGAAAATATCCAAGTCTCCATCTTTATCAAAATCACAAGCATTAATACAAATACCACTTGATTTGGTAACGGGCAAATAGCCTATTGAAGGTTTAAAATTCCCTTTTCCATCGTTCAAATATAATCTGTCTTGATACTTAGTATTGTTCGTAGTAAATTCTGAGCTGCCACTTACACAGTACAAATCGAGGTCTTTATCATTATCAATATCAATGAGCAGTACGCCCATATCTTCTTCTGTTTTCTCCGTAAAATATTTTTTAGTAAACTTTCCATTAGCATTCTGTATAAAGAAAGCTCCTTGTTTATGAGCAGAACCACCCACAAAAAAATCTTCTAAGCCATCATTATTGATGTCTCCTACCGCAATACCCCCTCCTAACTCAGAATGTTTATGTTGTAAAGTATGCTGAATTAAGAAATCATTATAGTCAAATTCTTCTGAACTCCAGTCAATTTGATATTCTTGAGATACCTCTTTAAAAGTATACATTTCCTCTTTTGGCAGTTGCTTTGACGTAGGCAAAGAATTGTTTTCACTTACAATCAATACTCTGTCTGAGCTAACATTTTTTATCAACTGCTCTTTGCCCGAACCCCAAGTGATTTTTAAACTATCAATTTTTGAAGCATTTCCCACACCAAAATGGATAAAATCTTCGACGGTAGATTTATACCCTCTGATTGTTTGATGTTCAGCAAACTGATATTTTCCTTGATACCAAATATTTACTTTTGCTCCGAATGCACTTTTGTTTGGGCTATTGCCTTGTAGTTTTATTCTTAAAAAATGGTTGTTGACAGATGAGGCGTCTTTGTTTTTATCCATCAATTTATTTCGATAAATAAAGGCTTTATCATCAATATTATTCATGACTAAGTCTAAATCACCATCATTGTCAAAGTCGGCATAAGCCGTGCCGTTTGTATAAGAAGCATCATCTAAACCAAAAGATTTTGTTGCATTCTCAAACTGTAAATTCCCTTTATTTTTAAATAAAAAATTGGGCTTTTTTACGCCTGTCAATGTTGCAAATGCTTCTTGCATTTTTTTTAGCCTTTCCTTAGGATTGCCAAGGCTTTCAAAATCTCTACGATAAACAATAAAATCTAGGTCTGTTACATCTAATCTATACCCGTTAGTAATTAATAAATCTCTCCAACCGTCGTTATCAAAATCAGCTAATAATGGACTCCAAGACCAATCTGTTGCTGCTACTCCTGACAAGTATCCGATATCACTAAAAGACCCATTCCCATTATTGATTTGAAGCACATTTCGAACATATTGTGGGTAAAATTTCTTTCTTAAATTATCTTGAAATCTATCGTATTCAATATTGGCAAACATAGTTTTTTGACGAAGATTATCATCTGGAAGCATATCTAAAACTACTAAATCATTTAATCCGTCGTTATTAATATCGGCCATATCTACTCCCATAGAATTCTGGGATAGATGTCTGAAATACTCGTTTATTTTATTCGAGAAAGTGCCGTTTTTATTATTAATATAGAGGTGGTCATTAGAGAAAAAGTCGTTGCCTACAAAAATATCAGGATAGCCATCTTGATTTATATCGTTGATGATTACGCCTAAGCCCCAGCCATCATCCAAGATTCCTGCTTCTTTTGAAACATTTTTAAATATAGGTAAGCCCTGTTTGTTATTACCTTCATTCCTAAACAGTTTATCTACTCTTCGCCCAGAAGCGTCCTGATGTTGTCCAATACTATTATTTCTATCATACCCTTCAATGGCATTCGTTAACAAATACATGTCTAAATCTCCATCTAAATCATAGTCAAAGAAAGTAGCTTGTGTACCATGTGAATCATCGGCTAAACCTACCTCTTTAGCTGACTCCTTAAAAATCGGAACACCATTTTCATCATTTCCTTGGTTGATAAATAGTAACTTAAGAGCAGATTTATTTCTTTGAGGATGGATTGTAGAAAGATAAATATCCAATTTACCATCTTGATTGATGTCTATCATCGCCACGCCCGTACACCACGATTTAGTGCTTACATTCGCTTTTGTAGTAATATCTTCAAATTCAAAATTTCCTTTATTTAGATAAAGCTGAGAACTTACTTGGTTTCCAGCAAAAAAAATATCTGTTAGTCCATCATTATTTACATCACCCACACCTACACCAGCTCCATTATAGATATATTCAAACTCAAGTACGTTTAACGAGTCTGTAACTTTAATGGCATTATTAAAGGTAATATTGGTGTGATTAGCACTTACTTTTTCAAATAAAGTATCTTCAGAAGTACAAGCCCCAAACAAGAGTAAAAAAATAATGAAAAAATGATATTTCATGATTGTGGTTTTTATGTAACTCAATTACCTCTACTATATATACGATTATAAAATACTTGTTGTATGAAACAATTAATTTTCAATAAGTAGTCGTTGAAATCCAATGACTACTTATTGAAAAAATTATTTAATCTAAAGCATACTCTATCTTAATACCCAGGGTTATTGCCTTTTATATTTGGATTATTATCTATTTCAGTTTGAGGAATAGGTAATAATTCATGCTTATTAGCAACAAAATACGTAAAAGGTTCTTTTTTCAATTTCCCTTGTTTTCTCCAACGAACAATATCTTTTGCTCTCAACCATTCTGCTGAAAATTCTACTCTTTTTTCATGTTGAATAGCAGTCATAACTTGTTCTTTAGTACTCACTGGATAATTTTTAGTTGGATAATTTGGCATTTGTACATCAGCACGATTGCGAAGCTGGTTTAAAAGTGCTACTGAAGCACTGATATTTCCTAACTCATTTTCACATTCTGCAAGATTTATTAATACCTCACCATAGCGCATGATACGCATATTTATACCATCTAAATCAAAAAAACCATCGGCATTTTTGTATAAGCATGAATACTTTCTCCAACTAATTCTTTGTTCAACGCCATCTAAAATAGATGTATTACCTTGAACAGGGTAATCTACCTCTAATCTACCTTTACCTTGATTAACCAAGTCACCTTTAAAATAGAGGGTGAAATTCATACGAGGATCTCTTTTTGTATCTCCTTTTTGTGTACGTTCAAATTCATCTATAATTTCATTAGATGGGATAAGGTTTCTCCAACCTACAGCAGAATATTCTTGGTGACGAATAGACGACCTTTTTGGGCTACTTCCTGCTATATTATCGCTATCGCCGTTATCCCAGCTCATTCCATTTTTACTATCAAAACCAACCTCAAAAATAGACTCTTTATTATATTCAGTTTCTTCAAGAAAATTATCTAAATAATTATCTGTTAACCCAAACAAGCCTGAAGAAACAATCTTTGTTAGTTCAGTTTTGGCAGTAGCAAAATCTCCTTTGAACATCAAAACTCTTGCTAACTCAAGCTGTGCCGCATGTTTCGTAGCACGTCCTAAATCTGCACCAGTATAAGATGAAGGAAGGTCAGCTTGGGCTTCTGTTAAATCTTTTATTACTTGGGCAAAAACTTCATCTTGTGTACTTCGAGGTTTGGCATCGGATGATTTTGTAGCAGTTGTTGTGTAAATAGGCACACCACCCCACATAGTTCCAAGCTCATAATATGCCATTGCTCTTAAGAATTTTGCTTCGGCAACAATTCTTTTTTTCTTAGTCTCATCTGCTGTATTAAATGTTTTAATGTTGTCTTTGGCATCAATGACTACGTTAGCACGGTGAATCATGCGAAAGAGTCCCGTCCAAACAGCACCAAGAACAGAATTGGTAGGTTGATGTACACCAGTTAACATCTGAGCACGAGGTGCTTCTAATTGTCCACCACCTGTTGCAAAGTCATCACTACGTAAATCATTCGTGAAAAAGTATTCTCTTCCAAAAAGGTTTGAGCCTGTTAAAAGTCCATATACAGCACTAACGCCTGACTCTAATTCTGTTGTATTTGAAAAATAACTATCTGTGGTAAGTGCGCCTGGGTTTGTTTTATTTAACTCATCATTACACCCAAAAGCAATGCCAAGTGATAATACTCCTATGATTATAAGGTTCTTTTTCATTTTCTTTTAATTTTAATTTTCCTTGAAATGATACTGTCCAAGAAAAGAGCATTGTTACGGGATAAATATTAAAAACCTAATTGAAGACCTGCCATCAAAGTACGAGCTTGTGGATATTGTCCATTATCTATACCATATACAAGTTGAGCATTATCACGAGAGCCAATTTCTGGGTCATAACCAGTGTATTTTGTGAAAGTCAATAAGTTTTGAGCCGACACATACACTCTTACTCTTGAGAGAGAACCTCCTGCAAAAGATTTTAAAATACTTGAAGGTACCGTATAACCCAAACTTATATTTTTTACACGCATGAATGATCCTTTCTCTACCCATCTATTAGATGGACGAGTAGTATTGCCATTAGGGTCTCCACTAACAGCTCTTGGAATATTAGTATTCGTATTTTGAGGAGTCCAAGCATTCAACACATCAGTAGTAGCTCCAAATAGACGAACCATCCCTTGTGTCTGCGTTTTTAGGTTATTATAAATATCATTTCCTTGAACACCTTGTAAGAATAACGTAAAGTCAAAGTTCTTGTAGTTGAAGTCAAAATTGACACCATAAGTAAAATCAGGAAGTGTGTTTCCTATCATTGTACGGTCTGAATCATCTATTTTGCCATCACCATTCAAATCTTTAAAACGAATATCACCAGGAGCTGATGAACCACCTTGATAGCTATCCCAACTTTTACTTTTTGCTAAAGCAGCATCTGCATCTATTTCTGCCTGACTTTGATAAATTCTATCAACCACATAGCCGTAAAGATATTGTACAGGCATTCCAACTTCTGTTTTAGTTACACTTGCTCCTGTTTCAGCATGACCACCTGCAAAAATTGGAGCTTCTAATGACGTTACTTTGTTTCTTACAATGCCTACATTTCCTCCAATTTTCCATTTAAAGTCTCCTCCATTATGATTGTAACTAACTTGAAGGTCTAAACCTGAGTTTTTCATCCCTCCAAAATTGGCAATTGTATTGTTAGTATAGCCAAGAGATGTTGCTAATGGTCTTGCTAGAATCAAACTATTATCAGACGTTTCACGAATATAGTAGTCGGCCGAAATTGTAACTTTATTTTTTAATAACCCTAAATCAACCCCAATATCAGCCATTTTAGTTGTCTCCCAGCCTAGTTCTGTATTACCAAGTTGGTTAGTTGATAAACCGGGTGTTGTTCCGTTGGCAAAAACATAAGTAGTAGCAGCACCCAATAGTGATTGCCAAGCATAATTTGGTAAACCACTAGTATTACCAACCAAACCATAGCTTGCTCTTACTTTTAACTCGTTAATCGATGCAATCTCCTTCATAAATTCTTCTTCACTGATTCTCCAACCGATTGAGGCTGCGGGGAATGTTCCCCATTTTTTTCCTGGAGCGAACAATGAAGATCCATCACGACGAATGGATGCACTTAAAAGATACTTTCCTCCAAAATCATAATTTACACGTGCAAGATATGATAAAATAGTAGTTTCACTTTTAGAACCACCCACCGCTGGACTTGTTACATTTGGCGTAACAATAGTGAAAGTATTAGTTGTATAGTTTCCAGAAGCTGTAATACTTTCAGATTTGCCAAATTGTTGTTCAGCTACAATAATTGCATTGATTGAGTGTTTTTTGAATGTTTTATCAAAAGAAAGTTGATTTGTAAAAAGTGTTCCGTAATAATCTCCTCTTGTATCAGAAATAGTATTAAACGGGCTACTCATTTGTCCCGCAGTATAAATTGGAGTACGGCTTAAGCTTCTTGTTGAATTATAATCTAAACCAGCAGAAAACCTATATTTTAGGTAATCTGTAAATTTTATTTCTGCAAAAAGTGACCCCAATACTCTTACATTACGATTTTGACTTCTAATTAATACTGCTGGAATCAGAGGGTTTACTGGGTCAGAACCATCAGCGTTTGTTGTGCCAAAATATCCACCAATTTCTGTAGGATTATATACAGGAGTATAGGGCAAGCTTTTGATTACATTGGCTAATGCTGTACGTCCACCGCCTACACCTTCATCTAATTTACTCCCTATAGCAACTGTTAACGTTTGTCCGATAGTAAAGTGTTTTCCAAGGTTATGGTCAGAATTAACACGTAGGTTACCTCTTTCATAATTAGTTCCAACATAAATACCATCTTGTTTGTAGTAACCAAAAGATGTCAAGAAACGAGAAGTTTCATTTCCACCAGTAATGGATACTGTACTATTAGCTAAGATACCTGTTTGAAATAAGTAATCTTGCCAATCAGTGTTAGTATTGGCAAAAGTAACGCCAGAACCAGGATAGGTTTCAGTGTTCATTTGACTCCAACGGTCAGGGAATGTAGTTACTCCAGCGGCAGTTAATAAAGTTTTTCCGTATTGTAAGTACTGCTGAGTATTTAAGGGAGTCAATTTTTTCCAAGCATTTTGTGTAGCATAGTAAGTCTCAACATTTACATGTAGTTTTTTATCTCTTGTACCTTTTTTAGTTGTAACTAATATTACACCGTTAGCTGCACGTGAACCATAAATAGCCGCTGCACTTGCATCTTTTAGTACTTCTAAAGATTCTACATCTTTCATATCTAAGTCATTCATGTTCCCTACAGGATAACCATCAATCACATATAATGGATTAGCAGCATAATTAATAGAGCCAACCCCTCGTATTCTTACTACTGGAGCAACACCTGGTGAACCATTATTCGTTACTTGCACACCAGAGACACGTCCTTGTAGTGCACCCTCAATGCTTGGAACAGGTAAAGCTGTTAGGTCTTTTGCACTGACCGAGGCTACCGCCGCTGTTACTGAAGATCTTTTTTGAGTACCATAACCTACTACTACCACTTCTTCCAAAGCACTTACACTAGAGACCAATACAACATCAATTACATTGCGGTTTCCAACTTTAATTTCTTGATTTACATAACCAACCGAACTGAAGATTAAAACATCTTGTGGTGAGGCCTGTAGACTATACTTACCACTAGCATCTGTTGAACTACCAATTTGAGAATTTTGAATCCGTACATTGACTCCTGGAATAGGGTTCCCGTCATCTCCCGTGACTTTACCCAAAATATTTTTTTGAGCTCTTGCAAATGAACAGCATAATAAAAGCCCTAATAGAAACAATAATTGTTTTTTCATAATATAAGATTTGAGATTAAAAATTGAAAAATAACACGGCAAATCGTTTTCTCACTTACCAATAATTTGTGACTCTTTCTCAAAGAAATCCATTATTAGTTTAATAGTGCTTGGCTTACATAAAGGGCAAAGAAATCCACCCCTTGAATAATTTCATTTAAAATTATTCAAGGTAATAAAGCAATATCATCATAGCATGCATCTATAATAAAGTCAGTATGTCTCTCTGATAAATTTCATATTGACTTTTAGTAAAACCAGCATTTTATATCTAAAAGGCCAGATATTATCAAAAGAAATCCCTTAATAATATTTAAAAGATTTATTTCACCATAAGCAGTGATACTTAGTTTAAAATTAACTTATAACACCATAGAACTCTATGTCGAAAATAAAAGGACTTTCTCTCGGAAATCCTTTATTTTTTTATGAACAGGCAAAAACAATCTCTCCAATAATTTTGTTTGAATTATTGGCTTACAAAAAATTTAGCAATTGTAATTAATCTCTTTCTTTAATTTTTGTTCATAGAAAAAATGAATTTATTAGATTATTACAACATCTATCGAAATTGAAATTAATAGGACTCTCTGGAAATATATCACTATTAATTTTTCAACTTCAATAACTCTTTCACAAAATCATTTTAAAAATTTCTAGGCTTTACATTTATCATAGGCAAATTTTTTAGAGATTATAGTATAACACAATAGAACACTTACTTCAAAAAAATGCTCAGGTAATTTAACTGAGAATTTCAACGATTTAAAAGATGAGTTACGTAATAGTTTTTAAATCACTAACGATTGAGAATAATAATGCACAATATATGTGTTAAAGTAACACATATAGATAATAAAAGAAGACCAGAGAGAATCCAACACTAGCGGATTGCTTATAGTAAAATTAAATATAAAATATAATACTAGCAACTTTTTATTTAATAAATTCAAGAATAAAAATTATTAATATCACTTTTTTCTTTAATTCAACTATCTATTATTAAAATGGTTAATACGAATAGCAATAAGCTTTTTATTACTATTCTCCATTTAGATATAAACCTCTCAAAAATCAACTTTTAGGATGAAAAAATATTTATTTAGGCTTGATAATTTGATACTTTCCGCTCAGGTGCATCAAACTAAACATATACATAAGTCCATCATAATAAGGATCAAAATATCCATCTTCATAAGGTTCTAATTTAGCATTCCAAATCGCTCTCACAAAATCGACTTTGTTTTTCTCATGATTAATAAGCGATGCCGTAGCAGCGGTAGATACCAGTCCAATCGAATGTCTTAACTTTTTTACACTACCTGCTTGCAAAATAAAATCAGGTTTTGAACCATCTAAGTTAAATTGGTCGTCATAGGTATCAATACCTTTTGAACGAAGAAAGTTTTGAAACCTTTTTGCATAATCTTCTTGCCAAGTTTTATCTTTCCCAAACCAAGTATAATCCATCGTAATGTTCATAGGTACTCTCCATGAATCATAACGAAAACCAGCGGGCATCCAGCGAGTTGGATGAGGTGCTCCACTAAATTCTGTATAGTCAGAATTTAGTCCCGTTACTGGATGACAAGCTCTGTGTAAAAATACCCGAGACGTATCGGCACATTCTTTATAAAACTGTTCATGACCATCTTTAGCATATAATGCCCATACTTCATAAAATGCAGGCAG
This sequence comes from Arcicella sp. BE140, assembly GCF_031456255.1. Taxonomy (NCBI): domain Bacteria; kingdom Pseudomonadati; phylum Bacteroidota; class Cytophagia; order Cytophagales; family Flectobacillaceae; genus Arcicella; species Arcicella sp. BE140. Next base: position 140,639 of record NZ_JAVDUE010000007.1, on the reverse strand, counting down.
GTGATACGATGGGTCTGTCCAGTTATAATTACTACCCTCTGGTACAAAAGTAATTTGCTTATGTTCTGTATTAATCAGATTATAAATATTTCCTGTGCCATCTTTTTTCCACATGGCATCCAATATTCTTCGGGCTTCATTGTAATAATGAATACCCGTATTATTTCCCCATTTGTTTGCAGCAAATAATAAACTAGTCACATAGTATAATTCGCCATCAGAAGCCGAGCCTTCTGAATTTTTTTTCATGGTTTCTGGATTGATACTCCATGCAAAATATCCTTCCCGTGGACCGCTTTGGTGTTGAAGGTATTTTTTTGACCATCTCCAAATTCTATCAAAAACATCTTTTTTATCTAGTTGAACGGCAATCATCATTCCATAAGAAAGCCCTTCAGTTCGCGCGTCATGATTTTTCACATCAGATACATAAGCCATAGAGTCTCCAACAGCAAAATATACCTTGTTAGGCCCTTCAAAAACATCATAGTATGCTTTTGCGACCTTAGCCTCTATCTCGTTTTGACTGTATCCTACTTCCAAAAACAGGTTACGGTATTTTCCTGAAACGATGGATGCTTGGCTATTTCCTCTTTCTGAATTGCTTTTATTTTGCCCTATTACTACAAATGGCTTGACTAAAACTATTGAAAGTGTTAGTATAATGGCTATTTGTATTTTATGGACTATCGCGTTATTTATCTGGTTTTTCATTTCATTTTATTTATATGATATACGGTTTTAATCAGTGCTGATTAAAACCGTATATCATCAAACTATGTATCTTTACAACATCGCGTTTGTCTAGTTTTCGATAACCCGTTATTCCAAAATGAAGGATTACTACTTAAAATATAATCTCTTCTTTTTAATAGTTATTTAAACAATAACGGAGCTAATTCATGTAAACTTCTACGCCATGTTTGGAACTCATGACCAGTTTTATCTGACACGTAAGAAACAGCGTTGAAACTTGCCTCTTTTAATGCCTCAACCGCTTTTATTACTCCTTCAGGTCTTTCTTTACTGCCACAGCTCAAAAATATAAGTTTCACCTTCGATTTGTCTTTGATGTCAGTTGGGGCATAAGTACCCCCACTTAAAAGAGCATAATGCGAAAATACCTCTGGCTTATTCAAGGTAATGGTTTTAGTTTCCATACCACCCATACTCAACCCACCCATAGCACGGTGCGTTTGTTTAGCAATTGTTCTAAAATGAGCATCTACGTATGGAATAAGCTCGTCTACCAAAACCGTTTGAAAAGGCTCTATTTTAAACTCTCTCATTTTCCCAAACTTTACTTCGTTGGTCATACCATAAGTATTTACGATAATGAAAGGCTTAATTTTTCCTTCTGCAATGAGGTTGTCCATAATTAAATTGGCATGACCTTGGTTCATCCAAGCGGTTTCGTCTTCACCCCAGCCATGTTGTAAGTAAAGTACAGGATATTTATCCTTACCTTTTTCATAGCCTGGTGGTGTATATACAAATGCTCTGCGAGAAGTATTGGTGCTTGGAGAAGGAAATAACACTTGCTGTACATGACCATGAGGAACGTTTTTGAGCGCGTAAAAATCTTGGTCATGTGCAGGAATTTCTATACCGCTTTCCCAACGAACTGATCCATAGTAGTTTAAAGCACTTGGGTCATTAAATTTACCTCCATCAATTTTGATATTATAGTAGTGAAAACCTTCGTCCATTGGGCCTTCTGTAGTCCCCATCCAACTACCATCACTGGCTTTCTCTAATTTGGTTCCTCCTTTGCCACCCAGACCTAAACTTACACGAACACTATCAGCAGCAGGTGCTATTATTTTGAAACGAGCATAACCTTGCGAGTTTACCATTGGGTATTCTTGTTGTGGCTGATTGAGAGAAGACGGTTTAAAGTCTTCAATAACAGCAGGCTGCTGTGCTTGGGCAAAGGATATAGTACCAGTAACAATCGTGGTAAATATCAGGGATAAAAATGTGCTTTTCATTGTTATTAGGTTAAAATTGAATATTAGTAAATCAATTCGTTAAAATATCAAGCTCAGCATAACCAGAGGCAGCGTTTTCTTGAATATTTTTCAAGGCTTTTAGTTTTATATATCTGGCTTTTATGGCAGCAAATTCTTTTATTTGCCATGTAGGGTTATTTTTAATATTGGCAAATTCGCCTTCGCTTACCAGTTGCCAGTTAGAATTATCGTTTGAAACATAAAATTGATATTGCGAAATTATACTGGCTTCTGCCCACCAATTTTGGTCGGGCAGATAGCGGAAACCTATAAGGTTTTCCTCTTTACCTAAGTCAATTATTAAGTCGGTTGGTACTTTGTCTTTTTGCCAAGACGTATATTCGTTACCATCTAAAACATGAAGGGCTTTTTTATCCTGTATTCCTACTATCGACCAGTGCTTACGAGCAATTTCAAATTTTTCTTCGGCTACTTCGCTTTGTAATTTATTTTGTGGGCTAAAGGCTATGGCTTTTACAGTCACTTTTCCCAAACCTGTGTCAATAGCATCAGTATATTTACTTGATTTTGAGGTTGGTATGCTACCATCAAGCGTGTAAAATAATTCTGACTCAGCATCTGTTGGAGTAATATGCACCTCTCCTGCCTGATTACGGGTAATTTGTGGGGGTGTTAAAATAATCGGAGCTTGGTACACTTCGATATTACTAATGAGTGGGCAAGCCTTAGCATCGGTAATATTCAGCCTAATTTGCGTAGCCTTGACGGTGTTAAATCTCAAAATTCGTTTATAGCCAATGGTAGTTTCTTTGGCAATTTGTTGCCAAGTGTCATTTACTTTTGCTTCTAAGGTAAAAGCTTTTACTCTTTGTCCTAGCCAAATAGGCTCTTGAATCAAAAAACGATTGAATGCCGTAGGTTTTGCAAAACTCATCGTCAATGAGGCTTTTGTGATACTATCATCAGTAGCCCAGTAGCTTTCTTTGTTTTGGTCAAAAGCTTTTTGTGGTGCAAACTGGCTACTTTTTCCTCGTACATTCGTAGCTTGGTTTTTTGTATTTATTAAAAGATTTTTACTAAAAGCCTCACGTCTTGCTTGGGCAAAGGCAAGCACATTTTTTTCATCTGTTTCATGTATCAGTCCATTGGGCATTATCGGGAAATTAAGCAAAAGTGTACCATTTCTCCCTACCGAATTATAATAGGTATCCATGAGCTGAGGTAACGTTTTTACCTTTTTATCTTCTTTGGGATGATAAAACCATTCTGGACGGATAGAAGTATTTACCTCGCCTGGCACCCATGCATTTCCGTTTTCTACACCGTGGCGTAGCATTTGGTCGGGTACATCGCCAGTGGCGTTGAGCAAACTCCAATTGGTTTCGCCTACATAGCCCGCCTCTGTACCTACCCAGCGTAAATCTGCACGGTCGCCACCATCATTCCAAATCACAATGTTGGGTTGTAGCTTTCTTACCAGTTTGTAGGTGTTTTGCCAATCGTAATAAGTTTTAGCATCAATCTTTCGGGTTTCGTTTGCCCCACCGTAGTAGCCAGAGCCACCATTGGCTCCATCAAACCAAACTTCAAATATTTCGCCATAATTGGTTAGTAACTCTGTGAGTTGGTTACGAAAATAGGTAATGTATTCAGGTTTGCCGTAGTCAGGGTGGTTTCTGTCCCAAGGTGAAAGATACACACCAAATTTTAAACCATATTCCCTACAAGCATCTGCCAATTCTTTTACCATATCGCCTTTACCATTTCGCCAAGGGGCATTTTTTACGGAATAATCGGTGTATTTCGATGGCCACAAACAAAAGCCACTATGATGTTTGGCAGTAAAAATTATGCCTTTCATACCCGCCTGCTTGCATATTCTAGCCCACTGACGGCAGTCTAATTTAGTGGGATTAAATATTTTTGGGTCTTCGTTACCTAAACCCCAAGCCATATCCGTATAAGTATTTACCGAAAAATGAATGAAACTATAATATTCCATTTGCTGCCATCGCAACTGATTTTTGGAAGGCACTGGCAAAAGTGGCTCTGGTGCTTTTGTCTGTCCCCAAACCGTAAAGCTAAAAGCCAAAAACAATAGCGTATTAATGTAATTATTTTTCATATTCTTTAAATAGTGGCTGATTATTTATTTAGCCCACTTTTTCCCCTCGAATGTACGACGCCATTTATAATATTCCTCTAATACTTCCAAAGATTTTTCACTGGGAACTGTACCCATTTTGGAGCTTTGGGAAAAGTGCATTACCGCATGATTAGTTTTAGTATATTGTTGCCAAAGGGGTAAACCTGCTCCATTAGGGTCACCATATTTGGCAAAGTTAGTCCAATAGCTCACCATAGCATCCGATATATTGGCATCAGTAGCAGTGGCTAATTTACTTTGCGGACTGGTATGCCCAAATACAAAGCCTACGTCGTGTCCATGTGGTGTGCCTTGTCCGTATTGTGGTGAGTTTTCAGGGAAATCAGGATGTTGGTCAAAATAATAATAATACACTTTCGACTTACTGGTATTAGACTGTAAGTTTGCCCAAGCCCAAGTATGCCAGCCAAAAGCAGCATCACGTGCTAAATCTCGGGCAGTTTTAGGCACAGTAGTTTCGTTTACAGGGTATGCTTGAATCAGCTTATCAGCAAACTTTCCATAGCGTTTTTGTACGCCATCAGTATAATCTTTTGGTGTTTTTGGCGGACTAAAACTCAGCCCCTCATCAGAATTATAACCTACTAAAATAGGTGTATGGTTGTATTTACCTTGCTCATAAAGTGTATATTGATCGTTAGGAATCACGTAGCCATCAATAATAGGCCAACCACCAGGCATACCAAAACCTTGCGGAAGTTTTTCGATGTCTATTTTTCTAAGCTCAGCCAACGAACTTGCCCCTGCTTTTTTCATGTACTCTAAACCACTTTGTTCGGCATCTGCCAGTAATTTTTGATTTTCTCCAGGGTATGTGGTTATCCTTGCTGGGCCAAAAGAACCACCACTCTGTGAAATAGCCCCATGAAACAGTCCTTTAGCCAAGGGCGAAGCACAAAGCATACTTACGGCTATGCCTCCTGCTGATTCTCCAAAAATAGTAACTTTAGATGGGTCGCCCCCAAAAGCTGCAATATTACTTTTAACCCATTGCAAGCCCGCTATCATGTCTAGCAAACCATAATTCCCAGATGTTTTTTGAGGAGTTTCGGCACTTAATTCTGGATGTGCTAAAAAGCCTAATTGACCAACTCGATAAGCAATTGAAACGAACACCACACCTTTTTCTGCCAATTTTTCACCTGAATAAACCCCATCAGCGGTAGAACCAAAGGCAAAACCACCCCCGTAAATCCATACAATTACAGGTAGTTTTTCTTTGGGGTTTTTAGCTGGACTCCATACATTTAGGTACAAGCAGTCTTCACTTTTACCAGATGGAGGGTTTCCACCTTGATAGGGAGCAGGGGCAAAATTCGTGGTTGCTTTTATACCTTCCCAATTTGTGGCAGGCTGTGGCGCTTTCCACCTCAACTGTCCTACTGGCGGTTGAGCAAAGGGAATACCACGGAAAACCTGTTGACCGTTTTCAAAAGTCCCTTGCACAAACCCATTTTGGGTTTTTATGGGACTCCACACTTGGGAAAAAGTAGCAAAATTTATTAGAAACAATGCTGAAATACAGAAAATTAGATATTTTTTCATTGTATTTTTATGTTAAAAACAGTGAACATTACAACCAATTGTTACGTTTCATCCAGTCAAAAAGTGGTTCCATCCAACCTTTGTGACGAAAAATAAATCCGTGGTCACCTTTCGGGAAAATGTGCATTTCTACCTCAACTTTGTTCTTTCGTAAATTTTCAAAGTATGAAATGCTGTTATCCACATCTACCAACTTATCGTCGGCAGCGTGAGTCAAATAGGCTGGCGGTGTATTGGCTTTGATTTGCAGTTCGTTAGAGAAAGCTTCAATGTCAGCATCAGTAGGATTTTTACCAATCAGATTGTCCCGTGAACCGCCATGTGTAAGACCTTCCTTCATACTGATAACAGGGTAAACCAAGATCTGAAAATCGGGTCTTAGGCTAGTGTTATTAGGATTTTCGATATACGATTTTTCGAAATGAGTAGCGGCTGTACTGGCCAAATGTCCACCTGCCGAAAAACCCATAATGCCTATTTTATTTTTATCGATACCATATTTGTCGGCATTTTCTCGGAGAAACTTTATGGCTTGCTGGGCATCCTGTAATGAGCCTATTTTTTTATCTACCATTATGTCATCACTGGGCAACCTATATTTTAGCACAAATGCTGATATTCCCTTGTCTGCTAACGCTTTGGCAGTACTTATCCCCTCGCCATTGTATACAATTACGCTATAGCCACCCCCTGCTACTATTATCACGGAAGTCCCGTTTGGTTTTTCAGGTTTTATGTATTCCAACGTAGGTACGGTTACATCTTTATACATTCCTTTGTCGCCACCTGTTTCGGTTATATTAGTCACTTTGGCATTGGGAACAGCTCCTTCGTATAAAGGGATAATCTGTTGAGCATTAGCAATATAGTTGCCTAAAACAAGGATAATCGCAAAGAGTTTATTTTTCATTTTTATAGGAAAAAGTTTTTTAATAATATCTAATCTATTTGTTGATACCTTTTTCAGCTATACTAATTTTGTTTTGAAATTTGATTTTCAACCCTAAAAAAGTCAAAATCTGCATATCCGCCTATATTTTTAGTCGCGTAGTTAAATAAGCCAAAACGATACCCCATAAAATGCGGAATAGTATAAGGCATTTTGATAGACCTGCCAATAGGTTGCCAAACTTTCCCATCAAGACTGTAAAAGAAATAACCTGTATCGGCTCGATTTTTAAAATCACATTCAGCTTTTAAAAAGATGGTATTTTGCTTTAGGGATACTTTTTGTACCTCAACAGGTTTTCCAGATGAAGCATCATACATTATGATTGATTTTTCCCCATTCTCTATGCTTACACCTACCAAACCAAAGTTTTTTTGCAGTAAACTCAATCCAGCGAAGTCTCCTTCTTTCATTTTTGAAATATCTAAAGAGGTAATTCCCGAACAAACTGGCCCGATTGTTCGCTGAGTAAGTGTGTTTCTGGCTAAAAGGAAACTGCTATCAATTCTGCCTGTTTTTAATCGTAAAAATCCTTTTCTTTCAGCAACTGACCATAGGCTATTATCAGGGTTATGATTCCACTGCCATACTAAAGGTAATGCTGAATCTCCTTTTTTGCGGGTAAATTCATCAGAAGCGACAATACCTGGGATTAAGCTTTCATTGGCTGGAAGGTCTAATTTTTCGGGAACTTTACCATTTTCGCCCAATACTGGCCAACCATCTTCCCATTTTACAGGTACTAAATAGGGAATCCGACCAACTCCACCAAAATCACGAAATAGGTACGAATACCATTTCCCGTCTGGGGTATCAATCAGTCCACCTTGAGCAACGCCCAAATCTTGTAATCCTACTTTCCCTTCCCAAGGCCCCGTAATTTTATCAGCTCGGTGAATTACTACAGTACGCATACCGCCACGTGGCCAGCTAATATTGAATAAGTAATATTTGCCATTTACTTTAAAGAGCTGAGAACCTTCTGCGGGTAAACCACCGTTAGTTCCTGATGGTGTACTGGCATTTTCGATAATTACTTGTTCAGTACTACCTTCTTTAACGCCAGAAGCATCAGCATTGAGTTCTACTAATTTGAGTTTACCACTACCATAAATCAAATATGTACGACCATCATCATCAAAAAACAAAGTATGGTCATGATAAGAAGGCCTGAATGAAATAGCTTTCCAAGGGCCTTTTTCAATGTTTTTAGTCGTATAAATATGTGTTTTGCCTGTGGTTTGTGCAAAAGTAGTCAGATAATAAGTTCCATTATGCAGTCGTAAGCTACTTGCCCATGAGCCTCTGCCATAGGTACTTTTGCCATTGGTTAAATTCAGTTCGTTAATGCTAGCAAGCGTATCGTAAGCATAGCCAACTATTTCCCAATTGACCAAATCTTTTGATTTCATAATAGGCACCCCCGGACTCATATGCATGGTTGTACTACTCATATAATACGTATTCCCCACACGAATCATTGCCATATCAGGTACATCCGCAAAGATGATAGGATTTTGTGCCTGTTTTACTTGTGCAAATACTTTTTGACTAAATATTAATATAGTCAGGAATAAAAATCTTTTTATCATTTTGTTCAATACTTAAACTGTTAATGAGTACTTGTCTCTCAAGTTTTTGGAAACAACATAATCCCACGTTATTATTTACTTAAACATACTGTCGTTACCTGTGTATTTCAGGTATTTAAAAGAAGCAGTATTATTGCTATCTTCTCCAGACGAGGTTGCATACATCCCATAAATACATCCAATAAAACCGCCTGCTGTTTTTGTACTCAAGTATTTTCCATCTACTTTATCTTTGATAAGAGTCCAATTCTCTTTATCAATAGCGTAATAAAAGCTGTACTTATCTCCTTCCGAACTGATACGCAGTTTTACCGCTTCTTGTTTAGGGTTAATAGGTACTTCGGTCAATAAAGTCATGGTTTTATCTTTTGTATTACTTTGAAAAAGTTGTAATACATTCTTTCCTTCTACAATTGATTTACCTAAAAAATAAAAGTGCGTTTCATTCTGAAAAATCACTAACCCTGCTTTTTCATTTTCCTTTGTTGCAGAAAATGTCAAGGCTGTTTCGGCTGTGCTGTAAAGGTGTTGCTGGCGTTTTCCGATAAAAGATGGATTGGCAAAATCCATTACTGTTGCTGCTTTTAGCTTTAGGGTTAAACCTTTTTTAGGAGAAATTGCAAAAGAACTTGAGTCAATTGTTCGCATGAACAAAAATGATGGGTCTAGTTTTTTGTCGAAATTGAATGTATAAGCAAAATTGCCCGATTGTGGCAATGCTCCTTTTTGTTTTTCCTCCTTAAAATCAGTGGTATAGCTGTATTTGATTTCCTTGCTATCAGGATTGATGATTGGCCATTCATCTTTCCATGCCACTGGAGCAATAAATGTTTCCCGTCCTGTATTATAATAATCTCCTTCATAAGGACGAACAGCTAGAAAAATAGCATAAGTCTTTCCGTCTGGTCCATCGACAAACTGCGCATGACCAGCTGAAGTAATAGGGTCTTTGCGGTTTTCAGGTAAATCTCTTTGTGTTAAAATAGGATTATTTTCATAAGGGATGTATGGCCCCGCAACAGATTTACTTCTTAATATGACCTCTGAGTGATTGACAGAAGTACCACCTTCAGCGGCATACAAGTAATACCAACCAAAACGTTTCATAATATGTGGGCCTTCAATCCATACAGGTTTTTTGCTGAGGTCTACTCCTCCGTTTACTAACTGTTGTTCTTCCCCTGTAACTTTTAGGTTTTTATAGTCAAATTCATACATACGAATAGTGCGATGTCCTGAATAAAGGGGTTTGTAATTAGGCGCGTCACTATTATAAACGATATAGGCTTTGTCGGTTTCTTCATCAAAGTAAAGCGATGGGTCAATACCTTTTACCTCCGGCAGTTTTACAGGATTACTCCACGGACCAGCGGGATTATTGGCAGTTACCACAAAATTTCCGTCGTGGTCAATATCAGTACAAGTCACATAAAAAACGCCTTTATAGTAATTAATAGCAGGCGCAAATAGTCCACGAGTCATGCGCTCTCCCATAAAATCCATTTGCGATGGGCGGTCAATTACATTACCAATTTGTTTCCAATTTTTAAGGTCACGACTGTGCATAACTGGAATGCCAGGGAAATACGAAAAGGTAGAATTGATAAGATAATAGTCTTTCCCTACTTGTACAATACTTGGGTCAGGGTAAAAACCCGTCATGATAGGGTTTACTAAAGTTGTTTTTTGTGCGTTTGTGATATTGATTGTGATCAAATATGTCAGTACTAAAACGAATATTTTTATTTTCATGATAATAAAATTTCAAAGATTTATTTTGTTGAAAAAGTATAGATTTTACCCTTTTGTGTTGGTATATCAAAAAGCACTGTTTCCTTCAATTCAAGAGGCTTAATGTTTGATTTTTCAGAAATAATTGGACTTGGAATTTCTTCTAATTGATAAAATGGATTAGGGTTTTTTCCCAAAGCTTTACTTAAAGTAGCTCCTGTGCTTGATTTTAATTGATTAGGCAATCTCAAACGAAGGTTTCCTCCTAAAGTAGATTTTATTACTACTTTAGTAAGTTTGGCATCTTTCCATTGCATTTCTACTACTTCAAATCCCCCTTTAGCACGAAGTCCTCGAATAGAACCTTCCGTCCAAACGTCTGGAAGAGCAGGCAATAAATGTAGCGCATCGTCTGCACTTTGCATGAGCATTTCCGTAATTCCCGAAGTACATCCAAAATTACCATCAATCTGAAATGGGGGATGAGCATCAAATAAATTGTTGTAAGTACCCCCACCTTCGGCATTTACGCCCAATGGTGTAAGCTGGTTTTTAATTAATTGATAGGCATGATTTCCATCTTGCATTTTTGCCCACCAATTTACTTTCCAGCCCATGCTCCAACCTGTGGAAACATCACTACGCTGAATAAGCGTATTTTTTGCTGCTGCAAATAGTTCAGGTGTTCTATAGGCCGATATTTGATTAGATGGAAACAAACCGTACAAATGAGAAATATGGCGATGGTGGTCATTAGGCTCATCTACATCATCGAGCCATTCTTGTAATTGATTATGCTTACCGATGTGCATTGGGGCTAATTTACTACGCATTTGCTTAAGGGTATCCACAAAGACATGGTCTTTACTAAGGGCTTCGGCGGCTCTTATGGTTGTACTGAATACATCATAAACAATTTGATTATCCATAGTTGTCCCCGCATCTAAAGAAGACCCCTCATGCGCTCCTGGTGCATTCTCGGGTGAGTTAGCTGGTGATACCACAAGCCAATGGTATTTAGGATGTTCTACTAAAAAATCAACGTAAAATGTTGCTGCTCCTTTCAGTATTGGATATATTGATGCTAAATATTTTTTATCTCCATTGTATAAATAATGTTCCCAAAGGTGCTGACTTAACCAGCCCCCTCCTGCATTCCAAACACCCCAAAATGCGCCATCTACAGCACCATTAGTGCGCCAAATATCTGTGTTATGATGTGCCATCCATCCACGAGCACCATACATAACTTTTGCTGTTTCTTTGCCTGTCTCCGATAATTCTCTTATAAGTTTGATTAAAGGCTCGTGCAATTCAGAAAGGTTAGTTTTCTCAGCAGGCCAGTAATTCATCTCAGTATTGATGTTGATGGTATATTTACTGTCCCATGCTGGACGCAGTTTATTATTCCAAATACCTTGTAAGTTGGCTGGTTGTCCGCTTGGTTGTGAAGAGGAAATCAATAAATACCTTCCATACTGATAATATAGTGTAACAAAATGAGGGTCATAAGCCTTACTGAATTTTTTCAACCGTTCATCTGTAGGCAATTTTACGGCATCTGTTGTCCCCAAATCCAGTTTTACTCTATTAAAATATTTTTGATAGGCAGCTATATGGCCATTTACAATGGCATCATAAGGTTTTGATAAAGCTTTATTCAAATATTCCGAAGCTCTTTTATTTTCGTCGGCACTTATATCATCATACTTGTTAAAATTGGTAGCTATCGAAATAAAAATCGTTGCCACATTTGCATCTTTCACCGATATAGAACTATCGGTAGTGGTCATACTTCCTCCTTCAATGTTGAATTTTGTTATTCCTTTAAGTCTAACCAAACCTTTTACGCCTTCATGGTCGGAGGTAGTGGCTGATAAAGTAAGTTCTTTGGTTGGAGTCGTGGCTATTGATTTTTTAGTATGTGGTGTAGAATATGTGGCTGTAAATGAAATACTATTCGCTTTGTTGGCTGTAAGTCTCAATACAATTACTCTATCAGGAAAAGAAGCCAAGGCTTCACGGGTATATGTGACATCTCCGACCGAATAAGTGGCCGTAGCAATTGCTTTCTCAATATCTAACGCTCGATGATAATTTGTATATTTTTGGTATCCCTCAAAAGTAAGATGTAAGTTGCCAACAGGCTGAAACATCTGTCCATGCGATTTTTTAGTAATAATTGACTGATTCGTTAATTTTTCAGCTTCTTTGTATTTACCCTCAAAAATCAGTTTTCTGATAGCTTGTAATGCTCCTAAAGCGTCGGGGTTATCATTGCGATTGGGACTACCACTCCAGACGGTATGCTCATTAAGCTGTATAGTTTCTTTTTCAACATTCCCATAGACCATTGCTCCTAAAAATCCATTTCCAATAGGCAGTGCATTTTCCCAAGTATTTCCCGAAGGTTGGTTATACCATAGCTTTAATTGCGATTTATTTTGTGAAAAGCAATGCGCGACTGATAAGAGTAAAAGTACTAAGTAAATTTGTTTCATAAATATTGAGCTTGTTTGAGTATTAGCTTTTATTGATTCTACAACCGTATAACTGTGTTCGGTAATAAATATACGTATGCAGTCGATATCACGCTTTTTTGATGGTGTAAAGTAAGCAAATCAATAAAAAATTGAGTAGCACAAATTGCCAAATATTCCTTCAAAATGTTCAATAGGTATGAATTTTTCAAATTAATATAAATAATATTATAAAATGGGCTCTGTATAGGTAAAAATCAAATAGGTTTTTTATAAAATATACTATCGGGACAAAATAAAACTATGCTATATTATCGCCAATTATCATTAATATTTGAAAGTATTTTAAGCATTAATTCCTCAAATAAAAGACTGCTCCAAATAAAAATTTGGAGCAGTCTAGTCATCAATTAAGTCTTAGTAACCTGGATTTTGTGTAAATACAGGACCTTCTACAGTACGATCTATTTCAGATTGTGGAATTGGTCTCAAAACATGGAAATCTTTTATATAAGGACTAGCCTCATTATTCCAAAGTTTTATACGTTTAACCAATGTCTTGGTACGTACTAAGTCGTGGAATCTCATCCATTCGCCAAATAATTCACGGCTTCTCTCATCCAAAATAAAGTCGACAGTTACATCTGATTCTTTGATTAACATAGCATCGGCTGCTGCGGCATTTTGAGCTGCGGAATTAGTCTTACGATATGCTGCTCTTTGACGAAGTACATTTAATAGTTCAGCAGCTTTTGCTTTATTACCTGATTGAAGGTAAGCCTCTGCTCCTACAAGATATACTTCTGCAAAACGTGTAATCACAACTGGACGAGTTGAAGGGTCATTGAAATTGCTTCCTCGGCTTGGATCCATGTGTTTCTTTATTGCAGGATAAACATCTGATTTCCAAAGGCTCGGTGGAACAATAATTCCTTTAAATGGTCTTGTGCCATTGAATTGTGGAGCTCCAACAACCTCAAAGTCTGGAAGCCAAACCGCAGTATCAACACCTATTTGAGTGGTATAACCAATACCTCTTTTGTTATTAGCAGCTGTTGCAGTATTCGTAATTGATTGATTAGCGATATACACGGTATAAAATGTATTCGCGAATCTTGAATCAATATCTCTTTTTACAAAAGCTTGGTCAAGAAAATAATTCTTCCCAGCAACGTCTCCAGTAGCTTGTTTAACGCTATTTGGACGAATACGTTGATATGGACGACCGTAATATGAATCACGAACCATCAATGAAGTACCTGAATTCACCAAAACACCACTCGCATTCACAGTTGAGTTAACGCCACTATTATTAGGGTAATTCCAGTTAGTAAACCAAGGTGTAAGATTTTGTCCAGCACCACCACTGGCACCACCACCAACAGAATAATATCCAAATTTTGCATCATTTGAGTGGTCACTTACAAACATCGTTTCTTTACCATAGTCATTAGCAGGTACGAAGGCATCACCGAAATCCTGCCATAAATCCAATCCATAAGTTGCTTTATTAGCAATTATATCGCTTGATATTCTTGCTGCTTCGGCAAAATCTGTCTGTGAATTTGTTAACCATCCGCGTGTAAGGTAAGCCTTAGCCAAGAAGAACAGCGCAACAGGCTTAGTTGCTGCTTTACCTAAGAATGGAGCGGTTGGTTTATCTGGTAAATCAGCAGCCGCTTCAGTTAAATCTTTAATAATTAGTTTATAAACCTCGGATGCTGGGTCTCTTTTTGCAGCTTGAGAAGGAACTGTTATAAATTCAGTATGTAAAGGTACATCTCCCCAAGTCTGAACTAAATAGAAATACCAAAATGCTCTTAAAAACTTAGCTTGCGCAAGATATTGTTTTTTAGTTGCGTCTGGTAGGTCAATAGCTTGGCCAAATTTCAATACACCATTTAGTGTATTAATAGATGTAAATGATGATCCCCATGCCGAACCAAAGTTAGTACCATTGAGTCCGTTGAAAGTATGAACAGGACCACCCCCGCTACTTGCACCTTGAATAAACTCATCAGTTCCTGCTTGCATTTCTGAAGAGAAACCTTCAGTACCCCATTGGTTACGAATTTCATTATACACCCCTGCAATACCTCCAAGTACTCCCGCTGGACTATTGAAATATGAAGGTACGATTTGAGATTGTGGGTGTTCTTCAAGTATTTTTTCACAACCTAAACTTAAAAATAAAGTACAGGCTAGTATGGAAATTTTTATTTTTTTCATGTCGTTATCAATCATTAAAATTTAAGATTTACGCCTAAAGTAAATTGACGTACTGGCGGATTATTTAGGTTTACACTAATTACACGGTTAAAATTACCGCCCTGAATTGTATTACCATATCCATTTCCTTCTGGGTCAATCGCAAGTTTATCTTTTACTAATGGTGAATAAAGGATAAGTGGATTTGTTGCATTCACGTATATACGAGCAGAACTAATTCCAAGTCTACTAAGTATTTTTGTAGGTACAGTATAGCCAAAATTAATACTTCTCACTTTTATAAATGAACCATCTTGGTATTGTGTTGTAGATGTAAAATCTCTTACACCACCCCCTGCATTTGGTCTAGGGAAAGCATTTGTTGGGTTTTCTGTTGTCCAATAATCCATTACTAATTGGTTAGAACGACCTTGGTTAAGGAATCCGAATCCAGAACCACCACCCGATGTTCCTGCCAAATAAGGAACTAATACTTTCATGCCCATACGTGCGTATGTAACAATTGATAAATCAAACCCTTTAAAACTAATTCTATTGGTAAAGCCACCTTCCCATTTTGGTTGGAAGTTACCAATAACTTTGCGGTCATTAGCATCAATTTTACCATTACCATCTACGTCTTCAACCCTAATTTCTCCTGGTACTTGTACTGGCGAGGTTTGTTTTGCCAACGTACCGTTGTCTTTATCTGATTGTTGCCATATCCCGATTTTGTTATAGTCATAGATAACTGTGAGGGGTTGTCCAACAAACCAAAAGTTTCCTTTATTATCTAATTCAGAAGGAGTTGTAAGCTGAGTAATTTTTTCACGATTAAAGAAATAAGTTACGTCAGTACTCCAATTAAAGCCATTTTTATTTCTAACAATATCGAATGTTAAAGAAGATTCAAACCCACTACCTTCGGTTTTTCCTAAGTTTTTCAAGGCAGAGCCTGCTCCGTTACTTTGAGGAAGGTTTACAGAAAGTAAAATGTCTTTAGTATTTTGTTTATAAACATCAAATGAACCCGTGATTCGGTTATTTAATAACCCAATTTCCAAACCAAAATCAGATTGTGATGTTGATTGCCAGCCTAAATTGCTTGCAGGTAAACTTGTTACTGTATAAGCAAGTGCTTGCCCAGCAGTTGTAGTACCGAAGTTATAATATCCAGACGATAATGCACCTAAAGTTGCATAAGCATCTACGTTACGGTTACCAGAAATTCCCCAACCACCTCTTAGTTTTAAGTTAGAAAAGACGGGAAGGTCTTTCATAAATGGCTCATCAATGATATTCCAACTCAAACCAATAGCAGGATAATTAAAATATTGATTTCCTGGCGATAATGTTGAAGAGCCGTCTCTACGGAAAGTAGCTGTTAGCGTATATTTATCATTGAACGTATAGTTCAAACGAGCCATATAAGACAATAATCCTGTTTCTCCGAAAGAGTTACCAAAACTAGTATTAGCCGTTACTGCTCCAGAAGCTAAAGTAAAGTTTGCAGTTTGAATATAATCGGCTGGTACACCTTTTACATTAAAATTGCTACCTAAATTATGGTTTTTTGTAATTTCATATAGCGCAGTTAACCCTATTTTATGTTTTTGAGCAAATACTTTATCATAATATAATAAGTGCTGTAAGTTCACATCCCAATACTCTGTATTTCTAATATCTGCACTTGATACACTTTGATCTGTTCCTGTGTTAACAAATGTATTTGGAGGGCTATAGCCATTAAAATGTACTTGGCTAAAGTTAAGACCAGCATTGAAGCGGTATTTAAGCCCATCGATGATATTTACTTCTGCATACAAGCTATTGAAAGTTCTCAAAGAACGCTCATTTGAAAGTATATCAGCTCCACGAGAGATAAGCGTCAAGGGGCTAACAGCTTGAGCTTCGATTGTACCTTTTTTAGGGTTTAAATTTACAGACCCATCAGCGTTATAGGCCGAAACTAATGGCGAAAGACGTACCAGTTCTGTTGGGATACCACCACCCGCAGGGTCGTTCTTGTGCGTCAAGGTATTAATTGTATTTAACCCAATTTTTACATGCTTCCCGATTTTTTGGTCTAATGTTGCACGTATAGTCGCACGGTCAAAGTTTTGGTTTGGCATAATTCCTGTTTCGTTGAAATAGCCAATTCCCATTCCATATTGCGTGTTTTCTACACCACCTTGTAAACCAAGTTGATGACTAGTATTAAACCCTTGTTTATACAATAAGCTTTGCCAATCTGTTGAAACGCCAGCAGCTAAATTCGCTTTTTCCTCATCTGTTAGAGGGTAAGCTGTTGTACCTGCACCTTGGGTATTATAAGCAGCGGACAAATCTTTGAACTTTGCATATTGTTCTCCATTCATCACATTGTATTTGCCCATTATATTAGTAATTCCATGATACCCATCATAAGTTAATACTGGCTTTCCAATTTTACCTCTTTTGGTCGTTACTAAAATAACCCCACCCGCACCACGCGAACCATAAATTGCCGTTGCAGAGGCATCTTTAAGAATTTCAATATTTGAAATATCATCTGGATTAATATCATTTAGCCCTCCATAAGGAATACCATCAACCACCACTAAAGGTCCATCAAGTCCGTCGCCATTACCAGTTGTCAGTGAGCGATTACCACGAATACGAATCGACGCTTGACTACCTGGAGTAGAACCATTACTTACGATTGATACCCCTGCAGCTCTACCCTTCAAAGAATTTAAAAGGTTTGGTGCTGGTACTTCTTTTAGGGTTGCCTCGGTAACCGACACAACTGAACCAGTTATGTCTCTTTTCTTTTGAGTACCATAACCTACAACGATAACTTCGCCCAACTCTCTGTTATCAGTAAGTAAGGTAACATCAATAACGGTTTTTGTACCAACGATAATTTCTTGTTTTATATACCCAACACTTGTAATAACAATCGTAGCATTTTTAGGTAAATTATTAAAGATATACTCCCCATTGCTATTAGCAACCGTACCGATATTTGTTCCTTTAATTAAAATTGAGGCTCCGGGGATTTCCTTCCCTGCATCTGTAGTAATACGCCCTTTCAGGGTTTGGGCACTCAGCGTAATACTCGAAATACAAAAGAAAATAATATACATCATAATAGTGTATAGTTTCTTTTTCCTTTGTAGGATTGGATAGTTGAATTGTTTCATAATGAATTAGGATATGATTGTTTTAATAAAAAATAACACTTAATTGCTGTCAATAGTAGTTTTGACGGTGTAAAGTAAAAAAAATGAAAAGCAAATATTTAGCACTAATCGTTAGATATGCATTTAAAATGTTTAATTGTATAAAAAAATGTCAATTTGACACATTTATAATCATATAATACCCCTATTTCGAGGCAATATCCCGTCTAAAAAGTAAAAAATAGGGTTTAATTGCCATTTTAAATAGCACATGAATAAACTATAAGTTTGAAATCCTTATCTTGGTTTATATGATTCGCTCTAAATTGGTATTGAAGAAAAAGGGATTATATGTAGCAAAATTATAAAATGAGAAGGCACTATTGACTCAGGGTGGAATTCAACTCTAAGTCAGTAGTGCCTTGAAATGTCTTCAAATAATAAAGTAGCTTTATTTTCCTCTTTTTAACTTAATGTATTCGGTGGGCGAGATTTCGTATTTGATTTTAAAAGCTCGCGTAAAATAGTTTGGATTTGAAAAGCCAGCTTCATACGCAATTTGCGAAATTTTCATATCACTTTTTTCAAGCAATGGCAACGCTTTAGTCAATTTTATTGAACGGATATACTCTATTGGAGTTTCACCTGTAATCTTCAAGAGTTTACTATAAAGCGTTCCTCTACTCATATTCATTTTCTGGCTTAACTCTTCAATTGATAGCTCAGAATCATGAATGTGTTCATCAATGTATTTGTTTATTTTTAATAAAAATTTTTCGTCTTCCAAAACAACCTCTGTTTCAGATGTTTCAATATTAATTTGCTTTTTATAAGTATTTTTGAAAGTACTGTTTAGTTTTAAAAGGTTGTCTATTTTAATGCTAAGCACCTCGAAACTGAACGGCTTAGTCAAATAGTCATTTGCTCCAGTTTTAAGCCCTTCTAGCTGTTCTACTTCATCAGTCAAAACAGTTAAAAGGATAACCGGAATGTGCTTTGTCCTTTCATCTTTTTTTATTTTGTTCACCATTTCTATTCCATCCATATTAGGCATATTAACATCACTCACGATGATTTCTGGATGTGATGATAATGTCTTTTGCCAACCCTGTTTCCCATCGGCAGCTTCGATGATTTTATATTTTGATTTTAAGCTTTCCCTCAAGAATATACGTAGGTCGTAACTATCGTCAACAATCAGGACTACAGGTTTTTCGGTAACCTCGATTTCATCCTCACTCTTTTCTATATACGACAAGCTTTCAGATTCATTTTTTTCGTCTTCCTTGTTGGTTTGATTAATTTTTTGTTGTTCTTTAATAAAAGGGAAATATAGCGTAAAAACACTTCCCTTATATTCTTCACTTGCCAATTTGATGGTTCCGCCATGTAACTTAACAAACTCCTGAGCAATAGATAAGCCAATTCCGCTACCTTGATTAAGAATGTGAGATGGACTACTTACTTGGAAAAACCTTTCAAAAACTTCTGCTTGCATATGGTGGGGTATACCAATGCCAGAATCGCCTATGATTAGTTCGATACCATTATTTGATAAAGATTTGACATGACAATATACATTACCATTTTCATTCGTAAACTTTATTGCATTTGAGAGTAAATTTATCAAAATACGCTCCATTTTATTTTTATCAAAATAAGTATTATACTCATCAATATTACTGGCAAATTCAAGATGAATGTTTTTTTGAGACGCAATATACTTAAATGAATCAAAGATTTCCTTCACCAATGGAACAAGGTCTTGTAGCACTGAATTCAACTTAAGTTCATTTTCCTCAATTTTCCTAAAATCAAGTAATTGATTAACAAGATTCAAAAGCCTTTTTGAATTTCTATTGATAAGATTGAGCATTTCAATTTTATCATTGTTTTTCTCTCGAAACAAAAGGTTTTCGACAGGATTCAAAATTAAAGTAAGTGGTGTTTTCAATTCATGACTCAAATTGGTCAAGAATTTAATTTTCAGTTGTTCCAATTCCATCCTACGCTCCGCCTCTGTTCTCTCTTGTTCTAGTGCAAATTCATTTTTTAATTTTTGTACTCCCCTTCTCCTTATCACCCATAAAGTAAATATCAATACTGCCAAATATATTATATAGGCATAATAAGTACGCCAAAATGGTGGATGAACATTAATAAGAATAGTTTTTTCGGGAGTTTGCCAAGTTCCATCCTCACTTTTTACTTTCAACCTAAAAATATATTTCCCAGGGTCTAGGTTAGTATAAACCGCCGTCGTCACTGAACCTACATTGTTCCACTCCTTATCAAAGCCCTCAAGCTGATAAGTGTATTGGTTTTCATGCGGCGCAGTATAATTTAAAGCGACAAAGTCTAAAGAAAAATTTTGTTTATAGCTTAAGTTGATTTCTTTGGCTAAAGTAATATCCTCTTTAAGTTCACTATTTTCAGTAGGGTTAGCACGTTTATTATTAATTTTTATATCAGTAATTACAACCGACGGAGTTTTAGTATTTTGAAATAATTGAATAGGGTTGAAAAAATTAAAGCCATCAAGCCCCCCAAAATACATTTCTCCTGTCTTTGTTTTGATTCCAGCACCTATATTGAAGGTTGTATTTTGAATACCATTTCGATAAGTAAAATTCTTAAATCTTTTTTTACTTAAATCAAACATCGAAATTCCTTTGTTAGTACTGAGCCACAACTTTCCAGCGTTGTCTTCTAATATTTTATAAATAACATTATTAGAAAGTAAGTGTTCTTCTCCATACTGCTCAAATTTTCTTCTTTTTTTATTGTACAAGCATAATCCTTCTCCCCACACACTCACCCATGTTCTATTGCGTTTATCTGAGTAAATGCTTAGTATTCTATGGATGGGGAAATTTTCGTTCTTTTGATTAAATGCACTCAATGTCTGTTTGTCTGCATTATAAATAATAAGACCACTTCCATTTGAGCCTACCCAAATATTTCCTTCTTTATCTTCTTCTATGGCTGTAATGTAACTATTTAAGGTATACTGTTTTTTAAGGTGTTCATCAAGTATATTCTTGAAAGGAACAAATGTATTTGACTGGGCTAAACAAATATATAAGCCTGCGCCATTTGTACCAACCCATAGGTTACCCTTCGAATCTGCCTTTAGGCAATTAATCAAGACAACAGATTTATTCAATTTGTCTTTAATAGCAAACAACGGTTTTATTTGATGCGTTTTTTCATTGATACTAACTATACCATCGTTGGTAGTGCCAATAATCAAATCGTCTCCTTTTTTTTCTAAAGCCAAAATATTTTTAATCTTCCCTTGAGAGGAATAAAGAGGAACATCATAGAAAACGTTTTTTTTAGTATCAAAGATATTAAGTCCTCCCCCATCTGTACCAACATATAGGTTCCCAGAAGCAGCTTCTGCAAATGCCATTACCGAAGACCCTTTTAATCCATATGTTTCATTGGGCAGGTGGAATCTATGCTGAAAAAAGGCTAAATTTTTATCATATTTATTTACGCCTCCATTAACGGTAGCAAACCAGTTTATACCGTCTTTCCCGATATAAATGTCTTTTACTTTATAGCCAGCAAAGCTTCCAAACGGGTTATTTTTATCTGGCAAGAGGCTTTTTATTCTTAATGCTGTGCGGGTTGTAATATCAAAAATCGACATACCATTTTCTGTGCCAACCCAAAGATTACCATCCGCATCAAAAATAATTTTATTTATGATGTTGTTGCTAAT
Source organism: Arcicella sp. BE140 (assembly GCF_031456255.1). Lineage (NCBI taxonomy): Bacteria > Pseudomonadati > Bacteroidota > Cytophagia > Cytophagales > Flectobacillaceae > Arcicella > Arcicella sp. BE140. The sequence continues at coordinate 119,100 of NZ_JAVDUE010000007.1, read as the reverse complement.
CGTTCTCTCATCAGACTCAATACTTTTAAAACTCTCAATCTTTCCTGTGTTGGGGTTCATTACATCTAAGCCTAAGTTTGTACCTATCCATAGGTTCCCGTTTCGGTCTTCCGTAATGGCTCTGACGGTATTGTCAGAAAGCGAATTAGAATTATTGTTTTGATGAACATACTTTTTTATTACCCTTTGATTACGATCAAGTAAATATAAACCTGATTGCGAACCAACCCATATCTGTTTTTTACTATCTTCAAATATACAAAATACCAATTCATACCCTACTTTTTTACTATCTCCCTTATGTAAACTAATAGCCTTCGTTTTTCTTGTTTTAGTGTCAAAATAAAAAAGTCCATTATATGTACCAACCCATATATTACCCGAATGATCAGAAGATAGCGTATGTATCCAGCCTGTTTTTGTAAAATCAAAATTGGTGAATTTGTCTGAACTTCTATTATATAATGCCAATGTTAGCTTTGTTCCTATCCATAAATTTCTGTTTATATCTTCAGTAATAGCCATTACTTCTCCTCTTCCTATACTTTCTTTTTCATTTTGTTTATGCCTGTAAACGGTAAAATTTTGTCCATCAAATTTATTAAGTCCGTCTTCAGTACCAAACCACATAAAACCTAATTTATCTTTATAAATAGCATAAACCGTATTTGAAGCAAGCCCATCTTTGCTATTAATATTGATAAAGTTATAGTTTTTTACTTGTCCAAAAGATTGTTGGAACAGCAAAAGTAAAAAAATAAGGAGGTATTTATTTGTCATGATTAATCACGTTATTCATTCAATAATAGGAATACTATCTTTCTGAAAAACAGTATTTAAAAGAAGCTATATAAAACAACAAATAATTATCAAACTTAAATATTGATTACATAAACTAAAAATGAAATGTGTAAAATAGACACAAATGTAATAATACATATTAAAACACTCATCTTATTGTTTAAAATAATATTATAAAAATATAATTTTATATCTTTTCCAGAATATCCAAACCTTATTTTTTACTTTTTCTCAAGGGAAATGTACGTTTAACCAACACTTCTACAGCGTTTTTGCTAATTAAAGCACTTATGAAGATTCTGTCCAAATCTAGCGTATTAAAGCTGGTTTAGTAAGGGTTCGGTTCGATAATGTAACACTAAATAGTGCTTTACATATATTTCTGTAGAGTAGATATGTTTTTGCGTTAAGAAAAAAACAGCGCTCTACGGAATTATAGACAGACAAAATGGTGTGAGAGACAGATGATAGAGATAGTTTTATTAGTAGTTAATGAGAATATTAAAATTCAATATGAGATTATACAAAAAAATATTCTTTATTCTTAGCGAGTTACGTAAGTACTTCGCTAAGAATAAAACTAATGGAACATAAGAAAGATAGGATAATTGATTACAAAAATCAATGCTTTAACAACAACCTGAATTAGGAGTACAACAAGCATTACTTTTTAATTCTCCTAAGTTTATTTTTTGTTTTTCAGTAGGAATTCCACAGGCATCATTTGCCAAACATGCTGTTTGTTTATTCTTTAAAATAAAATGGTTTCCATTAAATGCTAAGGCATATTTACAGATAGTTTCGGCTTGATATTCTACTTCAATTTCAGCATCCTCGATACCTAATTTTTCTTCAGAAAGCTTGATGATGTTAAGCAGCTTAGTTGGTTTCAATCTATGCTCATAATCATTTGCATCCCATAGTTGGAAATTGACTACTTTCTCATTTCTTATCGTTCCACCACAATCAATAAAATGTTTTGTAATCATGCCTATTTCTGTCACGTGAAAATGTTCTGGCACAAATGTGCCACTCTCTAATTGAAACTCCACATTATTCAATGTGGGTAAGATTTCTTTGATGTTTGATAATTTCATAAAGCGTCGATTATTAAGTATAAATGTTATATTGCAATATTACGATATTAAAAGTCTAAAAAAATGCATTAACAGCATTCATTAACTTTTACATTTTGTTCAAAAAATAGATTAAACAACTCTTGAACCTCATGCCATTTTTTTTCTTCTATACAATAGCAAACTGATTTTCCTTCAATGGTTCCCTGAATGATACCAATATTCTTCAACTCCTTTAAATGTTGAGAAATAGTTGCCTGCGCTAATCCTAATTCATCAATTAAATCATTACAAATACAGGCTTTCTGATTGATAATATGCTGAAGTATTGCTATCCTTGCAGGATGCCCTAACACTTTGAATAGTGATGCCAAGTTGTTCTGCTCGTCTGTAAATATCTCTGTTTTAGTAAGTCCCATTGATTATATTATTATATCGCAATATTACGATATTGTTTTTAATTATGAAAAAGTTTTCTTGTTTTTTTCAAAAAAATTATGTAGTCAAATAGCTACATGTATATTTGTAGTCAAATAACTACATAATGAATTTACGCAGAGATGTTTTTCAGGCAATTGCCGACCCGACTAGAAGAACCATATTGTTATTGTTGGCTTCTCAATCAATGACAGCAGGTACGATAGCCTCAAATTTTGAAACCGCCAGACCGACTGTATCAAAACACCTACAGATACTTGTCGAGTGTGAATTGCTTGAACAAGAACAAAATGGTAGAGAAATTCACTATCGCTTGAATCCTGAAAAAATAAAAGTAATCGCAGACTTTATTGAACCATTCCGCACAATGTGGGATGATAGGTTTAATAAGTTAGAAGCTCTTATGAAAGGATATAAACCAAAGGAATAAAATAATATGGAACCCAAAACAAAAATCATTGCTGAAGAGGGCAAACAGGAGTTAATGGTTATAAGGGAATTTGATTTGCCCGTGGAATTACTTTTTAAAGCCTATGTTGAGCCTGATATTGTTGAACAATGGATGGGGTCAAAAGTTTTGAAACTAGAAAATAAAAAGCATGGTAGCTGGCAATTTGTAACCACAGACCCTAAAGGAAACAAGCATGGCTTTAATGGAGTGATTCATGAGTTTAGTTTAAACCAAAAAATCACTAGGACGTTTGAAATGGAAAATACCCCTTTTGATGTCCAGTTGGAGTTTTTAGCATTTGAGAAACTTACTGAAAATACTAGTAAACTGAGTATGCATATTGTGTACAAATCTGTTGCCCTTAGAGACCAGATGTTACAGCTACCTTTTGCGAAAGGAATCAACATGGCTCATAACCGACTAGAAGATATTGTAAAAAAAATGATATAATGAAGACGAAGAGAAACAAAATCATCTATTGGATTGCTACTAGCTGGTTAGTGCTAGGAATGCTATCAACTGGGGGAGTACAGTTATTGAAAATGAAAGAAGAAGTAGATGCCATTACACATTTGGGGTATCCTATTTATTTTCTGACAATATTAGGAGTTTGGAAATTGTTAGGAGTTATAGCAGTGCTTATCCCAAAGTTTGCATTGCTGAAGGAATGGACTTATGCTGGCTTTTTCTTTGCTATGTCAGGAGCAATACTTTCACATATAGCATTAAAGGATGCTGTAAATGAAATATTCCCTTCGACGTTATTACTAGTGCTGACAATAGTATCGTGGTATTTTAGACCTGCCAATAGAAAAATTATTCCAACAAATAATTATGATGAATCCAAAGGTTGATTTTTACTTTAACAAAGCCGAAAAATGGCAAAAGGAATTAGAAAAGTTGAGAATGATTGTACTTGACTGTCTGCTATCTGAAGAATTGAAATGGGGTGTACCTTGTTACACTTTTCAGAAAAGCAACATCGTTTTGATACATGATTTTAAAGAATACTGTGCACTTTTGTTCTTCAAAGGAGCTTTATTAAATGATGCAAATGGTATTTTGATTCAGCAAACAGAGAATACACAGGCAACACGCCAGATTCGGTTTACGAATGTGCAGGAAATAGTGGAATTAGAATCTATCATCAAAACGTATATTTATGAAGCCATTGAAGTAGAGAAAGCAGGACTGCAAGTGACGCTTAAAAAAACTTCAGAATTTTCTATTCCTGACGAATTTCAACAAAAATTAGATGAAGCTCCTGAGTTAAAAACTGCTTTTGAATCCTTAACCCCAGGCCGACAGAGAGCATATCTTCTTTATTTTGCTGCACCGAAACAAGCCAAAACTAGGGAATCAAGGATTGAAAAATATACGCCACATATTCTTAATGGAAAAGGCTTAAATGATGAAAATTAGCAACGTTATTGCTGTATTAATATAAAAAAACATGAATGTCAATAAAAATGCTTTGTCTTCTGAAGAATGTACAAAATTACTCAGTGTGTTGAAAGTACGTTTTGAGAAAAATATGAACAGACATCAAGGTATTGAATGGGCTAGCATACAAGCCAAATTAGAAGCTAATCCTGAAAAATTATGGTCGCTTCATGAAATGGAAGAGACTGGAGGAGAACCAGATGTTGTTAGTTATGATGAAATTACGGGCGAATATTTTTTTTACGATTGCTCAGAAGAAACGCCCAAAGGTCGTAGAAGTATTTGCTTCGATGGAGCAGCGCTAGCATCAAGAAAAGAACATAAACCAGCAAACAATGCTGTAGATATGGCAACTTACATGGGTATTGAAATTTTAACAGAAGAGCAATATCGTGCATTACAAAAACTTGGAAAGTTTGATGCAAAAACATCTAGTTGGATACAAACGCCTGCTGCTATTCGAAAACTTGGGGGTGCTCTTTTCGCTGATTTTCGCTATGGTATGGTCTTCATATATCATAATGGTGCAGAATCTTATTACGCCGCTAGAGGCTTTCGTGGTTCATTGAGGGTTTAATTAATAATCATCTCCTACCCTACTCTGCCTAAAAATATATAACTAAAATGAATACCCATAGAGCCAGATAGCATAGTAAAAAGGCTAATGTGTCACTATTAAGTAAGTAAATAAGTCGAGTGTTAATCTTTTACAAAAGACAACCTTTTACTTTTATCCTTATAATATGGAACATATTACACGACAAACTTTTTTACAACAATGCTTTGGATTAGGAACATTGGCAGTGCTATCACCAATAATGACTTATGCTCAGCATGAAAGTACTTCTGACGAAAATTTTCACCAACAAATAGTTCAAGCCAATAATAAAGAAGTTGCCAAATTATTAACTGTTTTTTCATCTGATATTACTGAAATCCGTAGACGATTAGGGTTTGATTTAGCCAATTTAGCTGCAGGGTATGCTGAATCAACCTCACAATATTATCAAAAAGAGGAATTGGTCATAGCAATGACTAAAATTATCCGCTTTATCTTGAAAGCTCAGCAGGCAGATGGCACGCTTAATTTAGGTAATTTGGCCTCACCACCCGACACTGCATTCATTCTTGAACCCCTTTGTGTTGCGGCTACCATTTTTAAACACAACACTACGCCCATACTTGCAGCATTAAAAGAGTTACTCAAAGAATTTATCCTGAAGGCAGGTGAATCGCTAAGATTGGGGGGTATTCATACTCCCAACCATCGATGGGTGGTATCGGCAGCTTTGGCACAAATAAATGATTTATTTCCAAATCCAGCTTATGTAAAACGCATTGATGAATGGCTTTCTGAAAATATTTATATCGATAGTGATGGGCATTATCTGGAAAGAAGTATGATTTATGCTGAGGTAACGGATAGATGCTTAATTACGATGGCTCGTTTGCTAAAGCGTCCTAAATTGTTAGAGCCTGTTCGTAAAAACCTCAACCTAACGTATTTTTATATAGAACCAAATGGGGATTTGGTTACTACTGACTCAAGGAGACAAGACCAATTCATGACTATTAATGTGCTTAATCATTATCATGATTATCGCTACTTAGCCATTAAAGATAATAATGCAGCATTTGCCTCTATTACAAAATTCATTGAGAAGGTAAAAGGGTTTGACGAAAAAATCATGGTTGATTTATTACCATTTTGTTTAGAAGAACCTACCTACTTAAAACCACTTCCAACGCCTAAAGCTCCATCAGTAAATTTTGAAAAATTCTTTAAGACGACCAATTTGGTGAGAATCAGAAAGAATGATACAACTTCTACGATTTTCGGTGGAGCAGATTTCCCTATTATTATTGCTTCTGGACGATCAACAAATTCAAATTTATTTGCTTTTAGGAAAGGTGAAGCCATTTTAAAATACCTTCGTTTTTCTATCGATTTTTTCAGTACAGGTTATTTCCGTAGCCAAGGAATTACTTATCAAGATGGAAAGTACATATTGCATCAAAGAATCGAAGCCCCTTATTACCAACCTTTGCCTAAACAGTTTAAAAAAGCTAATGGTGATTACAAGCACTCACCAAGTACGGATGGCAGATTCTGGAATAAAATGGATTTTGAGCATCGCCCACAAAGCAATGTCAAAATGATAGATACAACCATTAGTATTGAAGAAAAAGATGGTATTAATGAATTGATATTCAGTTCAAAAGGAGCTGATGGCGTATCAGTAACGATTGAATTATGTTTCAAAGAGGGAGGACAATTGACGGGGGTGAAAGAAGTAGAAAATTCGCCTAATAATTATTTATTAGCAGGTAAAACAGGCGAATATACTTATGGTAAGGATAGTATAAAATTCGGACAAGGAATAAACCAACATACTAAGATTAAAAGTTTGGAAGGTGAAATGTACAGCTCACATTTCGGAACGTTGAAAACAGATGGCTTGTATGTATACCTCACTGGTATAACTCCTTTTGAACACAAAATTACGATTGGATAAATTAAAACGGTCTGTCAACTAATTAGTTCACAGACCGTTTTTTTTAACGTAGTCAATCATAAATATTACAGCTATAATATACTTTTCATCACTTTAACCAATTTTTTAGTAATTACTTCATATCCTTTATCTGATGGATGCAAGCCATCGTAAGTCATATCAATGGCTTCAAGGGGATATGGATATTCGTCTGTTTCAGGATTGTAGGGTACGTCTATAAAAGCTGGATAACGATAATTTTTGTATGTCCCAGTTTGTGAATCTTTCAAGCGTTTGAAATGAACGAGCTTGGCTATTTTTAATTTTTTAGTATGGTATAAATCCACTACAGGAATGTTTTCAAGCTTTCCTATGGTATTCACTGCCTCGGCAAATTGGGATAATTCTTGCCCCTTTTTCTCTCTATATGAGCCATACGCATTGTTTTTCGGATTGGCAATGTAAACAAAATCTGCGCGTTGCATGGGTGTAATCAAGATAATTTTGGCATCTTGATTTAAGCTTTTGATTTTATTGATAATAATTCTGAAAGAACCATATACGGTATTAAAACCCGTTGCATTTTGATAGTCGGCCAAAGTTCCCAGTGTACGACCCTGCCACCAATCATTCGTTCCTAAAAATATGCTATAAACATCTGCTTTTACTAAGCCAAGCTTTTCTATTTGTTCGGCAATTCTTACAGAAGTCCAACCATTATGACCTTGGTTGATGTATTCTAACTGAGGAAGCTTCTCTATTACGCCACTCATATAGCCTTTGGTAATTCTATTACCTGTTTCCTTTGGATGGTCGTTTAAATAAGTAATAGAATCTCCAATGGCTACCCAAGTAATTTTTTCGGGAGCGAAAGAACTAAATATACCAATCAGCAGTAATAGTAAAAATTTTGTTTTCATATTAAATTTTGTTTCTGGATTTACACAAAAGTAAGCTATCATTACAACTGTTATGTGATGTGTTATTAAGCTAGCATATGCTTGATGATAAAATTAATGTCTGAGGATGCTTAATAAAAGCTTGCGGAGAATAATAAAAACATTCTCCGCATATTATGCGGAGAATAAATGCTATATTCACCGCATATTCTATTTTTATGGGCAATTACATACATCAACATATCAATTGGACAGCCTTTACATGGGACGATTCAATACTATCAATGCCCCTTGGCAAAGTTAGGAATTTGCAGGGTAAATTGATGGGCAAAATGGAGCAATTAGGTTTTGTCCTTCAACAAGAAGCCTTTTTGGCAACGCTTACTTTGGATGTCCTGAAATCAACAGAAATAGAAGGGGAGTTTTTAAATCCTCAACAGGTTCGCTCGTCTTTAGCTAGGCGTTTAGGAATGGATATTGTTGGCTTAATTCCCTCTGATAGGAATGTGGATGGCATTGTAGAAGTAATGTTGGATGCTACACAAAATAATCAAATTCCGCTCAGTGACGAACGGTTGTTTAATTGGCACGCAGCGCTTTTCCCGACGGGAAGAAGTGGTATGTATCCTATCACGATAGCTAGTTGGCGAACAGGCGATATGCAGGTAGTGTCAGGAGCAATGGGGAGAGAAAGAGTACATTTTCAGGCCCCTAAAGCTTCGTTATTAGCTGAAGAGATGCAACAATTTATGACATGGTTTAACGGAACACAGTACATAGACCCTATCATGAAAGCAGGCATTGCACACATTTGGTTTATAACGATTCACCCGTTTGATGATGGTAATGGGAGAATTGCAAGAGCCATTACTGACATGCAATTATCCAAGGCTGATGGTAGTTCTCAGCGGTTTTTCAGTATGTCTGCCCAAATTCAATTACAGCGAAATAGTTATTATGAAATCTTGGAAAAAGTACAAAAAGGAACGTCTGATATTACCCTTTGGCTTGCATGGTTTTTAGACTGCTTGACCCAAGCCTTATTGAATACAGATGTCATTTTAGAAAAAGTATTGGCCAAGGCAAGATTCTGGGAAAAACATAGAGATACTCCTTTGAATGAGCGACAAAAGCTTTTATTGAACAAACTAATGGATAATTTTGAAGGGAAACTTACGTCATCTAAATGGGCTAAAATAGCTAGATGTTCCGCGGATACGGCTTTAAGAGACATTCAAGATTTAATGGCAAAAGGGATTTTACAGAAAGAAATGGCTGGCGGACGAAGTACTAACTATGAATTGATTTTTTAAAAGCATGACTGAGGATATTATTGAAATTTTTAATGCTGGAATTAATGCTGTTCAGCCTTCGCAACTACTTGGTGAATATCTAAGAGTAGAACATGATGCTGTACAAATTTGTGGAGAACGTTTCTTGAAATGTGATTTTCAGAATATCTATGTAATTGGCGCAGGCAAGGCCGTAGCTGCTATGGCTTTTGAAACAGAGAAAATACTAGGCGACAATATCAAAGAAGGCATCGTTACCACAAAATACGGACATCGTGTGGCTACTAAAAAAATAAAAATCCTAGAAAGTGCTCATCCTGTGCCAGACGAGGCAGGCGAAATAGCCGTAAAAGCAACCCTTGGTTTATTACAAAAAGTAACATCAAACGATATTGTAATATGTTTAATCAGTGGTGGAGCATCATCTTTATGGTGTGATGTACCACATGAGTTATCTTTAAAAGATGTACAATCTACTTTCGACCTTTTAATAAAGTCTGGGGCAAGCATTAATGAAATTAATATTGTCAGAAAACACCTTTCAGCCATAAAGGGAGGACAATTAATTCGATATTGTAATGGAGCGAGAGTGTTTTCGTTGATTATTAGCGATGTACCCAATGATGATTTAGATGTGATAGCCAGTGGTCCGACTGTCCCTGATTCATCTACTTTTCAGGAGGCATTTGAGGTGATTGTAAAATATCATCTACGCTCAACCTTGCCTATTTCCATTAAAAGTTATTTAGAAAAAGGCATCTCAGGAAAGATTGACGAGACGCCAAAAGCTGGGGATGAACTTTTTAAAAATACTGTTACTAAAATCATTGCTAATAATAAAATTGCTCAATTGGCCGCCGAGAAAACAGCCAAAGCATTGGGTTATGAAACACTAATTATTCCTGAGATTGTAACAGGCGACACATCAATAGAAGCCAAGAAGTTTATAGCCTTACTCATTAATTATAAAGGAAATAAACCGATTTGTATCATACAAGGTGGCGAAAGTACCTTGAAAGTTACTGGCAATGGCAAAGGTGGACGAAATCAACACTTTGTATTAGTGGCTTTACAGGAACTCAAGAAAATGAATATGCTTGATACTGCTATTCAATTTTCAATACTAAGTGGGGGTACTGATGGCTCTGATGGCCCAACAAATGCTACTGGAGCAGTAATTGACAGAAAAACACTATTAAATACGCTAGAAAATAATTTACCAATAGAAGATTACCTGATTAATCATGACTCCTATCATTTATTTGAACAAACTGGAAATTTACTAATTACCGGTCCCACACAAACCAATGTTATGGATATTATGATTGGTATCGTACAATAGACGACGATGTTATTAAGCTATCAATGCTCGTCTTCGTTTTATCCATTTAACTACTTCGTACCAAATTACACTAATAAAACCAATAACTATACTTATAGCAATTTGGTTGAGATTGAGGGCTTCAAAAGCAAAGAAAGTAGTAAATAATGGTACAAAAAGTAAAGCACACATCATGGCAACAGTAATACTGATGATGATGAACACCAAGTTGTTTTTGTATTGTAAAGTAGTGATGATAGAATAATAAAACGAACGATTGACTAAGGTTAAAAAGATATTAGCTGTAATTAAAACCGTAAAAATCATGGTGCGTGTAATGGCTTCGTCATAACCTAAATAAAGAGCATATTGATAGGTAAAAATTGTACACACACTAATGAATAATCCTTGAATAATACTAGTAGTAAGTTCTTTCCAACTAAAAAAAGACGTTGACATTGGGCGTGGTTTTTGCTTCATCAGATTTTGCTCTAATGGCTCATTTTCGTAAATAATAGAACAGGTTGGTCCCATGATTAATTCAAGAAAAATAATATGAACTGGCGAAAAAATATTTGGATATAGCCAACCCAAAGCCAAAGGAATAAATACAGTAAGTATAATAGGTATATGAATAGAAATGATATACTGAATAGCTTTTTTAAGATTAGTGTAGATTCTTCTACCCATGGCTACGGCATCTACCATTTTTGACAAATCATCTTCTAACAAAATCAAAGAAGCCGCCTCTTTAGCTATTTCTGTTCCTTTTTTGCCCATTGCAATACCAATATGTGCGGCCTTTAGTGCTGGCCCATCATTCACGCCATCACCAGTCATGGCCACAACCTCATTGTGAGCTTTCAGGGCATTGATGATTTTTAGCTTTGCTTCGGGGTACATTCTGCTAAATATTTGTGTTTCAATCACACTTTTTGCCAGTTCTTCATCTGATAATTGCATCAGCTCATCGCCAGTAATGCTTTTTTCATAGCCTCTAAAGCCTATCTGTTTGGCTATTGCTACAGTTGTAGCCGCATTGTCTCCTGTTACAATCTTTACAGCAATACCTGCTTTATAAAACTCTTCTAATACTTTTTGTATATTCTTTTTCGGAGGGTCATAAAATGCAACGATTCCTTTTAATACAAAATCAAAGTCCTCTTGATTGGCAGGATAGTCATGCCCTACAAATTCAGCAATGGCGACTGCTAAAACTCGATACCCATCCTGCGAAAGTAGGTTAATGGCATTTTCAATCTCATCCTTTTCTTGTGAGCTAACATTTGATGCTCGCTCGATAGCCTCTACTGCCCCTTTGGCTGCAATGATACGTTTACCTTCTTGGTTTTCAAAAACGTGGGTCATCATAGGTGGTTTTCCCCCTAAAGGATACTCATGTACTAATTTAAAGTTAGGTCTTTCATCATTCTCCTCAAGTTTACTATATGCTTGATGCAATGCTATTTCCATTGGGTCGAATGGAATAGGTTCACTCGCCCACATGGCTTGCTTAATAAGGTCTTTTTCTTCTTGTTTTAGCTCTTCACTTAAGTCTGTGACTTTCTGACTTGAAAGCACGAATAGTTTGGCTAATGTCATTTTATTTTCAGTAATTGTACCTGTTTTATCTGTACAAATGACTGTAGCACTCCCAAGTGTTTCAACGGTTTTCATTTGCTTCACTACTATCCCCATCTTCATCAATCGCCATGCACCCAATGCCATAAAGGTGGTAAATGCTACGGGGATTTCTTCAGGCATGATACTCATTGCCAAGGTCAAAGCTTTCAATAAACTATCTAAAATATCCTTAGAATTCAAATAATTAATCAGCCAAACAATCAAGAAAACGACAGCTCCAATACTTACCATCTTTTTTACAAAATTGTTAATCTGGAGTTCTAAAGGTGTTTTTTCTTCTTTGATATCTTCTAAGCTTTTCCCTATTTTTCCTAATTTAGTGTCATTACCTATATAAGTAATTGTAGCAATGGCTAAGCCACTAGCTACATTTGTTCCTTTAAAAATTTGGTTATTATCAGCTGTAGAATCTTTGGTTACTGCCAATGATTCACCCGTAAGGATAGACTCGTTCACAGAAAAATCATTAGAATGAATAATGATACCATCAGCAGGAACAGAAGTGCCTTCTTCTATAATTAGGCAATCGCCCACCACTAAATCTTCACTTTTAATTTCTATTTGTTCTCCATCACGAATTACCTTACAATTTGTTTCTGTAAATTCCTTTAGCTTTTCTAAAGCATTTCTACTTCTAGAATCCTGATATAATGAGATTGCCGCTTCAAAAACAATAGCAAATGTCAGAAAAAGTCCATCGCCACTACTTCCACTGATAAAGTAGATAATAGCTGCTACCGAAAGTAAAATAATCATTGGTTCTTGCACTAAACTTTTTAAGGCAAACCAAAAACCATTTTGTTTTTTATAGTCGAGCAGATTATAACCATGTTCTTCTCTGGCTTTTAGTACTTGCTCAGACGTCAAGCCTTTTATATCAAAATTATCTATAATCATCTTAGGAGTAGGGTTATCTATTTTTAGCTAATTTAGACATACCCTGTTTCAATTTAGTAATAAAGCTATCGGAATCTTTATTATAGTCAATTTCGCCAATTAAAAATCCATAAGGTTTTAAAGGGTCAATATGATCACAAACAATTTTCAGGATGGCTGTTAACGGAATGGCTAAAATAATGCCCGGAATACCCCAAATAAGTTCGCCAACCACTAAAGCAATGATAGTGAATAACGGGTTTATCTTTACTTGTGGTCCTAAAATGAGGGGTTCGAGTACCCATCCTTGGATAAATTGAACAATTCCATAAACAACAGCGATGCCTCCTAATACAGATGGCGAAGCCCCATGTAAAGCTGTTACTAATATCGTGAGTGTAGTTCCCGTGATATTCCCTACAAAAGGAACGATTTCTAATAACCCACACAAAATAGCAAAAAATATCGCATTTTTTACGCCTAACACACTAAACCCAATGCCGTACATAATCCATAAACAGGCAATCATCTTTGAAAGACCAAATAAATATTGTTGAGAAACATTTGTGGCTTTACTAAGTATTTGTCCAACTTCATGTTGTTGACTAGGTGATGCCAATTTCATGAAAAATTGTTTTATATGGTTGCGATAGTATAATAAAAAGAATACATAGGCTAGTAATAAAACTAATGCTGTAAATAGCGCAGTAATTGATGACAACGTCAATTGCATAATGCTACTAAGGGAAGGCTGTTCTTGTTTTAATATTTTGGATTGTTCTTCTACAGATATGCCGAGGTGATTAAAGATATATTCTTGTGCATTTACTCCCCATTTAATCGCTTTTTGTTTAATTTCAGTCATATCTTTTACTACCTCAGCAACTTTCCAACCGAGCAACGCTATTAGGCTAGCCATAATTAATACTAAAACGAGCAAACAAATAAAGGCTGATAATCCTTTAGGCAATCCTTTCTTTTCTAAATAATTGCATAGCGGTATAAAAAGCGTAGCTAGAATACTTCCAATCAGTAATGGAATCAAGAATTCTTTGGCAAAGTACATTCCTGCCAAGACTAGAAATAAGAGAAGTATTTTTTTAATGATGGAGGTATTGGTGATAGTCATGTTTAATAATGGATTATTAGAAATTGGCAAATATTAATGTACGAAATAGCGATAGACTAGTTTGCAATTTTCAAAATATTTAGGTGTTATCATACTATATTTAGTACCTACTTTAATGTAGGTACAATTATTTCAAGTGCCTCAGGCATAATAGAAGCTTTTACTTCTTTTATTTTACCCATATACTCTCCATCAATTTGAAAATGCACTTTTTTAGATGAACGCATGGTGAGTGATGTAGTCTGAAAAACCTCTATTTTATCAGAGTCATATTCCTGATGTTGAGATATCATTTTGAAAATTTCATAAGGAGATATTTTTTTGATGACTATTACCTCAAAAAGAGCATCGTCAAGTTTTCCAATAGGGTTAATGACGGCACCACTTCCGTATTGAGTAGCATTGGCAATCACAATCATCTCGGCTTTTAAGTGATGAACTTTATCATTAGTATGAATAGTAACATCCATCAAGGGATTTTGCCACAATACCTTCAATGAAGCAATTAAATATCCCAACATCCCACGGATACCCTGTTTTTCAAACTTTTTAATGGCATAAGCATTCAGTCCTATATCACTTAGGTGGATACATAGTTGTTGATTAATTTTTGTTAAATGTATCTTTTTAATATCTCCAGTCACTAGCGTATCCAACGCTTGCTCTGGGTTGTTACTAATTCCTAATTCTTTTGCCAATCCATTAGCTGACCCTGCTGGCAATATGCCCAAAGGAATATTGGTATTAATCAAGCATTCAGCTACTAATTTGACTGTTCCATCACCTCCAACCGCAATTACTTGATTGGGAGAAAACGCTAAGATTTTTTGATTAATGACTTCTGTGGTACAATTCTTTTGTAACTCATATATTTCGATGATATATTGTTTTAAAACAAAATATTCAGTGATTAATAAAGACCAATTTCTGGAACTACTCCCTGCACCTGTATTGACAATAAAGAGTAATTTTAGAGTGTTTTTCTCCTGCATAGGTAAATCATATATTATGCTAAACAATCTATTTAGTATCTTTCAATTTTATAATTAGAATGAGCAAAAAATCATACCAGCAAAATGCCACCGTTAAAGTATATCATGGATATGGGCATCAAGATAACCTTATTGTTTATGGTCATGTTCTAGCAGGAAAACCGCCACGTGCTGTTGTTGAAAATAATCTTATATCAAATGTAATGCATTTAATTAAGATATTTTCTGTTAAACCCATTGCTGGAGTTAGTGTGCGTTTGCAGTGGAATAATCAGTATTATTATAGCAAAACAGCACAGGATGGTTTTTTTAAATTTGAATGGAAATCCACTAGCAAAATTTCAGCAGGATGGCATGCCGTTTTTATAGATTTAGTAGGCCCACAAGATAAAGTATTGACTACAGGAGAAGGTAAAATTTTTGTGCCAGAAGCTACTCAATATGGATTTATTTCTGACATTGATGATACGGTATTGGTATCACATTCAGCCAAAACTGGGAAAAAATTAAGAGTGATGTTCACTAAGAATCCACTGAGCAGAAAAACATTTGCTGATGTAGTAAAGTTTTACAGGTTGCTTTCCTTGGCTCATACAGAACCTGCCTTATTGAATCCTTTCTTTTATGTATCTAGTAGCGAATGGAATCTGTATGATGATTTAAACGTTTTTTTTAAACATAACCAATTACCCAAAGGTGTTTTTTTATTGAACGAGATTAAACGTTGGTATCAATTATTAAAAACAGGAGCAACAAAACATCAAGGGAAATTAATGAGAGTCGTAAGACTGTTTGAAGCATTCCCAAAGCAACGATTTATATTATTAGGCGACAATTCACAAAAAGATCCTGCTATTTATGCTGCCATTGCCAATAAATATCCAGAAAAAGTAGTGGCTATTTATATCAGGAATGTGAGCCCTAAAAAAGAAGAAATTACGTTATCTTTGATGAAGTCGATAACCAACAAAAATATTCAGACTTGTCAATTTGAACATACTGACGAAGCCATTTCGCATGCTAGGGATATAGGGTTGATTGTTTAGTTACCTCAAACACAATCATACCGAATATAGTTGTAAATAATCTTCAAAAACAATCCAAGAAATGATTAATAAAGTAGTGAATTCTGCCCAAGAAGCAGTAAAAGATATTGAAGATGGTGCTGTGCTAATGTTGGGGGGCTTTGGGCTTTGTGGTATCCCTGAAAATAGTATTGACGCTTTAATCCAAAAGGGAGTAAAGGGTTTGACCTGTATTTCTAACAATGCTGGGGTGGATGATTTTGGGATAGGATTAATGCTAAAAACGCGTCAGGTAAAAAAAATGATTTCATCTTATGTGGGCGAGAATAAGGAATTTGAAAGACAATTGCTATCAGGAGAATTAGAAGTTGAACTTATTCCACAAGGCACGCTTGCCGAAAGAATTAGGGCGGGGGGTGCTGGTATTCCTGCTTTTTTTACGCCTGCTGGTGTGGGTACAGAAGTAGCCGCAGGAAAAGAAATAAGAGAATTTAATGGCAAAAAATATTTATTAGAAAGTGGTTTAAAAGCTGACTTTGCTATTGTAAAAGCATGGAAAGGTGATACGACAGGCAATTTAGTTTTCAAGGGTACGGCACGCAATTTTAATCCGATGATGGCAACAGCGGGGACAATTACCATTGCTGAAGTAGAAGAGCTAGTGCCAGCAGGAACGTTAAATCCTAACGATATTCATACGGCAGGAATATATGTTCACCGTATTTTTCAAGGGAAAGATTATCAAAAAAGAATAGAACAAAGGACGATTGCAAAACCTGTATTGCCGAAAGAGACCGAAACTAGTCCAACAGTAGGAATTGGGTTAGATAAAAATCAGATCGCCAAGCGAATAGCAAAAGAGTTGAAAGATGGTTATTATGTCAACTTAGGGATTGGCATTCCTACGCTGGTGGCTAATTATATTCCAGCAGACATTAATGTGATTTTACAATCTGAAAATGGCTTGCTGGGCATTGGTCCTTTCCCGACAGAAGAACAAGTGGATGCCGATTTAATTAATGCGGGTAAGCAGACAGTAACCATGCTAGCAGGGTCTTCATTATTTAGTTCTGCTGAAAGTTTTGCCATGATTCGTGGCGAACATGTAGATTTGACTATTTTGGGAGCAATGGAAGTTTCGGAAAATGGGGATATTGCCAATTGGAAAATCCCTAACAAAATGGTGAAGGGGATGGGTGGTGCAATGGATTTAGTAGCATCTGCTAAAAATATCATCGTTGCCATGCAACATGTAAGTAAAGACGGAAAGTCTAAACTATTAAAAAGTTGTACTTTACCCATAACTGGTCTTGCTTGTGTTAAAAAAATTGTAACAGAGTTAGCAGTATTGGAAGTATTACCAGAAGGAGGGTTTAAGTTATTGGAAATTGCTCCTGGAATAAGTATTGAAGATGTACAGAAGGCTACAGAAGGGAAGTTGATTGTAGAAGGTGAAATTCCCACGATTAGCATTTAGCAGCATATTTTATAAAAAGAAAAAAGATAGCCGTTCAAGCTATCTTTTTTGCATTATTCCAAATCTGTAAACCCAATTTATCAGATATTAGTATCCTGGATTTTGCTTGTATAAACCGTTGGTGAAGGTAATTTCTGCCTGTGGGATGGGCAAATATTCATCTCTCCCAGCGGTAAATTTAGCAGTTGCTAAAAAGGTTCTTTTCGTTTTTTCTATGTTGATATAGGCGTTTAATGTAGGCTCTGCAATGCCCCAACGTACTAAATCAAAGAAACGAGAACCTTCAGTTGCAAATTCTAAACGGCGTTCCCACTGTAATGCTTTACGAGCAAAATCTTGTGTCCAACCAGTTGTTGAATACTGTTTCACATTATATTTAGATGGGAATGTTCCATCCAATTTTTTCAATCTACCCGTACTTTCAGAAGCTCTTTTTCTGATTTGGTTGATTAATGGTAGTGCTTTATCATGCTGACCTAGTTCAATATACGCTTCTGCTTGAATTAATAGAATATCATCATAACGAAGGATATCATAGTTTTTAGCAGTTCCCATAAATGGTCCAAGTTTGAAATATGATGAACTAGTAGCCAATTGTTGGAAACGCATCGAGTGGAAATTACCATACACCCCTGCATCACGTACCCAACTATTACTGAATGGTTTTGTGTTATCATATTTATATGGATGTCCGTCGATACCTACTGTATGGTCTAGACGTGTATCAACCGTTGCGTTGGCTAAATCTACATTACCATTGTTAAAACTGTCAAATAATGGCAAGCCGTTGGCATCAGTAGCATGAGCATTTACCAAATTCTGACTTGGAGCATGGAAACCACAACAACCGTATTGCGGAGCACCATGTGGGTAATTTAATCCATCTTCAAAACTCAAACGTCCAGCCGTTGTTCCATCATTAATCGTAAATTGAATAGCGAAAATTGATTCAGGGCCATTCTCCGTTTCTGGAAGAAAATTATCTGCAATGTCTCCACTCAAACTATATTTCCCAGATGAAATAACTGCTTGTGTTAAAGTAACGACCTCTTGCAACCTTGTTTTATTGATATTGGTTACTTTATGATTATTGTCTTGTTCATACGCCTGATATAATCTTAATTTAGCCAAATAAGCCTGAGCAGCCGTTTTGTTTGCTCTTCCAATTTCTGGTTGACTAGCAGGTAAATTATCTACAGCATATTGTAAATCAGCCGCAATTTTATTCCATGATTCATCATTACTGAGGGTATTCGATACTTTCAGGATATCGTCACTAGAAGCTGTCTCATCAAAAATTGGAATATTTTTGTACAAAAGTTTCATCGTGAAATAACTGTGAGCTCTTAAGAAACGTAATTCTGCCAAACGTATTTTTTTATTAGGATAACTCGTTTCCGAAAGCGTATTTACCGCACGCAAGGCGACATTACATCTTGAAATAGACTTAAATAAATTTTGCCAAGTACGTGTAACGAATGAGCCAATCGTTGGAGTAACTAAATTGTAATGCTCGATAGCATCAATTTCACCCACGTCGCCAGTACCACCCCCGCCTTTATAAGCATCGTCTGAGCGGACACTGCCATAAACCCAATTGCTATAAATGGGTCCAATCATGTCACCGTTACCGATGGCAGCATAGGCTGAAGTCACTAAGCCTTCAATGGCAGTGGGAGAGGTTAAATCTGAGGATGATAATACACCCGTAGGCGTATATTCAAGGGCATCTTTGCAAGCGCCTAAACCAAGTAAGCCTGCAACAAATATGATTGGAAGTATCTTATTTTTCATTTTTTGAATCTGAGTTTATAAAAGCTGTCGGATTTCAGTAGTCAGCCTTCAGCTTTAAAATTTATACAACAACTACTGTTGAATAGTGTTATTTGCTAAGCGTTATCAATAAACTGACATCTGATAGCAGATAGCCGAATGCTTAGAATGACGCATTAACACCAAATGTAAAAGTCTTCGGAATTGGAACTGGGCCAAGGTCAATGCGTTCTGGGTCTGGACTTAAATAACTACTGCTTTTTATCCAGAACAAGTTTTCAGCCATGACATAGAAACGAAGTCTTGAGAACACTGCTTTCGGTTGAAGTGTATAACCAAACTGAATATTACGTATCTTGAAATAAGATGTATTTACCATGAAATAATCAGAGGTACGTCCTTCGTTGTTATTATCCTTTAGCGTTAAAGCAGGAACATTCGTGTTGGTATTTTGTGGTGTCCAGCCGTTAAATACTCCTGGCCCAACGTTTTCTCTACTCTTCATCAAATTGTTGAATAACGTATATACATCAAATCCTGATCTACCTGCTACACCCGAACCAAAGATGGCTAAATCAAAGTTTTTGTATGATACATCTAGTCTTAAACCATATTCAAGTGTAGGAAGTGTTGTACCAATCCAAGTTCTATCTAAGTCGTCAATTTTGCCATCACTGTTAATATCCACATAACGTATTCTACCAGGTCCTGCTCCTACTTGCGTTGGTGCAGCATCTACTTCTGCTTGCGACTGGAAAAGTCCGTTAGTTTTATACCCGAAAATATCGAATTGTGAATGACCGATAATCGTATTGACTAAGTTCCCTGCATAAGCTGGACGTACATTTTCAGGCAATTCTGTGATTTTATCTCTGAAATGAGCAAAATTCGCTGTTACATTATATTTAATACCATTCTCAACTTCGCCATGATAGCCTAATACAAATTCCCATCCTTTGTTAGATTTAGAAGCACCATTTACTGCTTTTGATTGACCTTCACCAAGGGCAGAAGCCACAGGAGGTGTAATCAAAATCCCAGTTGTTTGGCGAGTAAAGTAATCAAATGAACCAAAGATTTTATTGTTTAGGAAAGCAAAGTCAATCCCTGCATTTATTTCTTCAGTAGTTTCCCATTTCAAGGCAGAATTTGCTGCTTGTGTCTGAACAAAACCTGATGGTAAAGTACCTGTATTAGCGCCTGATAATGAATATGCTGTACCAATGTTCATGTATTGCTCCCAGAAACCTCCAGATAATTGTGCTTGAGTTGTTCCGTATCTTGTGTCAAATAGTCCAAAACGAGCTAAATCGCCAATTTGTTGATTACCTACACGCCCTACTCCTACTCTTGCTTTTAATTCTGTAATCAATTTACTGTCCTTCAAGAAATTTTCTTTATCAAGCTTCCATCCGAATGATGCAGCAGGGAAAATACCATATCTGTTATCAGTACCAAAACGAGAGGAGCCATCACGACGGATAGTCAGAGCCAATAAATATTTATCATCTAAATTATAATCAACACGACCAAATTGTGAGAACAAACGATGACCCGTTGAACCGCCCGATACGGTAGTGTTTCCTGTACCAGCATTCAGCGTAAAGTAATCTTCTGTCTGTAATGCATAACCTTCTTTCTTAGTAGTTTGGAAATCTAAATCAGTTTTAATGTATTCCGTACCCGCTAAAAATTTAAAGTGATGTTTTTCGTTTAAATCCCAGTTATAGCGTAATGTATTTGACCAAGTAATGCTTAGGAAATGATTCTGGTCGAAGAGTAAACTATTCGTTGTACGGTTAAATGCTCCTTCAGAAAACGTTGGCGTAATTACTTTGTTCAAATATCTTGAATCGTCAGCTCCAATATTGGTTTTGAAAAACAAGTTTTTAATAGGTTGAATTTCAATAAAAACATTTCCAAAAGTACTCAAACGGTTTGCATTATTCCATTTTGCAATGTCTTGCATGTGTAATGGGTTATTTCTATCAGAATAACCACCACCCGAGGCTCCTGCATAAGTAACGCCATCTTTTTGGAATACAGGAATTGTTGGCACCAAAGTAACTGCTAGGCTAGTTGTTGATGCTCCTCCCAAATCGTTAGCCGTTAATGTTTCGTTGGAATTGGCAATACGAAGGCTAAGACCGACTTTTAATTTATCATCAAAGGCACGCGTGATGGCATTGATACTACCATTCAAGCGGTCATAATTTGTAAATCTTAGCATCCCTGTATTTTTGAGTTGCCCGAAATTCACTTCTAACGAAGAAGTTTTATTACCCGTCGAAAGCGTAAAATCATTTCTAGTAACAATACCTGTTTTATACATTACATCTTGCCAGTCGGTATCGCCCACAGGAGTATTTGGGTCGCCACCTACAAAAGGTTTTACCGAAACGCCATTTAAAACGGGATTGCTATAGTTTTTATTCCAATCAAAATTATAGATTTCGCCATAACCCGCAGCAGGATCTTGTCCGTCGTTTACAGATGCTTGCCACAAGGCTTTGCCTCTATCAATCGCATTTAACATTTTAAAACGCATGGCCTTTTCAGACTGAAAAGAAACACTGCTGTTGAACTGAAATTCTATTTTACCATTGGTATTACCACCATTTTTAGTAGTCACAATAATTACCCCATTGGAAGCGCGAGCACCATAAATAGATTCAGCCGAAGCATCTTTTAATACTTGTACAGACTCAATATTAGTTGGGCTAATATTTTGAAATACTTCTGGACGAGTAGTCGGAATTCCATCAATGATATATAGAGGGTCATTATTACCTAAGGTATTTGCTCCACGAATCAAGATTCTACTGTTTGAGCCATTAGGAGAACCATCTTTTTCAATATACAACCCCGCGACACGTCCTTGCAGGGCTTGCATAGGATTTCCCGAGCTAATATTTTTGAGAGGCTTCATATCTACAATGGCTACTGCTCCTGTTAAATCTTGCTTTTTAGAAGAAGTATAACCAACGACTACTACTTCGCTAAGTTCTTTACCGGGAGTCAGAGAAACAACGATATTACTCACTCCTTTTATCGAAACGTCTTTTGTTGTGTAACCAACAAACGATATGGTAAGCGAAGTAGCATTTTCGGGTACTGTGATGGTAAAAAGTCCATCTACATTTGTTGAAGTTCCTTTAGGCGTACCCGTAATGAGCACATTTGCGCCAATAAGCGTCTCATTTGATTCAGCCGCCACTACTTTACCAGTAATGGTTCTTTGCTGTGCAAGGGCAAGTTGTACCGTACAAAGCAGCACGGTAATGCTCAGTAAAAAGTTTTTCATGTTGAAATTGTTTAGTTATTAAAAATTCAGGGAAGGAAATACAGTTAAATTAGACTTACATCATAGCCATTACTTGGGATTCAGAAATCTGAGGGGTTGCTCCTTGATAAGTAGCTACTAACGAGCCCATTGCACAAGCAAATCGTAAACTTTCAGCAGGATTTTTTAGCTGTAACAAATTCTTGAGTAATCCAGCTAAAAAAGCATCTCCGCTACCAATGGTATCTTTTACCTCAACCGAAAACCCTTTGTTTTGGTAAAACACTCCATCTTTCAATAAAATGGCACCATCTGCTCCTAAGGTTACACAGAGTGTTTGAATATCGAAACGTTTGGCTAAGGCCAACATGGCTGTTTCTAACGCTGGAGATTCGTCGTACCAACTGGCTATCAGAGCCAATTCATTTTCATTCATTTTTACCATATCGGCAATTTCCAAGAAGGAAGTTACCGTTTCCTCATTATAAAAAGGCGTTCTGAGGTTCACATCAAACACTTTGAATTTTGCCTGTTTTAGTAATGCTTGTAAGGTATTGGAGGTAACCTCACTGCGTGCTGCCAAACTACCAAAAATAAAAACATCTGTATTTTGTACTGCTGCTGTCAGGCTCTCTTCTGGTTGGATATAGTCCCAAGCTACAGGATGTACAATTTTGTATGTTACCTCATTTTGATCACTTACATTGGCCTTTACAACCCCCGTTAAATGTGTTTTGCCATGTTGAACTAATTCGGTAGATAAGCCTTTTTGGCTTATCACCTGAATCAATTCTTCTCCTAATTCATCATCGCCAACACGACTAATAATCAATGGGTTAAGTCCTAAATTTTTTAATTGAACTGCTACGTTCATGGGAGCTCCGCCAGCTTGCTTTCCAGTAGGAAGAATATCCCAAAGCATTTCGCCAAAGCAGATTATTTTTGGATTAGTCATTGTTTAAATAGATTGAAATAATAATTGTGTACTAATGCATTACGATTGTTTTTTCCATGCCTTCCAGAGAAGTTCCCTTGGTTTCTGGCATAATTTTCAATACAAACAATAGTTGCAAAACCATCATCGAAGCAAAGAATGTGAAGGTAACGCCCCCACCGAATGTCTCTGCAATGTAAGGGAACGTAAACGTGATGATAGCTGCTAAAATCCAATGCGTAAAACTTCCTAAGGCTTGCCCATAAGCACGTACTTCATTCGGGAATATTTCTGAGATAAATACCCAAATTACAGCCCCTTGCGAGAACCCAAAGAAGGCAATAAAGATGAATAAATAGAAAGAAACGTTAAGACCAATATTACCACTAAAGAAGGCCTGCGCTACTAATATCAACGAACCAATTAAGCCTATAGAACCCCAAAACATCAATACTTTTCTGCCGAATTTATCAATTAACGAAATGCCTAAAAGCGTTGATACTAAGTTGATTAAACCGATTCCTGCCGAAGAGAGAAGAGCGGAGTCTTTTCCTAAACCAGCCATTTCAAAAATACGAGGAGCAAAATAAATAATGGCATTGATTCCCGAAACTTGATTGAATACGGCAAATAATACTGCCAACATTACGGGCTTGCTATACGTAGGTTTGAACAACGTTGTAAAATTGCTTGAAACGCTAGTTGCTGCATGGCTACGTATAGCCTCAATAATTTCTTCTGAGGTTGTAGTGTCTATCTCCTCCAATGTTTTTCTAGCAGTTGCGACGTCTCCTTTTTTGAGAATTAGCCACCTCGGGCTTTCAGGAATGATAAAAACAGTTACTAAAAATAATATAGAAGGGAGTGCTTGTACACCTAACATCCAACGCCAAGCATTCTCGCCAATATCTGCTAACAAATAGTTAGAAAGATAGGCAATCAATATACCGAACACTACATTAAATTGAAACATGGCTACCAAGCGACCTCTTTTGTGGGCTGGAGCTATTTCTGAAATATACATGGGAGCAACTACAGAAGAAACACCCACACCTAGGCCTCCTAAAAATCTAAAAACCAAAAAGATACTCCAGTTGGCAGCATAGGCAGTACCTAAAGACGATAGTAAATAAAAGATAGCTACTAATAACAAGGTTATTCTTCTTCCGTATTTTTCAGCGGGTAAGCCACCAATTAAAGAACCTAAAACTGTTCCGATTAAAGCAATTGAAACAGTAACGCCATGTTCAACTACGTTTAGATTCCATAATTTTTGTAGCGTTTGCTCTACGCCAGAGATTACTGCGGTATCGAACCCAAAAAGGAATCCCCCTAAAGCTGCAGAGAGTGCCCACAAGAAAATTTTAATGTTTTGATTCATGGTTAACTTTTAATAAGTTTTTTGATGAACCAAAATTAGAAGAATATTATATGGATGTCTGTAAGTATTCTTTCAAAGAGTATCTGTATTGATACATTAATTTAACTTACTGAATAACAGCATTGTATGTAAAATTCACACACTATAATCAACGCTTGAATATAAGTATTGATACAGCGTTTCAATAAATGATACATCAAGAATTTCGCCATTCAGAAGGGGTTTGATTAGTCTTTTGTTTAAAGAAAGTGGTAAAGTAACTTGGATTGTTAAAACCAGTTTCATAGGCTACTTCGGCGATGGTTTTATCGGTTTCTTTTAAAAGTGCCTTAGCTTTTAATAATTTAAAATCACCAATATAATCAGTTACATTTTTGTTAGTCAACGCCGAAATCTTTCGGAATAATTGTACGCGCGACATTCCCAATTCTTTACTCAATTTCTCAACGGACAACGAACTATCGTTCAGATTCTTTTCAATCAATAATTCAAATTCTACTAAAAACTTACGCTCACTTTTTTGAATTTGACTAGGATTAGTAATTTCACTTGAAAAACGGCGACGCATTCTGTCTCTGTTTTCAAGTAAACCTTTTATTTTTTCTTCTAGCAATTGTTGATTAAAAGGTTTTGAAATATAAGCATCTGCCCCAGCTTTTGTACCTTCAATCTGGCTTTCCATTTGTCCTTTTGCTGTTAATAAAATCACAGGAATATGCGAAGTCCTGAAGTCATTTTTAATTTTTTGAGTAAGTGAAAACCCATCCATTTCAGGTAACATTACGTCACTGATGATTAAATCAGGAATATTATCCAAAATTTTCTCCCACCCTTTTTCCGCTGTTTCTACCGCAACGGTATTGTATGATTGATTGAGCTTTTGGGTGAGAAATTGATTTAAATCTTGATTGTCTTCTATCAATACAATGGTATTATCATGAGTCTTTGAACTGTTTGAAACGATAGGTATAACTGGCTCTATATTTTCGCGAGAATATAGACTTTTAGTTACTTCGGTTTTACCACTTTGCATTTGAACAAAAGGTAAAATGATTTTGAACGTAGTTCCTTTCCCTTTTTCAGATTCTACTTGAATATCACCTTGATGAAGGGAAACGAATTCACGTGAAAGTGCTAACCCTAAACCTGTACCCAAGGAAATATTCTGATTGCCCCGATAGAATAAATCAAATGCCCGCTCTTTTTCTTCTTTACTCATCCCAATTCCATTATCTGAAATCAATATTTCAATTTTCTCAATATTCTTCAATAATGAAATATGAATTAATCCACCGTTAGGAGTATATTTAAAGGCATTAGAAATGATATTGAATAGTACTTTATCAAGTTTTTCCGTATCAAAAACCATAGGCATTGTGCTAAACGGACAGATAAATTGTAAGTCTATTTGTTGAGTTTTTGCCTTTACATTGAAGTCGGATACAATTTCCTTTACAAAACTTACTAAATCTTGTTGACTTACTTCTAATTCCATTTTGCCAGCATCTACTTTCCTTAATTCAAGTAATTGGTCTACCAGACGTAGCAATCTATTCGCATTTTTATGAATTAATTGTAGCGCATATCTAGTTTCTTTGGCATCCACAGATTTCCGTTGAAGTATATCTTCTGTTGGGGTCAGAATCAGACTCAGGGGCGTACGAAATTCATGAGAAATGTAAGAGTAAAAACGTAATTTATCTTCGGTTGCTTGTCGGGCAAGTTGCGAGATACGTTCAATCTCATCTTTCTGTTCCAGAATCGCTCTATTCTGATTCCCTAGCATTTGATTCGATTTTTGTTTCTCTCGCAACAAGTACAACAATATTAACCCTAGCAAGAGTACCACTAATAAAAAAACTACCGTTAGGTAAAGCGTATTTTGTTGTGACGAAAAGATACGAGTTAGGTCTTTTATTCTTGTCGCTTGGCGTTTAATATCGTCTTCTTGTTCTTTTATTTTTTGATATTGTGCCAACATGATTCCTACATTCTCACTATCTATAATGGTAGTAAAAAGTTGATTCTCTTTATCAAATGGCTGTTTTTTCAAAATTTTAACAGCCGTTTTGATCGCCTCTTCTCCGCCAGTAGGATACAATATAGTAGCCGATAAAATACCTTTACTGACCAAATCAATTCCTTGATTATCGCCGTATAGGCCATCGACACCAATTATTTTTTTATTCAACCCCAAGCTTTTACAAACATCCGCTACCATTAGTGCAAGCCTATCATTATGTGCAAAAATCAAATCTATATCAGGATGTTGACTGATAATAGCATATACTTGATTCTGGAAATTTTGAGGTTTACGGGCTGAAAAGACTGATTTAACAAGCTTTAGGTTAGGATAATGATTAATCGTTTTTACAAATCCTTGGTGCCTGTCGATAGTCGGAGAGGTTTTTGCACCTTCTCCTACTACAAAAATATTACCTTTACCATTTAAAATAATGTTAGCGTATATCCCTGCATTTTGACCTATCAATTTATTATCTGCCCCTACAAAGGCCGTATATTTTTCTGATGCTGTTTTACGGTCAACAATTACTACAGGAATACCAGCATCATATGCTTTTTCTATGATAGAAGTCAGGGGTTTGGCTTCATTAGGCGATACAATGATTAAATCTACTTTTTGATTAATAAATTGTTGAATTTGTAAAATCTGCTTATTACTACTTCCATTTGCATTAGAGATAACCATATCAATATTATTATGGAAAGTAAGTTCACGTTCCATTCCTTCAATCATAGTCTTCCGCCAATTGTCGCTCATAGTACACTGCGAAAAACCAATATGAAATGTTTTTTCATCTTTACTGCTCTTACAAGCATACAGCATCAAAACTATGCAGATTGGCACTAATATTTGATATATTTTTCTCATGTATTTAAGATTAAGAGATGGTATAAGCTGATTTTGTTTCAACAATTAAGTATTTAAAAGGCGTAAAAATAGCTAGGCTTTATAAGCAGAAAAAGATAAACTGCTGGATTTTATTATCCAACAGTTTATCTAGTTGTACGCTACATCAATGAATTTTATTTCCAGCTTCTTTTTAAGTTCCAGACTTTCAGTGATTTTACCTTAATAGGTGCTCCTGAAGTTTTAATGTTCATTTTTGTATAATCTTCGTTCGGAAAGAAAATTTCCGTCATAACTGTGGTACCATCATCCGCAAATAATTCGGCTGAGGATACATCAAAAAATAAATGCATTTTGATGATATTACTGTCAGACAATCTTGGAGCGATATGAATTTTTGCTGCAAAATCATTAGAAAAATCCTTTTTACCTGACTTTGTTCTATCGCTAAAAAAGGTATTCTTTTCGCTGTTATAGCCAATTATATATTTTTCGCCTTTAGCATTAGATATTTCAATACTAACGATGTCATTTGGCTTAGGTTTTTCAAATGCTAATTCCACTTCTGATAAAGTCGGAACAAAACCTAACTTAGTGTTTAAATCTAAAGAATCTTTTATCGTTACATTACTTACCTGCAAAGGTTTTTTTGCCAAATTTCTTAGTGATTGAAGTTCTTTGACTGGTGTTGACGCAAGTCTATATCCTTGGCTTGTCGCTTTCAAGGTCAATTCTCTTGGTAATGTAGTAGCACTTCTCCATTGAGTAGTTGGAACAATATTAGCATATTGCCAGTTACTCATCCAGCCGATTAAGATTCTTCTACCATCCGTTTTAGGAATATCTGACCACGTCACGCCTGCATAATTATCTTTGCCATAATCTAACCAAACTCCATTTCCATTCATCACACTAGGCTTGAAAGACTCGTCCAGTACAAATGTTTTGCCATCAAACTCACCAATAAAATACTGTGTTCCTGAACCACCGTTTAGGGCACCAGGATTTATATTGACAATCAATACCCACTTGGTAATCTTACCGTCTTTTAAAGGAAACAAGTCTGCACATTCCCAAACACCACCATGATTTCCCCATTCTTTGCCAAAGCTTCCTGATTTTGACCAGTCTTTTAAATTCTTTGATACCCAAAATTCATGATGATCTTGTACGGCTAAAGCCATAACCCATTGCTTACGCGCTTCATCCCACGATACTTTGGGGTCTCTAAAATCACGGATACCTTGATTTTTGATGACAGGATTGTTGGCATATTTTGTCCACGTACGACCTTTATCATTACTATACGCTAGGCCTTGACTTTCAAAATCATTTTTCCCAGCTTTTTCAGCTGCCATATTATGATAAGTAAAAATAGCAATTAGTGGCGGCTGATTGTTTTTGCCAAAACCACTTGTATTATTCCAGTCTACTACAGCACTTCCAGAAAAAATATAGCCTAAACTATCAGGATATAGGGCAATTGGAAGGTTTTCCCAATGTGTTAAATCTTTACTAATAGCATGCCCCCAGTGCATTGGTCCCCAAACACTTTGGTCTGGAAAATGTTGATAAAACAAATGATATTCTCCTTTATAAAAGAACAGCCCATTGGGGTCATTCATCCAAGCCTTTGGTGGAGAAAAGTGATAATTCGGGCGGTGTTTTTCATGATATAAATCCTTATTTTGTCCTAATCCTTTCTGCATAACAAGTAACATTAGGGCAACACAAAATATAGTTATACGTTTAAAAGTTTGAAAGTAACTCATTTTTTCCATCATTAAATAGTGAAGTAAACGTAAGACATAGATTTATGCCTTTGACTGATTCAAAATTATCACTCTTGTTTTTTAAAATGATGTATTAATCTTTCCAAAAATTCCAAATTTGATACAATTTATAATACATTGTAAATCAACCTATTGTCAATATGCAAAGCCGCAACGATATAACTATTGTTACAAAAAATTAAATAATGTTACTATAAAACAAAACGGTTGTTGAGTTTTATCAATATCTTAATTTAGCCGAGGGGTAATACTCAGTGCTTCATAAGGAAATTTCAACGTAAAAGTTGTCCCGATTCCTTCTTGACTAACAAAGGAAATCTGCCCGCCCAACTTATTAGTAAACTCTTTAGTGATAGTCAGTCCAAGCCCTGTGCCTTCGATATGTAAAACATTGTTTGCCCGATAAAACAATTCAAACAAATGTTCTTGGTCACCCAAAGGAATTCCCAAACCATAGTCTGTGACAACAATGTGATAGCAATCAGGATGAAACAATAATGTCAGACTTGGATTCTTTGAACCCAACGAATATTTAAAGGCATTATTTACCAAATTGCTAATAATATGATTTAGAAACGAGGTATTTGAAAGAATCTGTTTATGCTCTTCTGGCAAATGTATTTCTAATGTTCGATTATCGTTTCTATCCGAATAATATTGTTGATTGATATCATTAATCAACTGGACAATATCAATGAGTTCAAGGTTATATTCTTTGGTATTTACGGCGGTTTTTTCAAGCAATAATATATCTCGCAACATTTCGGTGAGGCGATTTGACTGAGAAACAATCTTATTGAGATGAAGTTTTATTTTTTCTTTCAATTTTTCATCCTGCATCATATCTACATAGATGCCTAATATGTCAATCCCACTTACAATAGTAGCGATAGGTGTTCTGAACTCATGAGAAGCGAGAGCTGTAAATCTAGTTTTTAGGCTATTGATCTCTTTCTCTTTTTCTAATGATAGTTCTAATTGTTTAAGCTGTTTTTGGGCTTCTTCAGCAATTTTTATTTCAGTAACGTCCCTTTCTATCGCTATCCAATGAGTAAACCACCCTGTTTCGTCAGCCACAGGAATGACAGTAAAGTTTATCCAAAACTTCTCTCCATTTTTCTTATAGTTAATAATAGTAATTTCAGCAGTCTCCCATTCTCGCAATGATTTGCCTAAACGAGACAACTCATTTTTGTCAGATTCTGGTCCCTGCAAAATACGAGGACTTTTTCCAATTACTTCTTCGGCCGTATAGCCTGTCATTTTTGTAAAAGCCTCGTTTACATATATTATTCTTGGGCCAGGAAAATCAAAAGGCTCTGCTTCTGTAATCATTACTGCATCCTTGGTATTTACCACTACAGATTCCAGTAATTTTAATTGTTGTTCCTTTTCTTTTTGCAAAGTAATATCCCTCATTGCACCTACCATCCTGATGGCTTTTCCATCAGTGTCTCTAATGGTAAAACCCTTGTCCATTACATACGCATAACTTCCATCAGCGCGTCGATAACGATATTCATCTTCCCAATTATTGATATTATCATTATTTTCAATAACTATCTTAATGCCTTTCGTAACCCTCGCTACATCATCAGGGTGAATGTTTTTAATCCAAGAGTTAGCAATAGAAGAGAGCTGTTCATAGGTATGTCCAAATATATTCAAATAGCCCTCTCCCCAATATATAGTTTGATCTCGTAAATCCCAATCCCAAATTGCATCAGATGTTGCTTTTGAAACAAATTTGTATCGCTCATTGCTTTCAACAAGTGCTCTTTGTGCATTTTTCTGTTCGCTTATATCTTGAACCGTTCCTTCAAATGAAATAATTTTTCCTGTATCGTCTTTAATAGGTTTACCAATTTCATGTATCCATTTTATCTGTCCATCAGGTAATATGATTCGATATGCTATATCAACTACCTTAATTTCATTCAATGCTTCTCTCTGTTTTTGAAGGAACATTGCTATATCGTCTGGATGTATAGTATTGACAAAAGATTCAAAATTTAGGTCAAAAGAGTTTTTGGAAACTCCCCAAAGTGTATAGACTTCATCAGACCAATATAAATGTTGTTGCTCGATATTGACTTGCCAATACCCTAATTTGGCGATGTTCGTTGCAGTACGAAGTTTTATTTCGCTGTCTTTTAATTCTTGTAATACACCTTCTTTTTCTGTTACGTCATTTATTTGTACAAACGAAACCCTTCTGCCATTGTAATCCATTAAATGACCAATGACTTCTACTTTTAACAACTCATTATTTTTTGTTTTATGAATCCAGATTCGTTTGTGAATTTTACCATACGTTTCTTCCTTTTGAGTTGCAGCATATAATAATGGTTTTTCAGATTCGGGCCTTATATCTAAAATAGTTAGTGACAACATCTCTTCGCGAGTATAACCATATTTTAGGAGTGCTTCCTCATTACATTCAACAATTTTTAATGTCTTGAAATCCCAGATAAACATGGGCGAAGGATTATTATCAAATAGATATTTGTATTGTTTAGCAGATTCTACTAAGGCAGCTTCACTAGCTTTTTTCTCTGTAGCATCTTTGGCAACACAATAATGTATATTCTCTACGGCATCCCAACGACTAGACCAAACCATCGGGACGATACTACCATCTTTTCTGACGTAACGGTTTTCGAAATTAGTAGTTTCGATACCGCTTTTAATATCAATACCACTTTGATTGGTAACATCACGGTCATCCTCATGAACAAGATTTATGAAATTAGTACCAATAAGTTCTTCTGGTTTATAACCCCAAATTTTAAAACAAGCAGCACTTATTTGTACAAAATTACCGTCTCCATCTATTGTACAGATAATATCAAGCGAAGAATCCATGATTTTGTTCAATTCATCTTTTGCTTTCTGTAAGGCAATTTGCTGTATTTTTTCATCTGTGATGTCTTGAAATACACCAAACAATTTTAAAGGATTTCCTGCTACATCTTTAATAATACTTCCTCTGGAAATGATATGTTTTATGGTATTATCTTCTAACAAAAATCTTTTTTCAATCCTATATTCTTTCCCCGATTGCATAGTAAGTTGCATTTCTTCGATAGCCATTCCTCTATCATCGGGGTGAATTATGCCTAATCCTTTTTCTAAGGTTACTTCAAATGCCTGAGGTTCATAACCACAAATACTAAACACTCCATCAGACCATTGCAAATCATTAGTAACGAGGTCTAGTTCCCAAGTACCAAATTTTGAAATAGTTTCAGCTTTTTTAAGTAGTTCATTTCTTTTGTCAATGATAATATTTGCCTCTGCTAGTTGCTGATTTAGAATAAATTGCTCCGTAACATCTATCACTGAATGCATGATAGAAATAATCTCCCCTTTATCATCAAATACGGGGGCATGTTCTATCTCCCAATATTTATTTTGGGTAGCTGAATTATTTTCCTGAAAGTCATATTGTTTACCAGTTATTTTATGAGGCACTTTATACTTGGTAGCTTCTTGCAATGACTGCTTTAATTCAGCTATCGTGGTAGCATCCATCGAAAATATTTCATAAACGCTCTTGCCTATTAAATCAACAGCTTTTAGCCCACAAATTTTGGTGTATGCATCACTTATTTCAATAATATTAAAGTCTTGATTATTACTTGATAATAACAAGATTGGCAAAGGAAGAGTTTTGAGTAGATGGCGGGCGAGAATGGTACTCATATATTTATATATTAATATTAAAAAATGGTCAAAATAAATAATATTGACGGTTATTATACTATTCCAAGAATAGTGCCATTATGGACAATAAAAATAAATAATTGTATTATTTTATTATTTTGTTTCTATCTCAAAAGTAGTTGATTGTTTTGTAAAATCAGCATATAATCTGTTCCTTGGAAAAACAATTAATAATATATATCACAATGTTATAAAAAAAGATAGGGACTTATTCAGATTTGAATAGTCCCTATGCTTAGGTTAAGTATAAAATGGTTAATTGTTTCTAACTACGGGTAATTTTAGCCATGCTAAAAATTGTTTATTGCTAGGCTATTTTTACTTATTCTTCATTTTTTGCTCTAGCACCTTCATAAAGTAGCCCCCCACAACGCTTCTTGCTTGAAAGCCAACCATTTTTCCAGTAGTGGTTTGGTGCCAGTCGCTAATAGGAACCCTAGACGATGTTTTGATGGCATAATCAAACATTGGGTTTACCAACGCCTCAAAATCTTTGTAGTCGTTTGCCAATACTGATGTCCAGATTACCCAGTCAGATTTAGTATAAGTAGCTCTGCTATCAAGTGGCAATCCAAACTCATTTTGCTTAGTTAAATAAAACTTCACTTCCGTATCAAATACTTCTTTCGGGAAATAATTTAAGTTCAAAACCTTGTCCCAAACCAAGTTATACTTTTGGCTCCATGTCCCTTTTTTATCAAAAGTTAAGGCATAGTGGTCGCCATCCTTTGCCATCTCCATCCATTTTACCACAAAGCCTTTGGTAATTGAATCGTATTTTTGGAAAGTAGCTGTTTCGCCCATTTGTTTGGCCAACTGTGAAAAAGTTTCAAGTGCTACAATCGCCTTAGCAGAAAGGTTGATATTGCGTGCTAAATGACCTGCAAAATCATCTGTACACAACTGATTAGCAGGGTCGAAACCATCTTTGGCTAGAAAGTCAGCCCAAATATTCATTGTTTTCCAATGTTTTTTGGCATAGTCTATATTCCCTTCAGCTTTACAAATAGCCCCTACCAGAATCATCATGTTGCCACACTCTTCTACAGGCATATCTTCACCATAGGTTTGTCCGTTAGCAAGTGGATAAGTCCCTAAATCGTGAGCTGGGAAAGGTTTTGTCCATTTGCCACTTTCGCTGTAATAAAAAATTCCATTTAACATCCCTTTCAATAATTCAGGATTATAAACCAAGAAAAGAGGAGCAGAAGGATAAGTTACATCAACAGTATTGATAGATCCATTACTAAAATTCTCTTTTGATAAAAATAAAGTTTCTCCTTCTGGGCTTTTTAATAATTTATGTGCGGCAATACTCTGACGATAGGCCAATTCGCATAATTTGGCATATTTTTCTCCTCCTGCTTTCAAAGCATCATTATGAATCATCTCATTAATACTTTGGCATTTTTTGATGATTGAAGTATATTCTTGTGATGCTAAGGCAAGTTGCTGTTCCATAGTTGTCTGTCCATTTGTATTCCACCAAGGACGCAGGTTTTTGCCAAAATATTGAATTGAATACAAATCGTCATAGCCTAACATAATCAGCTGTTCTTTTCCTGAACTTGCGATTTTACCCATGTCTACAATTGTATTGAGTACTAATTTTTTACCTGTCAAAATATCTTTAGTAGCTGCTTGAAACGGATTTGGTAAAGTATTGGTGATAGATTGTTTCACATTCGTTCCTGTGGGCGTTGCTACATAGATATAGCCCCAGTCAATACGAAGGTCATCCCCTTTTTTCTCTAAAACAGGTTGTTCTATTGTCCCAGCTTTTAGAATACTCAGGTTGTTACTGTTGTATTTCTGAGCATTAATTTGTTGCGAACTTGTATTAGCTGCAATATCAGTAGAAGCGCCTAGATACAGTTTCACCTGATGTACAGCATTATCATTCGACTTTACTTTGACACTAATGTATGAAACTGGTCTGGCTAAAATATCTAGGTCGTTAATTAATAAAGGAGATGTGAAAGTAACAGTAAGGTCTGTTTTACCACAAGTAAATTCATAAATAGTCTGTGTGGCATTTAGCTTTACACTTTTTTGTTGGGCAAGGTGCATACTGTTATTTGCGACTGGAATATTCTTCTGAACAATACCGAAGTCCAATAATGCCTCCCCTCCAGTATTGATTACATGAATTGCAAAAACGTTTTTTCCTTTCTTCAATTTACTTTTCATGTCATTCGACATAGGCAAATACAGATATTTACCTGCACAACAACCTGCATCAAAAATCAACGCTCCATTCAAATATACCTTTACGTTATCATCGTGTTGAAGTTTCAAGATGGGGTCTTTTAGGTTAAGCGTTTCTAAGGTAAATTCACGACGAACCCAAATGTCCTTACTCAACCATAAGGTTTTGGAAACCCCTTTGGTATTTCCAAAAGGTGCTAAACCATTCTTCCATTGACTATCGTCAAAATCTGGACTCATCCAATTTGCAGACGGAGTGGTTTCTGTATATTTTGTAGCATAATTTACTTCATCACCAGCAGGAAGTATTGCTTTGTAGCTAATAGGTTCGTCCCCTAAAAAACGGTAGGTTTGTCCATCTACATTCAACATACCGATTAGCGAATGGTCAGTGCCTGTCCAGTGTTTGGTAGGCGAAGCATTCAAATTGTCGGTGGTTGACCAAATACTAAAATACGGATCGTGTGTAATGAGAGGATAAGCTGGAGCTTTGGTACTTTGGGCAAAAGTCAAGGCTGTTTTACAAAATACCAAGCCTAAAAGAATCAGTTTTTTCATTATGTTAAATTATTGAATATATTAGTCAGCTACCTAAACAAAGGACTTGAAGAGATGAGTACAAAATTAGACTTTCAATCTTCCATACCCAATTCAATAAGTATCATTATTTCTTCAAAATGTTTCATTTCATATTGCCTGTCTTATAATTTCTTACCTTTATATCACAAAGACAATCTTTCATTATTAGCGTCTATTTTACTATTTGAAAAAACAAAAACATAT
This sequence comes from Arcicella sp. BE140, assembly GCF_031456255.1. NCBI lineage: Bacteria > Pseudomonadati > Bacteroidota > Cytophagia > Cytophagales > Flectobacillaceae > Arcicella > Arcicella sp. BE140. Next base: position 82,988 of record NZ_JAVDUE010000007.1, on the reverse strand, counting down.
ATCATTCCTTTTACGAGCCATCGCAATTTTGTCGTTTTGTTCATACCATGGTATGGCTCAATCCTATTTTTTTAGGCACTATCAGGTAGAAAATGGTCTTTCAAACAATACTGTTTATTGCACTACCCAAGACAAAAATGGCTTTCTGTGGTTTGGAACCAAAGACGGACTAAATCGTTTTGATGGGTATCATTTTAAAATTTATAAAACCACAGAAGGGCTACATGATTTTAAACCAGACTTGATTAATTGTTTAAAAACAGATAAAAAAGGAGTGCTTTGGGTAGGTTCGACAAAGGGATTATTCTATTTTGATAATCAAAAAGAGCAATTAGTGCGTTTGTTAGATTCAGGAAAATTTAATGAAATAAATAGGTTAGAAATAGATGGGAAAAACCAGCTTTGGTTTATTGCCCAGTTAACACTCTGTAGGTATAACTTTGAAACCAAAACTACTACTGTCTTTCCTTTGTCTAAGTTTTTCCCTGCTACTTCATTGGCAATCGATGATGATGGAGAAGTATGGACTTCTACAGACAAGGGGGTAATTAAAAAATTTAATGCAAAAACGGGTGCTTTTGAAAGCTATGATGTTTTTAAGTATTCGCCTAAGGTTTCTTCACACTGGATACATAAAATGTATTTTGTGGGCAAACATACCATGTATATTGGCACAGCGAGCCAAGGATTAAAAGAATTTGATATACCAACAGCCACCTACAAAGATGTATTGAGCATCAACCCCGATAAAACCAAAGTACATGTACGCGATATTCAACAATATTCTGCTCATGAATTATGGATTGCTACAGAATCGGGTATTTTTATCTTGAATACTAATAGTAAACAATTTACGAACCTTAAAAAGAAATTCCTCGACCCTTTTTCATTGTCTGATAATGCTGTTTACTCTCTATGTAAAGATAAGGAAGGGGGTGTTTGGGTCGGCACCTACTTTGGCGGTATTAACTATTATGCCAAAGAACATTCACTGTTTCAGAAATATTTTGCTGATAATTCAAAGAAATCTATCAGTGGTAATGCCATCAGGGAGATTTGTGAAGACCGTTTGGGAAATATTTGGATTGGTACAGAAGATGTAGGACTGAGTAAGCTGAATCCTAAAACGGGAGACATTACACAGTTTATGCCTACTGGAGAAAATACAAGTATTGCCTATTCAAATATTCATGGATTATTGACGGCAGGCAATGATGTATGGATAGGCACATTCGAACATGGGTTGGATATTATGGATATCCGCACAGGAAAAGTACGAAAGCATTATGATGAAGGGACAGGGAAAAATGATTTGAGGAGTAGTTTCATCGTTAGTTTTTTACAAACAAAATCTGGAGATATTTATGTAGGTAATTCTAATGCTTTGTTAAAATATAATCCTACAATTGATGGCTTTGAGGCAGTACCAGAAGCCCCTGCTAATATTTGGGTTTCTTCGTTGATAGAAGATTATAACCATACTATTTGGATGGGGACGCATGGGGGAGTATTCTATTTTAATCCTATTACCAAAGAAAAAGGATCTTTCAAACACGACCCTCATAATAAAAACAGCCTGACCAATAATGACATCAATGCTATTTACGAAGACAGCAAACATTGTATATGGTTTTCTACGGAAGGTGGCGGACTTTGCAAACTGAGCAAGGACAGAAAAACCCTTATGAGTACTACCACTAATGATGGATTTCCTAGCAATTTTATTTACAAGGCGCTGGAAGACAATAATCATAAAATGTGGGTGACGACCTCGAAAGGATTAGTACACCTAAACCCTGACAATAAAGAGATGGTAACGTATACTAAAGACAATGGTTTATTGAGTAATCAATTCAATTATAATTCGGGCTATAAAGATGCTGCAGGGAAAATGTATTTCGGAAGTGTAAAAGGAATGATAACCTTTGAGCCTGATAAAATTGTAAAAACCAACAGTACAGCCCCCATTTATATTACTGATTTTCGGGTAGAAAATAAAGAACAAACCATTGATGGAGCCCATTCATTTTTGAAGAAATCTATTATTTATACCAATGAAATCACCCTGCCTTATGACAAATCGTCTTTTAATATCGACTTTGCAGCCTTGAGCTATGTCTCGCCAGAAATGACGGAGTACAGCTATTTTATGCAGGGATTGGACAAAGAATGGACAGCTATTAAGCCCAATCGTAAAGTATATTTCACCAATCTTTCGCCAAGAAAATACACTTTTCATTTAAAAGCATTTATCAATGGCAATTGGAGTAAAGAAGAAAAGATATTGGTAATCAATATCTTACCTCCGTGGTGGGCTACCACCTGGGCTTATCTCTTATATGCCATTCTTGGATTATCGCTGATTTATTACTTATTACGAAGCTATCTTACCATTATAGAAGATAAAAAAGCAAAGGAAATATATGAAGCTAAGATTGACTTCTTTACCAATCTAGCCCATGAAATCAGGACTCCCCTTACTTTAATAAAAGGGCCAGTGGAAAACCTGCTTGAGCAAGTAGATGGTATTCCTGATATTAAAGATGATGTAATGATGATGGACAGGAACACGAATCGCCTCATTGCACTAGTAACACAAATTCTGGATTTTAGGAAAGTAGAAACGAATAGCTTTACGGTAGATTTTGTACGAGTAAACATCACTGAAATGTTGAAAGACGCTTATTCAAATTTTGCTTTATTAACCAAAAAACGAAAGTTGGATTACACCATAGCGTATCCTCCCAATGATATTTTCGTATTGGTTGATGAAGAAGCACTGAACAAAATCCTCAGTAATCTTTTCAGCAATGCTATTAAATTTGCCAAAAAGAAGGTAGCCATTCGATTATTACCTTTAGCTGAAAATCCCGTTTATATTACGATTGAATTTGAAAATGATGGTTTGAGTATTCCTTTTGAGATGAAAGAAAAGATTTTTGAGCCTTTTTATCGCCTGAAAGAGTCGAAACAAGAAGGGACAGGCATTGGCTTAGCCTTGGCGAGGTCGTTGACAGAATTGCTTCATGGAGATTTATTTTTGAAGGAAACGATAGATGGCTCAATTGTATTTGTATTAAAATTACCAGTAGAAACCAACTCAACGCTTAGAAATTAATGACAAACGATATGCAACCCATCATTTTACTTGTTGATGATAATGAAGAAATTCTAGAGTTTTTAGAAAGAATGTTAAGAAATAAATATACTATTCTGAAAGCTGAAGATGGAGCAGAGGCATTGAAAATATTGGAACGAGAGGCTATTCAATTGGTCATCAGCGACGTAATGATGCCCGTGATGGATGGGTTTGAATTATGTAAAAGAATAAAGTCTAACTTTGAATTTTCACATATTCCAGTCATACTGCTTACGGCAAAAAACTCAATACAAGCAAAGGTAGAAGGATTAGAATTAGGGGCAGATGCCTACATTGAAAAACCTTTTTCCAAAGAATACCTCCAAGCTCAAATGGCAAGTTTGTTGAACAATCGAAATATTATTCGTGAATACTTTGCTAATTCTCCCTTGATTCATATTAAGAGCATGGCACATTCCAAAGCGGATGAATTGTTTCTGGAAAGTCTACATGATACGATTACCAAAAACATTGAAGATACTGATTTGGATGTAGAAAAACTGGCTGAAATTATGAATATGAGCCGTATTACCCTCTACAGAAAAATTAAAGCTATCTCTGTCTTAACTCCCATCGAATTAATCAATATCACTCGCCTCAAGAAAGCAGCAGAGTTGTTAGCCCAAGGAAATCATCGCATTTTCGAAGTTTCTTACATGGTCGGCTTTAGCTCACAAAGTAACTTCGCCCGCAATTTCCAAAAGCATTTTAATATTACACCCACCGAATACATGCACTCAAAGCAGTTGGAAAAAGAGAAAAAGTAGCCTTTGATTGAACAGAAATATTTTACGGGAAATAGAACTATATGATAATCATATAGTTTTTTTTATATTTTTTGGGGTCAATAATACTACAAAAAGGCGAATTATTTTGTTCAATCAGCCTTATTATATAATTTTGCCTATAGAATATATAGATTAATAATATAACGAAATAACATCATAAATATACGTTCTGTGCTAATTTCACTAAATTCATTGATTTTTCTGCAAAAAAATTATTAATTGGGTTGAATTTACCATTAAATCAATTATATTTTGTTTATTTCTGCTTTAAAGGATTTAAAAAACACATTTATTAGAAAAATTATAAATTCTAAATAAGTTGTTTGTAGCTTTATGATTCGTATGGTAAGCGTTATTATTTTTCGTAATTTCACAATACTCTTTTCTTTTCAAAATCTTTACCTTTAAAGAAATAAATAAAACGATATCACATACTGACCAAGAACTATACCTACTGATTCAGCAAGGAGAAACCTCTGCTTTTGATGAAATTTATGAAAGGTATTGGGCAAAACTTTATGCATTTGCCTATAATAGACTAAGGGAAAAAGAAGCGTCTGAGGAAATCATTCAAGATGTTTTTGTTTCACTTTGGTCTAATCGCCAAAACCTGCAAATTAATAGTTCACTCTCAGGCTATCTCTTCCAAGCTGTCAAGTATCAGATGCTCAATTTTATGAAATCGACTCAGGTACGCAATAATTATATTGATAGTTTTAATCATTTCAGAGATGCATTGTTCGATGATTCGACCAATGAACAAATGGCATTGAATGATTTAAAAATGATGTTGGAAAAAAGCATTACTGAACTTCCTGAAAAATGTCAGGAAGTATTCCGACTCAGTAGAACGCAACATTTAAGCATTCAGGAAATTTCGCTTCAACTAAACATTTCACATAAAACCGTTGAGAATCATTTAACCAAAGCCTTAAAGCATTTACGAAATTCATTGGGTGATTTTCTGGTTTTAAGCATTTTCTTCGAGCTATTTACCTAATTAAGTAGCCATTTTCAGGGTAAACTTATGCATAATTTAAAAAAAAGAATTTTTTTTTCATTTTGAGATAGGTGTATAACGCCTTTGCATTTACTTCACTATAAGAGGATACATAAAATATTATTTGGGCATTTATGAATCTTCCAAAATAATATTTTATCTACTCAAACCTTAAAACAACTATGGGAGATTCAAAGCTTATTATATTAATTGAGAAGTACCAACAGGGCATTTGTACAGTCGCTGAAAAACGAATAGTAGAAGAATGGATGGATTCGTTGGCAACTGAACAAAATTCTTTTGAGAATATCAAAGAAGCCGAAAAGCTTGCGATAAAGCAAAGAATGTTTTCTAAGATTAAGCAAGAGATAGCAGTTTCGCCCCGAAAATCTATCCGTTTTTTTAACTTGGCCAATTATGTTAAAATAGCGGCGGTGTTGGCCATACTGATTGGATTATTTGCTTTGGGTCCAATAGGCTATGATGTGTTTGATTTAAAGAATGAAACGATAGTCGCCTCTTCAGACGGGCAAACAAAGAAACTAATGCTATCTGATGGTAGTATTATTTGGTTGAAAGGTAAAAGTACGTTGACATATCCAGAACATTTTGACAAACAGAATCGGGAAGTCAGTTTAAATGGTGAAGCGTTGTTTGAAGTTGCCAAAGATGCTAATCATCCTTTTATTGTACATTCAGGTCAGATGGATACTCGAGTTTTGGGTACAAGTTTTAATATTAGACACATCGGTGGACACATCGAAGTAGTGGTTTTCACGGGTAAAGTAACGGTTTCGTTACCTAATACGAATAAACAAATGTTGATTCTACCACTAGAAAAAGCCATTTGTATGCCAGCTGAAAAGGAAATAAAAGCACAAGTGAACGTACAAAAAGAGGAATATTTGGCCAACACAGAATACAATATGAATTTTGAAGATGCCAAAATGAGTGATATTATTAAGAAGATTGAGGCAAAATTTGATGTAACTGTAAAGTTAACAGACAACAATTTGCAGAATTGTTTGATTACGGCTGACTTCACAGATCAGTCTTTAGTAAAAACATTTGAAGTGCTTTGCCAAACTTTAAATGGAACTTTTGAGAGAGAAAACAATACCGTATGGCTAAAAGCAGAGGGATGTAATTAGGAGATGGAGGGCTTGACTTTACGGATAATATGTTTGCAAAAAACCAAACTAAATAATCAATAAACCAAAATAATGTAATCCTTAATGACAGAAAAAAAATCTTAAAAAAAGGCAAGAGTGTTCCCAGCACTCCTGCCTTGGCTAACTCCATTTCATCACACCGTTTGGTAACGGTGATGAGAAACTATTGTCTTATTCCTCCATTTCAACAAAGAATAAAACCAAATCAAAGGTATGATAGAAAATTATCGAATCAAAGACTTAACCCTAAGAATTATGCGGTTTACAATGCATCAAGCCATCATAATTATGATTTTTACGGGAATCATCAACGCTCATGTAAATTTTGCGCAAGGTGTTCTCAATCAAGGTGTTTCTATAAAAATTGAGAACGTTTCACTCAAAAATGCTTTGTCGCGTTTAGAAAAAGAAGCTAAAGTAAAGTTTGTTTATAGCAGTAGCCAAATCAATCTAAATCAAACAGTAAGTGTCAATTCTTCAAAAGAAGCACTAGGGAATTTATTGGATGGCTTGCTTAAGCCAATGGGGATTAAATATGCGGTGAAAGACGAACATTTAATTATTTTATCCAGAATTCCAGCGACCAGCATTTCGCTTAATGCATTAAAAGGAAACAATTTACCGAATACATCTACAGAGTCAGAACAAAAGGAGGACGTTACAGGTATTGTTACCTCTGCCGAAACGGGCGAACCTTTAATAGGGGTATCTGTAACTGCCAAAGGTACACCATTTGGAACAATAACCGATGAACACGGGAAATTCCGCATCTTGGCAAAAAAGGGATACATCCTTTTATTTACATATGTAGGCTATGAGTCATATACAGTAACTGTAGGAAATGTTACTGACTTGAAAATAAGTCTTAAGCCTTCACAAAAGGCATTGGATGAAGTAGTAGTGATAGGTTATGGTACTTCCTCAAAAAGAATCAATACAGGCTCAGTAAGCTCTATTACTTCAGCTGAAATTAGTAAGCAACCAGTAGCCAATGTATTGGCGGCCTTGCCTGGTCGTATTCCTGGTGCTCAGATTGCTCAAAACAATGGTCTCCCTGGAAGTGCCGTACAAATCCAAATTCGTGGTCAAGGCTCACTTTCGTCAGGTACAATTCCTTTGTATGTAATTGATGGCGTGCCTTTCACCAACTTCAATGGCGGTTCGCCTGCTACAGACAACTTGAATGCTTTCGGTACGTCGGGGGCTAACGGTGGTGTAAGCCCTTTCAGCATGATTAATCCTGCTGATATTGAACGTATTGATATTTTAAAAGATGCTGATGCTACTTCTATTTACGGTTCACGTGGTGCAAATGGCGTAGTATTGATTACCACAAAAAGAGGCAAAGCAGGAAAAACAAAATTTGATGTAAATGCTTCAACTGGATTCAGTGAGTTGAATCGCTTTATCCCGATGCTTAATCCAGAGCAATATTATAATTTAAGAACACAAGCGTTCAAAAACGATGGCGTAACACCTAATACCAACAATGCTCCAGATTTATTAGTTTGGGATAAAACCAAAACGACCGACTGGCAAAAGTATTTCTTGGGTGGAACTGGTAAAATCAATGACATTCAAACAACGCTTTCTGGTGGTGATGCCAATACTCGCTTCTTGTTTAATGCAGGTTACAGAACTGAATCCACGATTTTTCCAGGAGACTTTTCAAGCAAAAGATTTACCAGTCGTTTGAATTTAGACCATAACTCGAAAAACAGAAAACTAAATGTTGCTTTTGCCGTAAGTTATTCAAAAGATAACACCAATCTACCACAAAGTGATGTAAGTATGGTTTATAATCTACCGCCAAACTTGCCTTTGTATGATGCAAATGGTAAATTATTTTGGTCATCAAACTTTACCAACCCCTTGTCAACTTTAGGAAGAACTTACCTATCAAACACTACCAATTTGATTGGTAATGCAAGTGTAAGATATAATGTTTTTTCAGGCTTTAATATCAAATCAAACTTTGGATATACCATTACAGATTTAGATCAAAAAAACCTTACTCCTGCTTCGGTATTAAACCCTGCTTCAAACCCTACAAGTAACTCGGTTTTTGCAGACAACAAGGCCCAAAACTATATTATTGAACCAACAGCAGAATATACAAAAGAAATTGGTCAAGGTAAATTATTGGCAGTAGCTGGAGCAAGCTGGCAACACAATACTTCTGATGGTTATTACATCACAGGAAGCAACTATAGTAGCGAGGCTTTGTTGAATACGCTTTCGGCAGCGGGTTTGATTACAATTAATTATAATAATATTGTAGAATACAAGTACAATGCTCTTTTTGGTCGTGTAAACTACGATTGGAAAGGTAAATATTTTGCCAATGCTACTTTCCGTAGAGATGGTTCTTCTCGTTTTGGTCCGAACAATCGTTATGGAAACTTTGGAGCTTTGGGTGCTGCTTGGGTATTTAGTGAAGAAGATTTTGCTAAAAAAATACCTGTATTGAGTTTTGGTAAATTAAGAGCCAGCTATGGAACTACTGGTAACGACCAGATTTCTAACTACTTGTACTTACCGCTTTATAGTACATCAGGAACGTATCTGAGCAATCCAGCAATGAATCCTGTTACTTTACCAAATGCTGATATTCAATGGGAAACTACCAAGAAGTTTGAAGTAGCCTTAGAATTGGGCTTCTTGAAAGATAAAATCCTTTTAACAGCCGACTATTATAACAATCGTTCAAGCAATCAGATTGCTTACTTACGTTTGCCAACCCAAACGGGCTATAATTCAATTTTATCAAACTTACCTGCTTTGATTGAAAACAGCGGCTTGGAATTCGATATAAGCACGACGAATATTTCAACAGGCGATTGGAAATGGACTTCTACTTTTAATGTTACTTTACCGAAAAATAAATTGGTTGAATTTCCCGGCATAGAAAATACATTCTCTAGCGGGTCATACATTGTTGGGCAGCCAATCAACTTTACAAAGGTACTTCACTATTTAGGTGTTGACCCTAAAACTGGTGCAGCACAATATGAGGATATTAATAAAGATGGAGCCATCACTTTTGACGACCGATACGTTGCTAAAATCGGAACGCCTTATTATGGAGGTTTGGGAAATAGTGTTTCTTACAAAAATTTTCAATTAGATTTCTTTTTCCAATTTAACCATCGTTTTGGTCAAACCAATATTCTTAATAACAGACCCGGTACTTTGAATAACCAAAATACAGCGTATTTAGATGTTTGGCAAAAAGAAGGTGATATTACCAATGTTCCAGCGGCAACAGCCGTAGCAGGTTCCGCGGTTTATAATTCATATAACTTCTATAGTTCGTCGGATGCTTTCTGGGGAGATGCTTCTTATTTAAAATTGAGATCTGCAAGTATTGCTTACAATGTTCCTAAAAACATTGCAAAAGTATTGGGAATGACTAATTGCAGACTATATGTACAAGGGCAAAACCTATTTACTTGGTCTAAAAACAAATATATTTTAGATACTGAAACAACAGTTGCTGGTGGCCCTCCGGGATTAGGGACAGGTACTATTGCACAGGTTTTGCCACCACTTAGAACTATTTTGTTTGGTATCAATTGCTCATTTTAATTAAGGAAATACTATGATAAATATCCATAAAAAAATAAAAGGAGTTTTATGGGCAACAGCCTTTACTTCTTTATCGCTTTTATCCTCGTGTGAGTCATTTGTAGAATTGGGGGCTCCACCCACTCAGGTTGTTTCTGATGATGTATTCAAAGCCGATGTTACTGCAAACAGTGCAATACTTGGTTTATACAATGGAAACATTATGGTAAATTTTATTCAAGGAGCTAGCTTTTATCCTGGTATGTCTGCTGATGATATTCAGTATAATTATACTAACAGTGCCTTTGAGGAATTTGAAAATAATGCACTGACGTCTATTAATGCTTCGGTTGAAAATACGACATGGTTTTATGGCTATCAACAAATAAAAAATGCCAATAATGCTATTGCTGGTTTGAACAAATCACAAACGTTGACGCCGTCGGTAAAAGAACAGTTATTGGGCGAAGCAAAATTCATCAGGGCTTTATCGTATTTTTATTTAGTCAATTTGTTTGGTGATGTGCCCATGTCTTTAACGCCAGATGCTGATTATGAGGCTAAAGCAAATTCGCCAAGAACACCCGCTACAACTATCTGGGCTCAGATTATCACAGATTTAAAAGAAGCTCAAACGCATTTACCTACAACCTATGTGGGTACTTTCAAAGGACGTGTCAACAAACATGCCGCCACAACATTGTTGGCACGTGCCTATTTGTACAATAAAGATTGGGCAAATGCTGAAACACAGGCAAGTCAGGTAATTACGGCACAAGCCTATACCTTGCCAGCACCTGCAGATGCTTTTGTAAATACTAGTACTGAAACGATTTGGCAAATAGCCAACACCACAGGAGTATCTACTTTTGGGGCTAATTACTTGGCTGCTACAGGAGTAATTCCAAATTTTTCACTCTATGATACGCTGTATAAATCGTTTGAAGAGGTGGACTTAAGAAAAATCAATTGGACAGGTGTTACCAAAATCGCCACAACCAATTACTACTTTATCAATAAGTATAAAGTAAGGACAGGTACTGGTAATGAATATAACATTGGTTTACGTTTTGCAGAATTATACTTGATTCGTTCTGAAGCACAAGCACAACAAGGGAAACTTGTAGAAGCAAAAGCCGATGCAGATATTATTCGAAAAAGAGCAGGTTTAGCAGCTTTGTCAAGTACAATTACAAAGGAGCAACTCTTGTTGGCGATTGAGAAAGAACGAAAACTAGAATTTTTTGGAGAGTGGGGACACCGCTGGTTAGATTTAAAACGGACAAATAGAGCTGATGCTGTAATTGGTGGGCAAAAACCAAAGACATGGAAATCGACTGCGGTGCTATATCCAATTCCTGAAAACCAGCGATTAGCGAATAAGAACCTAACTCAGAATGCTGGATATTAATTATTGAGTGAATTGTTATTTGGTTGATAATTAAGCACTTTCTGTGCTTAATTATCAACACTCCTCTTTTTTTACATCATAAGTTTTAACAAAACATTTCAAACAACCAACGCACGATTATGAAAAAAATATTAATGGCACTAAGCTTATTGGCTTTGTCTGCTTCAAGCATAATGGCTCAAACCAAGCCTACTAAAGAAAAAGAAGCATTATACAATGTTAGTGGAAAAATTGAAGGAGTTAAGGATGAAAAAATCTTCATCTCTACGTATAATGGCAAAGGTTTTGATGTAGATTCATTGGTAAGTACTGACGGAAAGTTTGCGTTCAAAGGCAAATTAAAGTATCCTGCTATTTATAGTTTATATTTAAATCCGAAGAAAGACCGTCTAAATATATTTGTACAAAGTGGTTCTATTTTAGTACAGGCAACCAAAGATTCTTTGAATAAAGGCACTGTAAAAGGCTCTGCTCTACACACAGACTGGATGGTACATAGAAAGCAAATGGAAGGTGCGTATGCATTGATGAGCAAGGGAGATAATTTGTACAAGACCGTTCAAAAAACGAAAGACCCTGACAGTGTTGCGTTACGAAAAACAGCTCATGAGCTTTTTGTTGCTGGTGAAGCTTATGCTGATAGTATCTGTAAGCAATTCATTACTACGCACCCTAATTCTACCATTAGTCCATTTATCATCAATAGCTATTTTATGAGAGCTGGCTCTGAAGATAAAGCGAAGGAGTATTATAATCTTTTGGCTAAAAATGCAAAAGACTCTTATTATGGAATAAGTGTAAAAGAATTTTTAGATAAAGCTGCTTTAGTGGATGTTGGCAGAATGGCTCCAGCCTTTAGCATGGCAGATACTACAGGCAATGCCTTTACATTAGCATCTCTAAAAGGAAAGTATGTATTGGTTGATTTTTGGGCAAGTTGGTGTGCCCCATGTAGGAAAGAAAATCCAAATGTTGTAAAAGCGTATAATGAGTACCGTGATAAAAATTTTGAAATTGTAGGGGTTTCACTAGACGACAAAAAGAACAACTGGATAAAAGCTATTAATGCTGATAAATTGACATGGGTTCACGTGTCGGATTTGAAAGGCTGGCAAAACGAGGCTGCTAAAATGTATGCCGTAAGTGCTGTGCCAATGAATTTCTTGTTAGACAAAAATGGAAAAATCATTGCGAAAAACCTTAGAAGTGAAGAGCTTCACAAAAAACTAGCTGAATTAATTCACTAATCTTATCATTCTTATTGGTTTGTATATGTACAATCGCATATACAAACCAATCATGTTTGAAATTTTAGTCCTACAAGCGTAAAAAATCAATCCTCAACTACACGATAAGTAGGGTCTTCCAGAATATTTACTTCTATTATTTTATCAGCTCTTGCCAGCAAAGCTCTGGAATCAGGGCTGAGATGAGTAAGTTTTACCATTTTATTGTGTTGAGCGTAACGTTCAGTAATTTTATTAACTGCCTCAATCGCACTCATATCGGCAATTCTACTTTCTGCAAAATCAATGACTACTTCGTTCGGGTCGTTTGCAATATCAAATTTTTCTGCAAAAGCAGTAGTTGAGCCAAAGAACAGCGGCCCATAAATGGCATAATGCTTTACACCATTACTATCAATGAATTTTCTGGCTCTGATGCGTTTGGCACTTTCCCAAGCAAAAGATAAAGCAGACATTATTACGCCTATTAATACTGCCAAAGCTAAATTATGAAACCAAATGGTAATGCCTGCTACCAATACTCCTACAAAAATATCTTGATTGGGCATCTTGTTGATGATTTTAAAACTCATCCATTCAAATGTCTCAATTGCTACCATAATCATCACGCCAGTAAGTGCCGCCATTGGTAAGCTTTCAATAAGGGGTGAAGCAAACAGAATAACTGATAAAATAGCCAGCGAAGCAACAATACCCGAAAGACGGGCTCTGGAACCTGCTGAAATATTCACCAACGTTTGGGCAATCATCGGGCAACCGCCCATGCCAAAGAAGAACCCATTTAAAATATTGGCAGCTCCTTGTGCCAAAGATTCCCTGTTGCCATTTCCCTTGGTTTGTGTAAGTTCATCAACTACATTGAGTGTCAGTAATCCTTCGGTTAATCCTACGCCTGCCATAATCAAACCATAAGGGAAAATAATTTGCAAGGTTTCAAATGTAAAAGGAATATTAGGAAGATGAAAAGGTGGAAATCCACCAGACACAGAAGCAATATCTTTGACCGTTTTGGTTTCAATTTTAAAAAAGTACACTCCTATTCCGACTGCTATAATGGCCATTAAGGAAGCTGGAACGGCTTTGCTGATTTTGGGAAAAATTAAAACAATAGCAATTGTTAAAGCTACCAAAGCCAGCATAGTATATAAGGGTGTCGATGATAACCAGACTGATTGTCCGTTAACAATTGTTTTGAATTGTTCAATTTGTGCCATAAAAATAACAACAGCCAAACCATTGACAAAGCCAAACATAACGGGCTGAGGTACTAAGCGAATAAACTTACCAAGTTTAAATAACCCTACCATTATCTGGATAATTCCTGCTATAATAATTGCCCCAAAAACATATTCTAATCCATGCGACTTCATTAAAGCAATGAGTACAATCACGGTTGCTCCAGCCCCACCCGATACTAAACCCGGTCTCCCTCCAAAAACAGCCGTTACAAAACCCATAATAAAGGCTGCATACAAGCCCATTAATGGTGGGAAACCTGCTAATATGGCAAAGGATAGCGATTCTGGAATCATCGTCATGGCAACGGTGAGTCCTGCTAATATTTCTACTTTATAATCTACTTTCTTTGAAAAATCAAAAATATTTAAATACTTAATCATTATTTATATTTTACAATATGATACCCTATATAAAAGCAAAGGTAAGTCTTAAGGTTTTGGAATCAAAAATTAGTCCATACAGCCATAAATACATCTGAATAAATGCTTAGTCCTAATAATGTACTTGAATATCTAATAATTTTAAACAATATTTGAGTATTGTTCATCCTTACTAAAACAACAATCATCATGAAGAAAACTCTTCTTTTTCTCGCTTTATTCCTTAGTCTTCAAACGTTTGCCCAAACGCCAGAAGAAAATTTAGCCAAATTGGGCATTACTTTACCAGCCGTAGGACAACCCATTGCCAGCTACGTTAATGTGGTACGTACAGGAAATTTATTATTTCTCTCAGGGAAAGGCCCTTTAAAAGCAAGTGGAGAATATATCACAGGGAAATTAGGAAAAGACTTAACCATAGAAGAAGGAGCCAAAGCCGCAGAACTAGCTGCTACTCACCAATTAGCGGTATTAAAAGCTACACTAGGCGATTTAAGTAAAGTAAAAAGAATCGTAAAAATAGTAGGATTCGTGAATAGTGATAGCCAATTCTTTGACCATCCAAAAGTAATCAATGGTTGCTCTAATTTAATGATTCAGGTATTCGGAGAAAAGGGAAAACACGCACGTTCGGCTTTAGGAGTAAGTGCTTTACCGTTAAATATGGCGGTTGAAATTGAAATGGTTGTAGAAGTAGAATAACTATCAATTCATACCTTATGTAGCTTTGGGGATTATTTAATTCCTAAAGCTACATAAGGCAACACTAAACCCTCAAGGAAAAGTAAAAAGTACTCCCTTCACCAACAACAGACTCTACCCAGATATGTCCGTTTTGAGCTTCAATGAACTGTCGGGCAATGGCCAATCCTAACCCTGTTCCCTTCTGGCTATCAGGTGTTTGAAAATATTTGTCAAATATTTTTTCTAGGTATTCCATTGCAATACCTTTCCCAAAATCTTGTACCGTAAAAATCACCATGTTATTTTGACGAATGGCAGAAACAATGATTTTACTATTTTCAGGGCTGTATCGAATGGCATTTGTTAATAGATTCACCAAAATCCAAGCTGTTTTTTCTGCGTCAGCTTGCACTTTTGGAAGATTGCCCGAAAGCTGTACTTCAAGTTCAATATTACTTTGTTGAGCTTGAAATTGCACTGCCGAAGTAGCGTATTCTATAATTTTATGTGGTTCAACCTCTTGCATGGTCAAAGAAATTTTACCACTTTCTACTTGGGTCAAATCCAATAATTCACCTGTGATATTTAGCAACCTTTGGCTATCTGATTTGATGTTTTCTAATAACTGACTTTGTTCGCTATTCAAAGTACCTACTTTCTCGTTTTCCAATAATTTCAGACTCATCTTAATGGCTGAAATAGGCGTTTTTAATTCGTGTGAAATGGTAGCGATAAAATTAGTTTTGGCTTCGTCCAATTCATGAAAACGAGTGATGTTCTTTAATAAAATCACTTTTCCTAATACTTTATCATTACTTTCTACAATTAGGCTTTCTTTGGTAAAATAACTTTCCCGCTCGTCGGCATAGATTTTGATTTCTTTGTTGCCGTCTTTTTCATTCAAAAGTGTTCTTAATAAATCATTATAAAGTGCGATGTCTGGAGCATAATTACCTATTAAATCATCGGCTTGTACATTCAACATTTTGATAGCTACAATATTTACGAAGAGTATTCTATTCTTTTCATCTAACCCAATTACGGCATCATTCAGATTATTAATAATGGCTTCTATCCTACTCTTTTCAAATAATATTTTAGCCAGATTTGAATGTTCGTATTCATTTAATTTCTCTGCCATTGAATTAAATGCTGAAGCCAATTCTCCAAACTCATCTTCTGAAGAAAAATGTAGTCGTTGTTCGTAATTCTTATTTGTAATTTCTTGAATCCCTTTTGTAAGTTCTTTAATCGGATTAGCAATATAAGAAGGGAAATTAACGATAAAGGTGAACGTCAGCAACATACAAACGATAGCCACCGTTTTCAGGTAATTACTTGCACTCTCTGCCGTTTTTAAGGCTAAGTCATTTTTCCTAACAATACCTTGTTGATTCAATTCAGCAATTTTAAATAATGCTTGGTTGAGTTTTAACAAATGGTTGGCAGTAGTATCTTTCTTAAAATTAGTATATTCTTTCCTTAATGCTTGTGTGGCTTCTTTTTCCCCTATTTCGGTGACGTTATGTGCTTGCTTATCTAATAATTGCTCAAATGCCTTTTGTTTGCTTTGCTCGGCTGTCCAAGTATTCAAGATTACCTGCATGCCTTGCACATACTCTAATGACTCGATATTGTCACGCAGAATTTTACTGGAATCTGCTTTAAGCTGATTAAGATAATAAGTTCCCATGCCACCCAACAGCACGATGACAGAAAACAGGAAGAATAATCCCAGTTGAAGTTTTGCTTTGATTTTCATGGTAATTAGCTGTGAGTGGTGAGCAATGAGCTTTCAGCTTTTTTTGATTGCCTGCCAGTGAAATAATAGACAACCATTAATGAGTAATCTATTTAACTTAAAATAACAATATCAGTATCTGACGACGATAGTTTTTTTAATAACTGATTAAATAAATTCGTCGCCAAGATAATTCTGAATAAACTAAAATGTGGCTTCCCGATACAAATCGTTGTGATTTCATATTTTTCGGCTACTTCTACGATACTTTTTGCAACCGAATCACTTTGTATTCTGATAACTTCTGCTCCTAATTCAGTAGCTAGTTTTAGGTTATTAATCAAGTGTCGCTGAGCAGCTAAATTTATTTTATCACTCGCTTCCGAAGGTCTTTGTACATACAAAACAAACCATTTAGAATCGTAATGCGATGCTAAACGTGCTGTTTTTCGAATAATATTTTTAGAAGTATTGGCATTAGAGCTGATACAAGCTAAGAAACGTTCGTGGGTAAATTTACTACTTGAAACCTCATTAAATACCTTTCTCTCTACCTGATGAGCTACCTCCTTCAAGGCTAACTCCCTTAACTGCAAAAGCTTAGAGGGCTGAAAGAAATTATTCAAGGCAGTTTCTACTTTTTTCAAATCGTAGATTTTACCTTCTTTTAACCTGACAATAAGCTCATCAGCCGTTAAGTCGATATTGACTACTTCGTCTGCTTGTTGCAAAACCCAATCGGGTACTCTTTCGGCTACTTCTACATTCGTAATTTTCTTTACTTCATCATTAAGGCTTTCGAGATGTTGAATATTAACCGCAGAAATAACATTGATACCAGCATTCAAAATCTCCATGACATCCTGCCACCGTTTTTCATTCTTCGAACCTTCGATATTAGTATGAGCCAGCTCATCTACAATCACAATTTCGGGACGTTGATTGATAATTGCTTGAACGTCCATTTCCTCTAATTCCTTGCCTTTATAAAAAAGTTTCCGACGAGGAATCATAGGAATGCCTTCTAGCAATGCATGAGTTTCTGCTCGATTATGGGTTTCGACATAACCAATTTTTATATTGACATTGTTACGAAGCAAGGTGTGGGCTTCTTGCAACATTCTAAATGTTTTGCCCACACCAGCACTCATGCCAATGTATATTTTAAACTTCCCTCGCTTCGACTGGCGGATTAGTTCAAGAAAATATGCTGCTGACTGCTCTTTTTGCATCTTAAATTGAGATAGCGATTGAGGTATTTAATGAAAAATTATTTTTCACGGTTTGCCCTTCTTTCATAAAAATATTGTCTTTGCTTTCTAATAATCTTCCTTCTACTCTCCAAAGGATATTATCACTGGCTTTATAATCTACATTAAGCGAATACCCACTTGTCTGAAAACCATTAGGTGTATTAGTGGCAATAATAACGCCATTTTTATCTTGATAATACTCCCAACGAACCGCCCCAGACCACTGAGAATTGGCTGTATATTTTAAAATAGCAACAGGACTATACCAAGTATTATAATCTGACGAACCCGTTGACGCTTGTTCCATACCATAGTCAAATCCTGCAATCAAACCCAATTTTGTAGATACTTGAAATATACCATAAAGGTTTGAAAAGTACCTTTGTTGCTTCTCATTACTCGGTTTATCATTTCCGATAAAAGTACTCCAATTAAGCGTAGTCTTATCGTTTGGTTTAAACTGTACTTGTGTCCCTAAAGCAAGCGTTTGGTTTCCATCTGGACGTTTTATTCTCTGCCAACCATTCAATACCATTCCTGAAAGCGTCCATCGATTATCTGGATTGATAAATGTAACTTTAGCCCCAGACTCGTAATAAGGCGTGTTTTCTGCTAAAATACTTCTGGTTAAGGTCCAACAATCTTTTGAAATAGCACTTTCAAAACCAATGTGCGATGGCATAATACCAGCATCTAACCATAGGTTGTTGTTTTTAGATAGTTTTACACCAACATTGGCTTCGAAAACGTGTTGTAAAAGTGATGGTTCGGCCGCTAAATTATACTGTGCATACGTACCAGCCATCAAGGCTAAATTGGCACGGGTATTTTCTGTACTATAACTACCTTTGATAAAACCCAGATTCAAATTAAACTCATTGTGTCGGTTATGATTATACAAAAAGCTTGGTCTTTCATGATTCGCTGGTTGATTAAAATCATAGACATAATAGGTTTCCAGATAAGCCGACCAAATAATGCTTGGTTTGCTTTCAGTTTGTCCAACAATACTTGTTTGAAAAACGAACAAGGCAATCAAAGTAAAATAAATAGTTTTCATGATATGAGATTGTTTTTGTGAATTGTTTTATCTCATAGTTTGATAGGTTCAGAGTTAGCAATGAGCTTTGAGCTATAATAAATCATTCAATCTACTCATGGCATGACTTGAAGTCATGCCATGAGTGAACTCTTCTTGCTCAAAGCTTAAAGCTCACGGCTCAAAGCTCACTACTTGCTACTCAAAGCTTCTAAAGCAATATTCAATTTCAATACATTCACTTTTTCTGTTCCGAACAAGCCCAAAAGAGGTTTTTCGGTTTGGGCATTTACTAAGGCTACTAATTTTTCTTTTGATATATTTCTAATTTTGGCAATTCTATCTATCTGTACCAAAGCACCTTTTGGTGAAAGGTGTGGGTCTAGCCCACTACCCGAAGCTGTTACTAATTCAGATGGAATCTCGGCTTTAGGAACTGTTGGATTATGCACCAAAAAGGTATCAATACGAGCCTGCACTTGTGCCAAATAATCAGGGTTTGTAGTCCCTTTGTTTGAACCTCCAGAACCAGCAGCATTGTAACTCACAGCCGAAGGACGGCTATTAAAATATTGGTCTTGGTCGAATTTCTGACCGATATTGTCTGCTCCTACAATTCTTCCATGGTACTCAACAAAAGGCACTTTACCTTTGCTAGGAGCAAACTGTGCAAAGCCCAAAACCACTAAAGGATAAATAATAACGAATAGCAACAAACACATCAAAGTGAGTTTAAGAGCTGGGAATAATTGAGTTTTCATTGTCTGAATAAAATGAATTTGAAAATTTGAAAGTGTGGTGAGTTGAAAATTATATTTCTTTTTCTTAGAAAAACAATCCAACCGCTAAATCCAATACCTTGATTCCGATAAAAGGAATGATAAGACCACCAACACCGTAAATCAATAAGTTTCTTCTTAATAAAGCACTTGCTCCGATTGGCTTATAATCAACCCCTCTTAAAGCCAAGGGAATCAAAGCAGGAATAATCAATGCATTAAAAATCACAGCCGATAAAATGGCACTTTCTGGCGAATGCAAGTGCATGATATTTAGCCCCTGCAAACTTGGAATACTAGCAATAAACAACGCTGGCACAATGGCAAAGTATTTGGCTACGTCGTTAGCAATCGAGAAGGTAGTCAGTGTACCACGGGTCATTAATAACTGTTTTCCGATTTCTACAATCTCAATCAATTTTGTAGGGTCATTATCCAAATCCACCATATTACCAGCTTCTTTGGCAGCCACCGTACCAGAGTTCATGGCTACACCTACATCAGACTGTGCAAGGGCGGGAGCATCGTTCGTACCATCACCCATCATGGCTACCAGTTTACCACTTGCTTGTTCGGCTTTGATATAGTTCATTTTATCTTCTGGTTTGGCTTCAGCGATAAAATCATCTACACCTGCTTTTTCAGCAATGTATTTAGCTGTCAGAGGGTTATCACCAGTCACCATTACCGTTTTGATACCCATTTTACGCAAACGTTCAAAACGTTCTTGAATACCCGGTTTGATAATATCCTGTAGTTCGATAACGCCCAACACTTTTTCATTTTCAGTTACTACCAAAGGAGTGCCTCCATTACTAGCAATGAATTTTACTTTATCAGTAATTTCAGCAGGGAAAGTATTTCCTGCATTTTCTGCAAGGTTTCTCATTGAATCAAAAGCACCTTTACGAATACGTGTTCCATTTGGAAGATTCACCCCTGATGAACGAGTCTCAGCCGTGAATTTTATCAATTCTACATCACTTTGTAGTACAGGAATCTTTAAGCCATGACTAGCCGCTAGCTCAATAATCGATTTACCTTCGGGAGTATCATCGGCTAAAGAACTTAAAATAGTGGCATTCATAAACGTTTTATTATCTGTGCCATTGGCTGCATAAAAATTGGTGGCTTTACGGTTACCGATGGTTATTGTCCCTGTTTTATCCAACAACAAAACATCTATATCTCCTGCTGTTTCCACCGCTTTACCCGACTTTGTAATTACGTTTGCCCGTAAAGCTCTGTCCATACCAGCAATACCAATCGCAGAAAGTAAACCACCAATAGTAGTAGGAATTAAACAAACAAATAGTGATATAAAAGCCGCAATAGTTATGGGTGTGTTAGCGTAATCTGCAAAAGGTTTAAGGGCTACACAGACAATGATAAAAATTAGGGTAAAGCCAGCCAAAAGAATGGTTAAAGCAATTTCGTTAGGTGTTTTTTGGCGAGAAGCCCCTTCTACCAAAGCAATCATTTTATCCAAAAAGCTTTCACCTGGCTCTGTCGTAACAATTACTTTAATTTTGTCAGAAAGTACTTTTGTACCACCCGTTACAGATGATTTATCACCACCTGACTCACGAATGACTGGGGCAGATTCCCCCGTGATAGCCGACTCGTCAATCGTCGCCAAGCCTTCAATGATTTCGCCATCGGTAGGAATAGTATCTCCTGCTTCACACACAAAAACATCTCCTTTTCTCAACTGAGCTGAATTTACGATTTGAATCTCATTCAAATACATCTCCCCAACCGAACGAATTAATTTGGCGGGAGTTTCTTCTCGAGTTTTACGGAGCGAGTCCGCTTGGGCTTTACCTCTTGCTTCGGCGATGGCTTCGGCAAAATTAGCAAACAAAAGGGTTAGCAATAAGATGATTAAAACAGTTAGATTATAAGCAAATGAGCCTTGATCTGTATTGTTGATGCTATAAATCGTAACAAATAGCATCACAAGTGTTCCTAATTCAACTGTAAACATTACAGGATTTCGGAACATTATTCTTGGATTTAGCTTTACAAAAGAAGCTGTAAGAGCTTCCTTGACTAAATCTGCTTGAAAAAGCGAAGTTGGTTGGGTTTTCATGGGAGTAAGCTTTAAGCTGTGAGCCATGAGCTATCAGCTTTGAATATTTTAAAGTATTTTAAATTTTTGATTTATAAGCAAATCCGAAGTCTAAAAGCTTATCGCTCAAGGCTTATAGCTAAAAGCTGTAAAATATTCCGCAATTGGGCCTAATGTCAGGGCTGGGAAGAAGGATAGGGCTGCTACGATAAAAATTACGGCAAAAACCATCAATCCAAATGTTCCAGTATCGGTTTTTAAAGTACCTGCACTTTCAGGAATATATTTTTTATTAGCTAAAATCCCTGCAATGGCTACTGGACCGATAATTGGCAAAAACCTACTGATTACCATCACAATACCGCAGGTAACGTTCCACCAAACAGTATTGTCGCCTAGTCCTTCAAAACCAGAACCATTGTTGGCAGCCGAAGAAGTATATTCATACAGCATTTCTGAAAAGCCATGAAAACCAGGATTATTTAACCAGCCAATATCAGGATTTTTAACAAAGACGAAAGATGATAAGGCAGTAGCCCCTAAAATCATCAGCGGGTGAAGTAAGGCAATAATGGTTGCAATCTTCATTTCTTTTGCTTCTATTTTCTTACCCAGAAACTCAGGTGTACGCCCAACCATTAAGCCTGAAATAAATACCGCAATGATGATAAAAATATAGAAGTTCAAGAAGCCTACTCCTACCCCACCATATAGTGCATTAATCATCATACCCAACATCGTGAACATCCCCGTTAATGGCGTAAAGCTATCGTGCATGGCATTCACAGAACCATTTGAGGTAACTGTTGTGGCAATACCCCAATAAGCAGATGCCGCAGGGCCAAAACGTACTTCTTTACCTTCCATACTGCCTAGTTGTTGGGTAATTCCCATTGTCGAAATGTCTGTACTTCCTTTCATTTCTAAATAGATAGACGGTATCAAGAATAATAGAAAACCGAGTGTCATTACCCCAAAAATGGTATAGGCTAACTTTTTACGTTTTAAATAATAGCCCAAAGCAAAAACCATCGCTATTGGAATCAACAGGATACTGCCTACTTCTACAATATTGGTTAGGTAGTTGGGGTTTTCGAGTGGGTGAGCAGAGTTTACGCCAAAATATCCGCCACCATTCGTACCTATTTGTTTAATGCCTATCATGGCTGCGGCAGGACCACGAGAAACCTGTACAGTATCGCCCTGCATTGATATAAATGAAGCTTTACCTTCTACATTCATCGGTGTGCCATTGTATAAAACAACCAACGCAACTACTAAAGAAAGTGGCAATAAAATACGTGTACAAGCTTTAAGGAAATAATTGTAAAAATTGCCTAGTTTATCAGTAGTGCGTTCTTTCATGGCATTAAATACCATCGCACAAACAGCCATACCTGCACCAGCAGAGATAAATTGGAATAAAGTCAAGCAAGAGATTTGTCCTAAATACGACATTCCGCTTTCGCCTGAATAATGCTGTAAATTGGTATTTGATAAAAATGAAATAGCGGTATTAAAGGCTAAATCTGCTGACATCGATGGGTTTCCGTCTGGGTTCCAAGGCAACCAACTTTGGTTCATTAATACAAACATTGCCCAGAAAAACCACAGTAAATTAATCGTTAAGAGGGCTACTAAATGTTGTTTCCAAGTCATCTCTTGTTTAGGATTGATACCTGAAAACTTAAAGAAAAGTTTTTCAATAGGATTGAAGATTGAGTCGAGAAAAGTAGCCTCGCCACCAAAAACTTTTGCGATATATTTCCCCAAGGGAATAGCACAAGCTATAGTGAGGATAAAGGTGAGGATTACTCCTAAAATTTCAGTATTCATTGCTTAGAATTTTTCTGGTTTTAATAAAACATAACACAAATAGCCAAATACGGCGATGGATAGTGCAAAGAGGGCTGTCATCATGATTTTATAAGAATTTTTAGATTCGTTTAAGGTTAAATGTTTTCAAAAAAATCTATGGCTTTTAAAAAGAATGCGAAGCATAAAAGCCCAGCGAGTAAAAGAATGAAGGTCATCATGGTTTTAGTTTTTTATTTGATAACCTTATGCCAAAATATGAGCCAAGAAAAAAGAGAAGGACACTACTCGCTGATAATCAATAAGATATAATTTTTAGTGATTTTTGAGCGATAAAAAACCCTTCCAAAATGGAAGGGTTTTTGTCAGAATGGAAGGGAATAATTTTTCCAAAGAGTTAGCTTTAAACCCATCTAGCATACTCATGCATGACTGGGAAGTGTTCTATTTAGACTCAAATTATATTATAGTTATGCCATGAGATGATTTTTCAATCAATAACTTTTTTTGCCAAATGGCAAATCCAGAGAAGATAACTTTGACTAACTTGCTATCATGAAAGAATTGATAGAATATTTATTGCGATTTGGAAATTTGAACCAACAGCAAATTGACTTCGTTGCTACTAAAGCGAAGGAAATAGTGCTTCACAAAGACGAATATTTTTCAGAAGCAGGTAAAATTTTTCGACACGTAGGCTTTATGTTAGAGGGTATTACTCGCGTTTGTTATTATAATAATAAAGGCGAAGAAATTACCAAATACTTTATTGAAGAAAACAATATCCTTGTAGATTTTGAGAGCTTTGATAATGAACTTCCTTCAACTGTTTATGTGCAAGCGATTACTGATTGCAGAATCATCATTTTTTCAAAAAAAGATTGGCAGGAATTACTCAACACTATTGTCGGTTGGGATGCTATTGTGCATAAAATTATTCTAAAAGCATTAATGCAAAAAGTAGAACGAAGAAGTCCTTTGGTGACTGAAGATGCTACAACACGTTATTTAAAGTTTATGGAAAGGTATCCTACTGTTGTGAACCGTATACCGCTTTCTTATATCGCTTCTTACTTAGGCATTACGCAATCTTCACTAAGCAGAATTAGAAAAAATATCCGCTAAATCGCTTTTTGCCAAATGGCAAATGATTTCATTTTTAAACGATGCAACTTGCATCATCAATTTAAAAACAACAAAAATGAAATCAGTATTAATTACAGGAGCCAACAGAAGTATTGGTTTAGAAATAGTAAAACAACTTTCGAAAAAAGATTTGTTTGTTTATTTAGGCACTCGTGACCTTGCAAAAGGAGAAGCAGTGGTAACAACACTAAAAGAAGATGGATTTCAAAACATCAAAGCCATTGCAATAGATGTTACTAATCTTGATTCGATTATTGCTGCTAAAAATAGCATCGAAAACGAGCAAGGCAAATTAGACATTTTAATCAATAACGCAGGGATAAGCGGAGATTTTCCTCAAACTGCTTCAGATACCTCCATTGAGGATATTCAAAAAGTATTTGACACCAATTTCTTTGGAGTTATTAGGGTGACACAAGTATTTTTGGAACTGCTCAAAAAATCTGATAGTCCACGCATTAGTAATATTACTTCGGGACTTGGCTCTTTGACATTACATAGCGATCCGAATTGGAAATACTACCCTTTTAAATCGGCAAGCTACGGAACGTCTAAAACTGCGTTAAACGCTTATACAGTAGTATTGGCTTTTGAGTTAAAAGACTTGTCATTTAAAGTAAATGCGATTGATCCAGGCTATACTGCCACTGATTTTAACCACCATAGTGGACCAGGAACAGTAGAAAGTGCGGCGACTTTTATCATTAAACATACATTAACAGATGAGAATGCTCCGACAGGACAGTTTTACAGCAATGACATAGAGGATGAAACAGGAATTAGTCCTTGGTAAAAATCAATTCTTATCCTTAGCGAGTGACTTAAGTCACTTGCTAAGGATAAGAATTAGACTTGACAGCCCAACGTTTAAGTTGTTCTGAAACTTTCAGCTTAGGAATATAAAGTACCTCACTTTTTAGATGCTAAATACTTTCTAATAGGTTTATCAATAAATACCATAATGCCTGTTGCCCAAAGTACTAAAAAGCAAGTGCCTCCCACAATTACCCAAGCAATTTGAGTTATATCTGGCTTAAAATGAGACAAATAACTAGCAAAAATCCAAATAAATGCATAATGAGTCATGTAAAGTGGATACGAAAGTTCTCCAGAAAACTGACAAATCTTTTGTGTTATGGAAGATAATTTAGTGCCTGCTCCTAAAGCAATAAGCAATGGAAAGTAAAATACTACCACTAAAAGTTCAACTAGCCAATTATTAGCAAAGACGGGTATCATAAAAGCAACTACTAACATCGGAATTAAACCTATAAATCCAAGTTTATTCTCAATAATCAATCGACTTCTATTAATTAATAATCCTGCTAAAAAGGAATATGCCAAGCGTGCTCCTCCGTCCCAAAAATTGTTTTTACTCCATCCTCCCACTAAATTTCCAGCACGGTAACTTACCACACCAAGGAATACAGCCGCTAAAATTACTAGCACACTCAATAAACGACGACTAAGTTTATGCAATAAAAAGGCGTACAAAATATTGGCAACATATTCCCAGAACAATGACCAAGCAGGAGCATTAAAACCAAATAAGTTAAAGAAACGGTCTTCCATTAATGGAAGTGGTATTACAAAAATAGACCCTATCGCTAACAAAAATATCTTTCCAAAAGTATAATTACTAACTACGTTTGTCCATGGACTACAAAGAAAACCTATTACTCCTAATAACGTTCCTATTATTACCAAAGGGTGTAATCGAATCAATCGAGCTTTGAAAAAAGCTAACTTCCCCATCTGTTCAATTCTATCGTCGTAGGCATAGGCTATTACAAATCCTGAAAGGCAAAAGAAAAAATCAACGGCTAAATGACCATGTCCAATAAAGTTTTTACTATAATCGGCATACACACATTCAGCAAAATGAAATACCACAACACATAAAGCCGCTATTCCTCTCAGTCCATCTAATACTTTAAAATGTGGTTTGTTTTTTATCATTATTTTTTGTTTGATACTTTGAGAGGACTTTATCAGTAAAATATTACTTTGAATTCTTTTCACATATTTATTCAAAGCGAAATATAAAACATCTTCAGCATTTTATAGGGGTTTTTATAGGGTTAATGCTATTATATCTTTAAAGTAATAAGAAATTTTGTCGTAGCTATTTATGATTCAGCGTTTACAAACTTATTAATGAAATATGCTTACTTTTGTAGCTTATTAAATTATCTAACTGATAAAATCATCATTATTAAATTAATTTCATGTCTGAATTTTCACCTTGCCCAAAATGTAATTGTGAGTACACTTATCCAAGTGATTCGCTATTAGTGTGTCCTGAATGCTTCTATGAATGGAATCCTGATGAAGTAGAAACCGAAGATGCAGGTTCAAAAATACTAGATTCAAATGGTAATGAGCTTAAAGACGGCGATACCGTTGTTGTCATTAAAGATTTACCTGTCAAGGGCGCTCCTAAAGCCATTAAAGCAGGGACTAAAGTAAAAAATATTCGTCTTACTGATGGCGACCACAATATTGATTGTAAAATTGATGGCTTTGGTGCAATGGCTTTAAAGTCGGAATTTGTTAGAAAAGCGTAGTAAACATGAGTCATCTAGAAGATTCTGGATGACTCATGTCTTTATATTCTATCCCTCCCATTTACTTTTTCAAGTCTTTCAAAAACTGCATCGGTGTTTTACCAAATTCATTTTTGAAGGCTTTGGTAAAATACGATTGTGTCTGAATCCCTACATTATACATTACTTCAGCAATAGGCATATTTTGTTGGGTCATTAACTGCACCGCTTTTTTTAATCTAATACTTCTGATAAAATCACCTATCGCTTGCCCCGTTAGCTCTTTCACTTTAGTATACAGTTTTGTACGACTCATGCCCATTTCCGCACAGATATAGTCTATATTCATTTCTGGGTTGCTCAGGTGTGCTTCAATCATTTGAATCAATTCTGTCAGAAAAGCTTTATCTTTTTGAGAATGTGCCAACTCTACAATCTCCGTAAGTTGGTCATTACCATATTTTTCTTTTAATTTTTGTTTTTGGATAAAGATATTTTTAATAGTCAGTTCTAATAATTCTATGCTCAACGGCTTTGAAAAATAAAAATCTGCTCCAGACTCCACCCCTTCAATTTTCGATTCTGTTGCATCTTTGGCCGTAAGCATCAAAAATGGAATATGGCTAATCTCGTCATCGTATTTCACTTTCTTACAAAATATATTCCCATTCATTACTGGCATCATTACATCGCTAATAATCAAATCTGGGAAACATTCTTTTGCTTTTTCATATCCGAGTTGTCCGTTAATAGCCTCTAAAATATGATAATTTTTATGAAGGGCATCTTTCAAAAATGTTCGTAATTCATCATTATCGTCAACTACCAAAATGGTGGGCTTGGCTAATGATTCTGTAGATTTTAAGGATTTTTTTTCAGCAACTTCTTCGTTGATAGGGATATCTACTTCATATTTTGAAGAGATACTTTCTAGTTTAATCAAGATATCTTTGTTTTTTATCCATCGTTCTTTTTCAGCATAATCCTCTCTTTTACAAGGTATTCCGATAATAATTTCGGTGCCTTTTTCTTTTTCACTATATACCCAAATGCTTCCTTTATGAAGTTTCGTAAGACTTTTCACAAAGGCCAAACCAATGCCCGAACCCAGATGCGCCTCAGTAGTTTTATAATATCGTTCAAATAAATTAGGGATTGATTCTTTAGAAATACCTATGCCATCATCTGAAACCCTGATGTACAGGTAGCTCGAACCTTTGTATTCGTGCGGTATTAATAGTTCATTGGCATATTTAGGTTGATAGTTTTCGAGCGATTCCATTACTTCTAAGGTAATGTGTTTACCATTAGCAATGTATTTAAAGGCATTACTGAGCAGGTTAATAATAATTTTTTCGAGAATCTGGCGATCAAACCATGTTTCATCCAACTGATTATTTTGAAAAACTTCAAAAGTAATTTTCTTTTCGTTTGCCAAATCACTAAATTCTTCTGAAATCTCTTTTAGAAAAGTATTTATATTTCCTTCCATGACATTCAATTTCAATACGCCTGATTCTACTTTCCTAAAATCCATTAACTCGTTGATAAGGCTAATTAACCGATTGGCATTACGGTACATTAAATCATAATAGGGATGAGCTGGCGAAGTAGGAAACTCTCTTTTTAGTTTTTCAAGAGGCCCTAATATCAACGATAATGGCGTGCGAAATTCATGAGAAATATTAGTAAAAAACTGTAGTTGTTCTTGATGGATTTCCTCCTTTTTCTGTTCTTCTAATTGTTGAATTTCAAGCGTTCTTTTAAAATTATAAAAGGCCGCTATGCCACTTAAAATAGACAAAGCTACTAAGGTTTTAAACCACCATGTAGCCCAAAAAGGTGGTGTAATGTTTACCTCTATAGTATAACCTTTCTCATTCCAAACGCCATCATTGTTGGTTGCCTTAATATGAAAAGTATAATCTCCGGGACTTACATTGGTATAAGAGGCTTTTTTCTCATTATTTACATAAATCCAATCCTTGTCCCAATTTTCTAATTTATAAGCATATTGATTGTTTTCAGACGCGGTATAATTGAGTGCGGCAAAACCAAAAGAAAAAGTTGATTGTTTGTAACTAAGGTCTATTGATTGAGCAAAACTAATGTCTTCCTTTAAAGGGGAATCATCTCCGATATCTACTTTTTTATTGAATAGCTGAAAATCAGTAATATAAACAGGCGGTGTAAAAGTATTTGTGGTAATTTTATGGGGATAAAATGTATTAAAGCCATTCACTCCGCCAAAAAACACTTGCCCATCTCGGGTCATCAAAGAGGCATTTGCTTCAAATTCCAGTCCTTGCAATCCGTCGGCAGTATTATATTTTTTTATGCTCATCGTTTGTGGATTGAGCTGTGTAATCCCGTTTGAAGTAGCAATCCACAAATTGCCTTCATCATCTTCTACGATTCCCTTGATAAATTCTGTATCAAGGTTTGCCTTTGATGTAAAAATAGAGAAAGTGTTCTGCTTTTCGTTAAAAAGGTAAAGCCCCATTTGTCCTACCCAAACTCTCCCCTTTTTATCGGTGAAAATGACCCTCAAATCTGGCTTTTTACTATCATTATTAAAGTAATGTGTAAAAGTCTGTGTGGTAGTATTCAAGCAATTCAAGCCCGCATCATCTGTCCCAATCCAGATATTTCCTTTCTTATCTTCGTTAATGGAAATGATATTATTTCCTTGTAATTGTGATTGGCTATTTTTTCCATAGATAACCCGAGTAAACTTTCCAGTTTTGTGGTCAAAAAGATTCAAGCCTCCATAATAGGTGGCAATCCATAAGTTTTGTTTACTATCTTCAAATATTGTCTGAATGTAGTTTGAACTAACGCTATTTTTATCGGCTGGATTATTCAAAAAACGACTGAATGTATTTGTTGCACGGTTGTATAAGCTTAGTCCACCACCCCAAGTAGCAACCCATAAATTCCCATTTGTATCTTCATTAATATCTAATACTTCATTAGAACCAATCGTATTTTTATTAAATGGACTATATTTGAAATGTTTGAACGATTTATCTTTTCGATTAAATAAATTCAAGCCCCCGCCATCTGTCCCAATCCAGATATTACCGTAACGGTCTTCACAAAAAGCTTTAACGTCATTATAACTCAAGCTATTAATATTGGACTCTTGCCTAAATAAAGTAAATTTTTCTGTTTTGGGCATGTATAAATTTATTCCGCCACGGTGCGTACCTACCCAAAGATTTCCTTGGTTATCTTCAAAAAGAGCAGACACCGTTCGTTGTGAAAGACTATTAGGGTCTTCGGGGCGATATTGGTAATTTAAGAAACTACCAGAAACTGGATCAAAAAGATTTAAACCTCCATTAATACAACCCACCCAAATATTTTTCTTATCATCTATCAGAATTGCTTTAACTAAATTATTAGCAAGCGATTTCGCTTGAGTTTCCTGATGACTATATTGTTTGATTGTACCCAATTGATGATTATAAATAATCAAGCCATTTCCATTAGTTCCTATCAAAAGATTACCCTGTTTGTCTTCATTAATACAATTGACGGCATATCCTTTTAGAGAAAAACCAAGATTTGCAAAAGCATCTATCTTTTGGAAAGTGCCATTGTGGGTATCAAAAAGTTGAATGCCACTCTCTGTTCCTCCCCAAAGGTTATGGCTACTATCTTCAAACAAGCAATTAATATGGTTATCAGTAAGGGAAATATCAACATTTTGCTTTTTGCGATAAGCGATAAAGTTACCATCAGAAGATTGTAAAAGATTAATTCCCCCGCGCGTGCAAATCCACAACCTTCCTTTACTATCATTTTTAATACACGTGATATAATTATCAGTAATGCTTCTAGGTTTCTGTGCATCGTGTTTAAATCTGGTGAAGGTATTCTTTCGTTCATCAAAACGATTCAATCCGTTAATTGTACCTACCCATAAAGTCTTGTTTTTGTCTTCGTGAATGTAAGTAATGTAATTATCACTTATGCTTTTTTCATCATTTGGATTATTCTTAAAAACTACGATTTGATTGCCATCATACCTATTCAAGCCATCTCTTGTCCCAAACCATATAAAGCCACGGCTATCTTGATAAATACTTTCGATAGTGCTATTCGATAGTCCTTGTTCATTAGTAATGTGTTTAAATTTTAAACTGGGAATTTGGGCATAAGTCAAAAAGCCTAAACTCCAAAAAATGAATAGGTAAGTCAATGATAAAACAACGTTACGAGGAATGAATTGATGCATTAATACTGTGTCTTAATTATATAATATTTAATCTAAAATAAATCATTTTTTATGTAGAACCTCCAATTCTTCAAAATTAGAACAATAGCACCAAAATTATGATTGTTGAGATAAAAGTATGCGTAATATCCTCTCTAATTTTGACTTTTAAAATAATTAATAGTATTTTATTTATATCAAAAATTAAGATGAGAAAAAAATTATTGTACTATGTCTTGGCTATCATTAGTATTCTAACCAGTATTAATGCCTCTGCACAAGATAGAATGATAACAGGGCGAGTAGTAGAGTCATCCGAATCGGCCTTACCTGGTGTAACGATAACTGTTAAAAATAAAAAGACAGCAGCCATTACAGACGGCAAGGGGGAGTTTAAAATAATGGCATCTGTTGGAGATATCTTGATTTTTAATTCCGTTGGTTTTACCAAACTAGAATCGCCTGTTGGTCCTGCTATGGTGATGAATATTGTATTAGTACCTGCCACCACAGCTTTAGACGAAGTGGTGGTCGTTGGTTATGGAACGTCAAGGAAAAAGGATTTAACAGGAGCTGTAACCACCATAACTTCCAAGGATTTCCAAACAGGAGCAATCACCACACCCGAGCAATTAATTTCGGGCAAAGTTCCTGGGGTGTCTATCATTTCAAATAGCGGTCAGCCAGGGGCTGGAAGTACCATCAGAATCCGTGGTGGCTCGTCATTGAGTGCCAGTAACAATCCTTTGATTGTTATTGATGGCGTTCCTTTGGAAGGAGAAGGCGGAATCGCTGGAGCATCTAACCCTCTCAGCTTTATCAACCCAAATGATATTGAAACATTCACCGTTTTGAAAGACGCTTCGGCATCGGCTATTTATGGTACTAGGGCTTCAAACGGGGTAATTATTATCACGACTAAAAAAGGGAAAAGTGGTGCTTTAAGAGTGAATTTCTCTTCGGTAAACTCAACTTCAAACATTACAAAACAAGTAAGTGTATTGAGTGCCGACCAATTTCGTGCAATTGTAAACGAAAAAGGAACGGCTGCACAAAAAGCGATGCTTGGCAAAGCAAATACGAATTGGCAAGATGCTATTTACCAAACAGCATTTATGACTGATAATAACCTAAGCCTTGGGGGTGAAGTAGCCAAACTACCTTATCGTATTTCTTTGGGTTTCCAAAACCAAACGGGGGTTTTGAAAACAGATAAATTGCAAAGAACATCTTTATCAATTGCCCTAAATCCTACTTTCTTTGAGAATCACCTTAAAGTAGACATTAGCCTTAAAGGAAGTATGCAAAAGGCAAGATTTGCGGCTACTGGTGCAATTGGCTCAGCGATTAGTTTTGACCCTACTCAGCCTGTCTATGCTACTGAGAATCCACAGAGATTTGGAGGATACTTTGAGTGGTTAGACAAAACAAGTGCTACTGGCTTGGTCAATTTAGCAGGCAGAAATCCTTTGGGACAATTAGAACAGCGTTTTGATGAAAGTACTCCACAGAGAAGCATCGGTAATATTCAGTTAGATTATAAATTCCACTTCTTACCTGAATTGAGAGCCAACTTGAACTTAGGCTATGATGTATCAAAAGGTGCAGGAACGATTTATGTTACAGACAGTGCCGCTATTGGTTATGTAGCTAATGGTGCAGGTGGAACAAACAATATTTACAAACAAACAAAGCAAAATACGCTTTTAGAGTTTTATCTGAATTATGCCAAAGAATTGAAAGACATCAAAAGTAAGTTTGATATAATGGCGGGGTATTCGTTCAATAATTATAAAACGACGAACTACAATTATGCTAGTTATAATGCTCGTGGCGTAAAATATCCAAATACTGACCCTGCTTTTCCTTTTGATACGCCAGAAAACACATTGATTTCTTTCTTTGGTCGTGCGAATTATTCCTTGAATGATCGTTATTTCTTGACGGCAACACTTCGTCGAGATGGCTCTTCTCGTTTTGCACCTGCCAACAGATGGGGACTTTTCCCGTCTATTGCATTGGCTTGGAACATTAAGGATGAAACTTTCTTAGCGAGTAGTAAAGTAATTTCAGCCCTCAAAATAAGAACTAGCTACGGGATAACTGGTCAGCAAGATGGCATCGGGAACTATGACTATTATTCATATTTTGCCTTGAGTTCAGCAAATGCTTCTTATCAGTTTGGAGATACTTTCTATCAGGGTTATCGCCCAGGTGGCTTCTATAGCAACCGTAAATGGGAAGAAACAGCTTCTAAAAACATTGCTTTAGACTACGGCTTATTTGACAACAGGGTAAAAGGTAGTGTTGATTTTTATGTAAAAAATACGAAAGACTTACTTAATAATATTCCACAACCAGCAGGGGCAAACTTTACAGCATTTATTGTAGCCAATGTAGGATCAATGGAAAACAAAGGGGTAGAATTTAGCATTAATACTCAAATCATTAGAAAAAACAACCTCACTTGGAACCTTGATTTCAATGCTACTTACAACCAAAATAGTATCACTAACCTAACAGTAGTGCCACAAGACAAAAACTATCCTGGCTTTCCATCGGGTGGTATTGCAGGCGGTATTGGCGGTCAGTTTGCATTTATCAATGCTGTAGGATATAGCAAAAGTACGTTCAATCTTTATAAGCAAGTATATGACGAAAATGGCAAACCTGTGGAAGGTGTATTTGTAGACAAAAATGGCGATGGCATTATCAATCAAGATGACCTTTATAAAGGTAAAAGTGCTGTTCCAAAAGTATTCTTGGGACTTAGTAGTTCTGTTAATTACAAAAAATGGAATCTGGGCTTCGTAATGCGTGCTTCGTTTGATAATTACGTTTACAATAACAACTTTAGTCAAAGCGGTGTATTGAGTCAAATTACAGGTAATAGTGTACTTTATAATGCATCAAGCAATTATTTAGATACACAGTTCAAAGGCAATAGTCAACAATTATTGAGTGATTATTATATTCAGAATGCTTCGTTTGTAAGAATGGACAATGCCAATTTGAGTTATGATTTAGGTAAATTCTTGAAAAATAGTACTGCTAATTTACGCATCAATGCCAGCGTACAGAATGTCTTTGTCATCACTAAATACAAAGGCTTAGACCCTGAAGTTGCTTCTGGTATCGACAACAGTTTGTACCCTCGTCCTCGTACTATCGCTTTAGGCTTGAATCTTGACTTTTAATAAAATTCGACAGAAAAATGAAAATAAAATATTTAAAAATAGCCGTATCAAGCCTGCTTATTACTATTACAAGTGCTTGTACTGATAAGTTAGATTTATTACCCACCAATGATATTACTGCTGAAACGGTTTATAAAACTCCACTCGGGTATAAACAAGCGTTGGCAAAAGTATATTCAGCCTTTGCCTTGACGGGTAATACAGGAGGAACAGGAAGCCCCGATATTCCATCACAGATTATTTCAGACGAAGGAAATTCAGATTTCCTTAGATTATATTGGAATTTGCAAGAACTTACAACCGATGAAGCCTCGTGGACATGGCAAAATGATGCTGGTGTAAAAGGATTAAAGGAAATGAGCTGGTCGGCTATCAATCCTATTATCAATGGTATTTATTACCGTGCTTTCTTCCAAATCACGCTTTGTAATGATTTCATTCGCCAGTCGTCGGATGCTAATTTGAGCAAGAGAGGCATCACAGGAACAGATGCTGAAAACATTAGAAAATACAGAGCAGAAGCTAGATTTATTCGTGCTTATCAGTATTGGGCATTGATGGATTTGTTTGGAAATCCTCCATTTGTGACAGAAAACGACGCAGTAGGGGCTATTCTTCCAAAACAGATTCAGCGTAAAGATTTGTTTACTTATATCGAAACAGAATTAAAAGCCATTGAAAATGATTTAGTTGCTCCGGGTCAAAACGAATACCCACGTGCTGAAAAATCTGCCGCTTGGGCATTATTAGCTCGTTTGTATTTGAATGCTGAAGTTTATGCCGGAACAGCCAAATACACAGAGGCGATTACTTACTGTAATAAAATAAAAGCTGCTTCTTTTTCACTACATCCAAATTATCGTGAATTGACTTTGGCAGACAATCATTTGAATACCACTGAAAACATTTTCATGATTGCTTACGATGCTACCAATACTCAAAACTGGGGTGGAACTACTTACTTGGCACACGGCCCTGCTGCCGTACCAGGTGATATTTCTGGAACGAGTGGTAACTGGGGTGGACTTCGTCATACACAAAACTTCGTTGATTTATTTACTGATGAAACGGGTAATACAGACCAAAGAGCACAGTTTTATACAGTGGGGCAAAATCGTTTGATGGCAGAATTGTATAAAGGCACTGACGGCTATTCGTCGAATAAATATCGCAATAAAACTCGTACAGGTGCTAAAGCTCCTCATGCAGACCCTGCTGGAAACTGGACAGACATTGACTTCCCTTTGTTTAGGTTAGGCGAAATCAACTTGACTTATGCAGAAGCCGTATTAAGAGGTGGAACAGGTGGTGATGCGGCAACTGCTTTGACCTACATTAACCAATTGCGTACTAGAGCTTACGGTGGAAAAACTACAGGCAATATTACAGCTAGCCAGTTAACGCTCAACTTTATCTTGGATGAAAGAGGACGAGAATTGTACTATGAAGCTCATCGTAGAACAGATTTAATCAGGTATAAAAAATTCACGACTGGTGCTTATTTATGGGCTTGGAAAGGCGGAATTGCTAATGGAAGGTCTGTAGAGGATAAGTACAACCTTTTCCCGATACCATCAAATGACCTATCATCCAATCCAAATCTGGTACAGAATCAAGGTTATTAATGATTTAAGAAAATAGAGACTATCATGAAAAATATATTCAGAATACTATTAATAAGCCTCATAAGCATTGGTATTTTTTCTTGTGAAAACAATGAAATAAAAACCGTTATGAGTAGTAAGGGCGAAGCATCTGTGCTAAGTTCTTCTAAAACAAGTTATGTGCTTACACCAGCAACAGCCAACGATTCTGTCGTGGCATTTACATGGAATCGTGCCAATTATGGGTTTCAGGCTGCTGTCCGCTATACCTTACAAATTGCTAAAGCTGGTACTAACTTTACGGCACCCAAAGAAATTAGCTTAGGCAACACAGTGCAGTTGAAATATACTATTGCCGATTTTAATCAGTTATCCATCATCATGGGGCTAAAGCCTAATGCTGTTGGTCAGTTAGAGCTAAGGGTGAAATCTTATATTTCAGATGCTGTAGCAGATATATATTCTAATGTTTTATCTGTTTCTGTTACTCCCTATTTAGTCGTGATTAATTATCCGTCTCTTTGGGTAGCAGGCGACTTTCAAGGATGGGACCCAGCATCCGCACCAAAAATTTCTTCAAGAAATGCCAATGGTATTTATGAAGGCTATGTTAATATTGTTGGCGGAACGCATCAATTCAAATATACTAGTCAGCCTGATTGGAATGGTACAAATTATGGTTGGGTAAGCAGTACTACCACAGGTAGCGATGTAGCAGGTACTTTTAGCAGTAGTGGTGGCAATTTGTTTGTACCAGAAGACGGTTATTATCTATTAAAAGGTAACACTAATAGTAATACTTGGAGTGGTACTAAAACTACTTGGGGAATCATTGGTGATGCTGCAGCAAATGGTTGGGCAGACGACGTGAAAATGACTTACGATGCTGCAAAAAATGTTTGGAAAGTAACCACTGTGCTAAAAGCTGGAGGATTGAAATTTAGAGCAAACAGTGCATGGGCTATTAATATGGGCGATACTGGTGCAGATTTAAGTTTAGAATATGATGGAGACAATATCGTTATTCCAGCGAGCCTAGCGGGAACTCGCACCATTACACTAGACTTAAAAGCAGGCAATTATACTTATACAATTGAATAAAATAACATGAATAAATTAATTAATTTTCTTTTTTGTTCTCTTTTGTTGTTGTCGTGTAGTAATACAAGTAATAACGAAGTGATTGAACCAGTGAAAGAGACGCCAACTTCTGGTTTTGCAAAAGGTGCTGATGTAAGTTGGGTAACAGAAATGGAGGCTGCTGGAGTAAAGTTTTATAATACTTCTGGACAAGCGATGGAATGTATGGCACTGATGAAATCATTGGGAATGAATTCTATTCGCCTCAGAGTTTGGGTAAATCCTTCGCCAGCCTACAACAATACTGCTGATGTTGTTGCCAAAGCCATTCGTGCTAAAAACTTAGGCCTACGCATCATGATTGATTTCCATTATAGCGATAATTGGGCTGACCCTGGCAAGCAAACCAAACCAGCCGCTTGGGCGAGTTTAGATTTGGAAGGGCTAAAATCTGCCATCGGAAAACATACTACTGACGTATTAGCTGAATTAAAGAAAAATGGTATAACGCCTGAGTGGGTTCAAGTAGGGAACGAAACGAATGATGGTATGTTATGGCCAACTGGAAGAGCCTCTACCAACATGAGTGCTTTTGCTCAAATGATTAACGCGGGTTATGATGGGGTGAAAGCTATTTTTCCAGATGCGAAGGTTATCGTTCATATTTCTAATGGTTATGATAACCAACTTTTCAGATGGATGTTTGATGGCTTAAAAGCCAATGGAGCAAAATATGATGTTATTGGGATGTCACTGTATCCTACTTATGCTCCAGACTTTGCCACTGGTGGTTGGGCAAAAGTTAATCAACAATGTTTGACTAACATGAACGATATGATAAGTCGCTACAATAAAGAAGTAATGATTGTAGAAGTAGGTATGCCTTGGGATAGTGCAGCGGCGTGTAAGTTATTCCTAAGCGACATTATCACTAAAACAAAATCGTTAAGTAACTCAAAAGGCTTGGGCGTACTTTACTGGGAACCTCAAGCTCATAATAATTGGGTTGGCTATACGCTAGGTGCTTTTGATAATTCGGGCAAACCTACTATTGCGATGGATGCTTTTTTACCTTAATAAATAGTAAAAATGATTTTTGAGGTTAAAAATCAATTGAGATAGGTAACTATAATACCTATTGATGCTTTTTTATTTAAATTTCCTCTGTGTAAATACAGAGGAAATTTTTTAACTATTCTTACTGTTTTAATAATTATGCAAAATCACAAAGGCTTTTTATTAACAGGTTTTCTCCTGTTATTTTCTATTATATCATTTTCACAGGTTATCCCAAGGCAAAGAATCAATTTTGATAATGATTGGAAATTCCATTTAGGACATACCTCTAACCCCGAAAAAGACTTTAATTATGGTATTACCAAAGTTTTTGTAAAATCTGGTAGTGCCGAAAATTCTGCTATTGAAGCTCGTTTTAAAGATAGTACTTGGGCAAAAATCAATCTTCCACACGACTGGGCTGTTGAATTACCTTTTGTAAAATCGGAAGATTTGAACGTAGAAGCTCATGGATTTAAGCCTGTCGGTGGTTTGTTCCCAGAAACAAGCGTGGGTTGGTACAGAAAACACTTTAAAGTAGCTCCTTCTGATTCTGGTAGCCGTTTTCAAATTCAGTTTGATGGTATTTTCAGAGATGCCAATATCTGGATAAATGGCTTTTACTTGGGCAATAATAAAAGTGGTTATCTAGGAGTAGCTTATGATATTACTGATTTTATTAATTTCAAACGTGAAAATGTGATTGTTGTGCGAGCCGATGCTTCACAATATGAAGGTTGGTTTTATGAAGGTGCGGGTATCTATCGTCATGTTTGGTTAAATAAATATTCAAATTTACATATCAATACTGATGGTATTTTTGCCCATGCTAAAATACAAGATAATAAAGCGACCATTCATGTAGAAACTAGTGTAAGCAATGAAAACTTCTCTCCTACTAACTATACGTTGACATCTTATTTAATGGATAGGTCTGGGAAAATGATTGGTAAATCTATCGACCAACCATTATCTCAAACGTCTCTTGAAGAAAAAACAACGAAACAAAGTTTTACCGTTACCAATCCACGACTGTGGACTTTAGATGACCCTTATTTGCATAGCATAGTAGTAGAGCTTAAAGCGAATGGGCAACTCATAGATAAACAACGCTTTAAATTTGGGATAAGAACCATTGATGTAAAAAACAATGGTGTATTTCTGAATGGAAAATATGTAAAAATATTGGGGACTAACAACCACCAAGACCATGCGGGTGTTGGTAGTGCATTACCTGATTATTTACAATACTATCGCATCAGTTTGCTCAAAAATATGGGGTCTAATGCTTATCGAACAAGTCACCACGCTCCTACACCAGAATTATTAGAAGCTTGTGATAGTTTAGGGATGCTAGTAATGGATGAACAACGCTTATTAAATAGCGGAGCGGAATACATGGCTCAGTTTGAACGCCTTTTAAAGCGTGACCGAAATCATGCTTCTATTTTTATGTGGAGTATTGGTAACGAAGAAGGCGGTATCCAGACCAATACATTTGGTAAAAGAATAGCACTGTCGCTTATCGAAAAACAAAAGCAATTAGATCCTACTCGTACTTCTACTTATGCCGCAGATTTGGCTAATGTATATCGTGGTGTAAATGAAGTAATTCCAGTAAGAGGATTCAATTATCGTCAGTTTGCTGTGGCTGACTACCATAAAGACCACCCAACACAACCTATTCTTGGTACTGAAATGGGTAGTACGGTAACAACCAGAGGAATTTATGAAACAGATTCTATCAGAGGTTATTTACCTGACCAAGATATTACTGCTCCATGGTGGGCAAGTAAAGCAGAAGAATGGTGGAAGTTGGCGGCTAACAATGATGCTTGGCTAGGTGGTTTTATCTGGACAGGCTTTGATTACCGTGGTGAACCTACACCTTTTCGCTGGCCTAATGTCAATTCTCATTTTGGCGTAATGGACGTTTGCGGTTTTCCGAAAAACATTTACTACTATTATCAAAGTTGGTGGACGGACAAAGACATTCTCCATATCTCTCCACATTGGAACTGGTTAGGCAAAAATGACAAACCGATTGACGTTTGGGTGAATAGCAATGCTGATAACGTAGAATTGTTTTTGAATGGAAAAAGCTTAGGCAAAAAAGATATGCCTAGAAATGGTCACCTTCAATGGTCGGTGAACTATGCACCGGGCAAATTAGAAGCGATAGCCTATAAAAATAGTAAACAACTAACCACTAAAATAGAAACCACCGGCAGACCCACCGAAGTAGTAGTTACACCCTATAAAACTACTACTTTGGCCGATGGTAAAGATGTAAGCATAATTAATATTAGCGTAGTGGATAAAGAAGGACGAGAAGTGCCTGACGCTGATAATATGATAAGATTCTCGCTAAAAGGCGATGCTAAAATCATTGGTGTGGGTAATGGCGACCCAAGTAGCCATGAACCAGATAAATGCATTGATGGCGCTTGGCAAAGAGCCTTATTCAATGGTAAATGTCAAGTGATTGTACAAGCAGGAACAAAACCCGATTTGATTAAATTTGAAGCTACAGCATCGGGACTATTTGCAGGTTCAACAGATATTGTAACGGTTGCTCCTGAAAAAGCAACCAAAATTACGATTGATAAAACTTACGAATTAAAAGGTGAAGCAGCCAAAAATCGTTCGGTTGATAAAATGATTGGTGCTGATATTTCATTCTTACCAGAATTAGAAGCTAGAAATGTGAAGTTTTCTGACAATGGTATTGAAAAGGATGCTATTCAAATTCTGAAAGAACATGGTTTCAATTATATCCGCTTGCGTATTTTTAATAATCCTGCTAATGCCAATGGATATTCTCCTAACAAAGGTTTTTGCGATTTAGCACATACTAAACTAATGGCAAAGAGAGTAAAAGCAGCTGGCTTGAAACTCTTACTCGATTTCCATTATAGCGATTACTGGGCAGACCCAGGTAAACAAAATAAGCCTGCTACTTGGAACAATTTACAATTTGCTGAAATCAAAAAATCATTGTTTGATTATACCAAGCAAGTAATGCAGGAGTTGAAAGACCAAGGAACTGTTCCTGATATGGTACAAATTGGTAATGAGATTAACCACGGTATTGTGTGGCCCAATGGCAATGCGCAAAATCCTGACGAATTGGCTCAATTACTAAATGCAGGTACTGCCGCAGTCAAAGCTGTTGATGCGAATGTGGTAATGATGCTCCATGTAGCCTTAGGTGGTCAAAATCACGAATCAGTCAATTTTATTGATGGAATGTTGGCGAGAGGGGTTCATTTTGATGTCATTGGCGAATCGTATTATCCTAAATGGCATGGTACCACCGAAGATTTAAGAGATAATTTAAGCAACCTTATCCAGCGTTACAACAAAGACGTTATCGTGGTAGAGTATTCGCAATTGAAAGAAGATGTCAATGCGATTGCTTTTAATTTGCCCAATGGCAAAGGGAAAGGTACTTGTATTTGGGAGCCTTTAAATACGTGGGAATCAATCTTTCAGAAGGATGGTAAATCAAATCAGCTTTTGGGCGTTTATGATAAACTTTCAAAGCAGTTTTTAGTCAAGTAAAAAGTTTTATTAAAACCTTGCTCAACATCTTATCACTAGTCAGGAATTTAAGTCCCTGACTAGTGATAAGATGTTGGGTTTATTAGCAAATGTATTTCTTAATTAACTAAGAAATCAATCGAGCGAAGTGGTTTTCCAAGTGGTTTCTCATGCCATTTCTGAATAATTCGGGCGAACCATTTTCTAGAATATCAATCAAGCCTTTATGCGAAACAAATTTCTTCATTTGAACCTCTTTTTTTAGGAGTCCACTATTATGGACATAATCAAAAATAGGCAAAAGCATACTTTGAAATGTCTTCATTGTTTTATTTCCTGTTATCTCATAAAGCTTTCCATGAAACTGTATTTCATGATCAATATTAAATAGATGTGTTTCGCTTGAAGCAGGTTCATTTTTTACAATTTCCTTCAATTCATCAATATCCTTAGGCGTTATCTTTTGAAAAATAAAATCAGCCATGCCTATTTCAAGCACTAGCCTGATTTCAAAGATTTCTTTCAACGTCTCTTCATCAAGAATATGAGGATTCATGCTTTTACCCATAATTCCAAAAATATCTGGACTTGTAATCACAGAACCTTTTTTCTTTTTCGACTCTATCATCCCCATTGTTCGCAGTCGGGTTATTGCCTCTCGAATGACGGTCCTGCTTACTCCTAGTAGTTCTACCAGCTCTATTTCTTTAGGGATTACATCTCCTACCTTCAGTTTCCTACTTTGTAATAATTCAACAAGGTTAGCTTCAACCTTATCTACCAATGAGCTGCTATCAACGGTAGTAAAATTATTATTAACAGAATCTTTAATCATATTATGTATTACTTATTTAAGGTAAAAGTAAGATTTTTATTTGATTTCACTAACTATTATCTCTTTTTTGATTATAAAATGCCTTAAATAGTCAATCAAGCACTTTTATAGATAATAACTTTAGATACTGCAAAAATACACTCAAATAATGCTTAATTGTTATAAAATTGTAATTATATACTCATTTTTGAGTATTAAGTATTACATATTAATTAATTTTATGGGAAACGATGAGTATTTATTAGGCTATACAAATCAGTAATTGTTACTATTTTGTGATTAAATGTAAAATTTTTTGATTTTTATTTGCAATATATCAGATATAACTTCTACATTTGTTATGTCATACATAATACATTAAAACTATCTTCCATTATGAAAAATATTTATCTGAAAATTTGCTTATTAACAGCTTGTTTTCTCTTTGCATTAACCACATGGGGACAAACAAGGAAGATTATCGGAAAAGTTACCGCTAATGATACTGGCGAAGAACTTCCTGGAGTTTCAATCATTATAAAAGGAAAAACAGTAGGAACCATTACCAACGAAAAAGGAGACTTTACACTAGCTGTTGATGAAGGAGATATCCTTATAGTAAGTTATGTCGGTTATCTTAAAGAGGAAATTAGTATTAGCAAATCTTCTACGGTCTCTATAAAACTTAAAAACGATATTACAGCCCTCGGGGAAGTAGTTGTGATAGGATACGGAACGCAATCAAGAAGAAACATCACTAGCTCGATTGGTAAAATTAACAAAGACATCTTGGCTAATAGTCCCAGAGCCAACGTAGGAACAGCCTTACAAGGCTCGTTAGCAGGGTTGCAGGTAGTCAATCGTTCAGGTACCCCTGGAGCAGCGCCTTCAATTTTATTACGTGGTGGAGCATCCATCAATACCCCAGGTTCTCCATTGGTAGTTGTTGATGGTGTTATTAGAGCCTTGAATGATATTGCTCCCGACGATATTGAGTCTATTGAATTGTTAAAAGATGCAGCCTCAACTGCCATTTATGGGGCAAGAGCCAACAATGGCGTGATTCTTATCACAACCAAACAAGGAAAAGCAGGAACTGCTAGGGTAAGCTATAAATTTACAACGGGTTTTAATAAAAATAGAGAAGGTTACAAATACATGAATGCTAGAGACTATATTTATTATAACAGGCTCGGCAATTTGAATTCTGGAAGAACCCTTGCTCAGGTTAATTCATCTCGTGGATATGGCTTATTGACAGATGCTGCCAATCTTGCCTTATTTGATATTAGAGTGAACAATGCTGCTAACGCTGGTTTATTATCGCAAGAATGGCAAGCGATGGATGACCCTTATGGCGGCTCAATTTTATACAAAGACCATAGTGGAGAAATAGAAAATCTTGTTTTTAGAAATACTACCACACAAGACCATTACCTAAGTGTTGAGGGCGGTAACGATAAAGGAAAATACTTTGCTAGTTTTGACCATTACAATGAAGATGGTGTTATTGTAGGCTCTGATTATAAACGCTATACAGGTAACATCAATGGTTCGTACAGAGTGAAACCCAATTTGGAAATAACCACAGGGGCAACTTTCTCAACGTCTTCACAGAATGGTACGTTAGCCTCTGAATCAAACGTACTTTACAGGAGTTTAGCCATTTGGCCA
Organism: Arcicella sp. BE140; assembly: GCF_031456255.1. NCBI lineage: Bacteria > Pseudomonadati > Bacteroidota > Cytophagia > Cytophagales > Flectobacillaceae > Arcicella > Arcicella sp. BE140. The sequence continues at coordinate 38,781 of NZ_JAVDUE010000007.1, read as the reverse complement.
ACGATGAATCCTTGGTTGGATTCTCTTAAAACGATGCCTAACCCTGGTAACAGCATTAGCGATGGAAATCCGTTGTATTGGTTACAGAAAACAAAAAGAAATAGCGAAGTCAATCGAATTACCGTAAATGCTTCCGCTAAATATGATATTACTAAAGATTTATATGTAAAGGTGAGTGGTAATGCCTATTTATTCGAATCGCTTAATCAATCTTTTAATTTAGCGACGCAGACGTATACTAACTTGTACACTAATCCTCCGTCGTTTAGCAATGCTACCCGTGCATCCACCGCTTTATTTTCAAGGTCGGTACAACAGCAGTATAATGCTATTATCAATTATCAAAAGGAACTTGGCGATTTTCACCATATCAATGCAATGCTAGGGGCAGAATTATTCGGTCAGAAAAGTTTTGAAATGCAAGTAAGTGGCCAGAATGCACCAACTGATGATATTGAGACGGCTAATGCTTCTACGACTTTTGCCGCAGGAAGTAATTATTCTTTCAGAGATGAATACAAAATTTTATCTCAATTTGGTCGCTTAAATTACGATTTTGATGAACGTTATTTGCTTAGTTTAGTAATAAGACGAGACGGCGTTTCGAGCTTAGCAGACGAAAACCGTTATGGTATTTTCCCCGGTATGTCGGCAGGCTGGAACCTTCACAAGGAAAAATTCTTTCAAGAAAGCTTTTTAAACAATTATGTCAGTGCATTAAAACCAAGGTTTAGTTATGGCTTCAATGGAAATGTAGCGGGTATTGGCAATTATGAAGTACAAGGCGTATATGGTTCTCAGGGTAATTATAATGGTAGTCTTGGGTTTTTGAGTACCAATATTATTAATTCTGGATTAAGATGGGAAAAAAGCAAAACACTCGATGTAGGACTAGATATTTCTTTGCTAAAAAATAGATTGAACATTTTATTCGATTATTATGATAGAAGAACTAGCGACCTATTGACCAATTTAACCTTGCCTAGTTATGTAGGATACAGTTCGGTAAGAACCAATTTAGGTACTTTTCAGAACAAAGGTATAGAGGTAACCGTTAATGCAACGATTCTTAAAAGTCCCAATGGATTGACTTGGAATCTAGGTGGAAACGTTTCATTTACCAGTAATAAAATCCTTCAATTACCATACAATGGCAACGAGAATAACCGTCAGGGAGGTTTACAAATCTATGACCCAACACAAGGTAAAGTCGTGTGGGTAGGTGGCTTGCAAGAAGGACAACCTTTGGGGGCTATTTATGGCTTCAAACAGGTTTCTATTTTCAAAAATGAGGAAGAAATCGCTAAAATTGCCGCTAATAGAGTGGATAATATTGCAGGAATTGGTGGTCCTTCTACTTCGATGGCGAATAAAATTACGCCAGGTGACGTAAATTGGCTAGATGTAGATAAAAACGACATTATTGATTCAAGAGACCAAGTTTATTTAGGAAACATTACGCCTAATATTACGGGTGGGTTTACCTCTAGTATCTCGTTTAAAGAATTTTCACTATTCACTAGATTCGACTTTGCATTAGGACATACCATTTATAACGACTTGGTGGCGCGTACTTTAGGAAATTACCAAGGAACATTCAATTACATTGAATTACAAAAAGAAGCATGGTCGCCAACGAATACTGATACCAATATTCCAAAGGTATATTATGCTGACCAAGTAGGGGCACCTGCTGGTAAGAAGAACTATACAAGGGCTAATAATGGCGGACAGGTACTCAACGGGAATAATTCACAATTCTATGAAAAAGGTGATTATTTAGCTTGCAGAGAAATTACCATTTCTTATGATTTATCAAAATACAGACTTTTGACTAAGTGGTTCTCTCAAGCACGCGTTTACGCCAACTTCAACAACCTATTTTATATCACCAAATTTAGCGGACCATCTCCTGAGCCTCCAACGGGTGGTATTTATTCAGGAACATATCCAACGCCCAAATCTGTAGTTTTAGGTGTTCAGGTTTCATTTTAATTATTAAAAAATACTTTCATGAAAAATATCATTAAAGCAATATATACATGTTTAGGTATCTGTTTGATGCTTACTTCGTGCAATACTAACCTCGACTTAACCCCAGTTAGTAGTATAAGTGACGCCAACTATTGGAAAACTGCCGACCAGTTTGACGCTTTTGTTTCGGGGATTAATGTGCGTTTCAGAAGTCATAATGCCAATTTTCAGGCTTTAGGAGAATTACGTTCTGACATATTTGGTACAGAAGCCAATAGCCCAAGTACTTTTACTGGCGAAGCCACCCAAGGATTAGAAAGAATGTGGCTACAGACATTGGATTTAGATAATACGGGCGTAAGTAATTTTGGAGGTTTTTACAGCAATATTGTTCAAATAAACTTATTGATTTATAAGCTGAATACTACCAATATTGTTACGAGTGCAACCAAGGGGTATTATTTAGGAATTGCTCATGGACTAAGGGCTTATTATTACTTTCACCTTTTGAGATCATGGGGCAATGTAGTGATTCAGACAGACCCTATTTTATCGATTGATATTTCTAATCTTGCCAAAGCGGCCTCGTCTGAAGCTGAGGTAATGAGTTTGATTAAAGCCGACCTCGAAAAATCTGAGAGCAGTTTTGGGAGCAACTATACCTTCAGAAATAGTAAATCGTATTGGTCAAAAGCGGCTACTTTGATGCTCAAGGCTGAAGTATCTCTTTGGAATAGCTACCGTGGTGGTGGTGTGGCAGATGCTACCACAGCTTTAAATGCCTTGAATGATATCAAAACGAATATTCCAAGCTTGGCCTTATTACCTAGTTATAGTTCAGTTTTTGCTTCGGCCAATAAAGGAAACAACGAAATTATTTTTGCCATACGCTACGTACTCAATGAAGCTAGTATGACTTTTATTGCAGGTAGTTTTGTACCACAATCAGGACTTATTGCAAACTTCTATGACCTAAATGGTTCACGACAATTTAATGTCACTACCGACAATTGGGGTGGCTTATTGCGTGCTCCAGTTCGCATAGCAACTTATCAAAAATTTGATGATGCCGATACACGAAAACTAGCATCTATCCAACCCGCCTTTAGTAAAAAAGGGACAGGCTTTGAGCTTGTAGGATGTTTTACCAATAAATTTCAAGGCGAACAAAATGCAGGGGCTAGAGCTTTTACGAACGATTACCCAATCTATCGTTATGCCGACTTATTGTTAATGATGGCTGAAGCAAAAGTGATTTTAGGACAAAGCCCTGCCACAGAGATAAATCTCGTGAGAGCTCGTGCTTTTGGGACACAGTACAACGATAAAAAATATGGTTTTCCTAACCAAGCAAAAGATGCTAGCCCTATTAATGCCATTTTGGATGAACGACTATTTGAATTTGTTTTTGAAGGCAAACGCTGGTATGATTTACGCAGAGTAGGCAACAATTATGTGTTTGCTAACACCACTGTGCTATCTAGCGAAGCCTATAAATTATTATGGCCAATTGATAGAAACTCGTTGACTAACAATAGGTCATTAGTACAAACGCCTGGTTATCCAGCATTTTAAAAACTTTTATAGGGCAAGTAATATCACTTGTCCTATACTACTGATTCTCATTAAATTAAATAGTAAAAATATGAAAAACTCGCATCTTACAGGGCTAATTGCTGCACCATTTACACCAATGTATATCGATGGAACACTTAATGTTTCTGTTATTCCTCAGTATTATCAAATGCTAAAATCTAATGGTATTACAGGAGCATTTATTTGCGGTTCTACAGGCGAAGGAGTATCCATGACGCATCAAGAAAAAAGAAAAGTTGCCGAAGCATGGGCAAACTGCACAAGAGATGATGCACACTTTAAAGTAATGATGTTTTTGGGTGGCACTAGTATTACCGATTGCAAAGAATTGGCAATCCATGCCAAAGAGATTGGGCTATACGCTATTTCTTTTACAGCCCCTTTTTACTTTAAACCTGCCTCCGTAGAAGTGCTTGCCAATGCTTGTTTGGAGGTAGCTTCTGTAGTACCAGATATGCCATTGTATTATTATCATATTCCTGTATTAACAGGTGTAAATTTTGCGATGCATGATTTATTAAAAACTATTGATGGACGAATTCCCAATTTCGCAGGCATCAAGTACACTCATGAAGATTTCATGGATTATCAATCTTGTTTGACATATGCTGACCAGAAATATGATATGTTATGGGGACGTGATGAAAATATGTTATCGGCTTGGGCATTGGGAGCTAAAGGAGCTGTGGGGAGTACTTTCAATTATGCCGCACCACTGTATCATCAATTAATACAAGCTTTTGAAGATAACGAACTAGACTTATCTCGCAAATATCAAATGACTTCTATTGAAATGATTCGTTTGTTGGGTAAATATGGTGGCATTTCTACGGGTAAGGCATATATGAAAATGATTGGGATAGACTGTGGTGAATTTAGAGCTCCCGTGAGGAATATGAGTAAGGAACAATTTGAAGATTTTAGAAAGGATGTAAATTCATTGAATTTCTCCTTATTTTGCTCTAAATCTATCTAAAACATTCATGAAACAGCTATTAATGTCATTATCTTTTTTAACCTTAAATAGTATTGCCCAAAGCCAGTCAATCAAAAGCATTGATTGGTCTGTGGTTAGTCAGCTTCCCGTGGCCGAAGGTCATAGTAAACAAATGGGATTGGCTGGGCCAGTAGCTGGACATCATCATAATGTATTAATCGTTGCAGGAGGTTCAAATTTTGAAGATGGGCTTCCTTGGGAAGGTGGAAAGAAAAAATATTTTGATGATATATATGTCTTGAAAAAGGATGGTCACGGTAAATACCTTTGGCATAATCATACTTTTAAGCTTCCTCAAAATATAGCCTATGCCGTTTCAGTAAGCACTCCCAATGGCATTCTTTGTATTGGAGGTGAGAATGAAAAAGGATTGAGCAATAACGTTTTTTATATCCAATGGAATGATTCTCAGCAGAATATACAATTTGTCACACTACCAAGTTTGCCAATACCGCTAACCAATGCTACAGGAACAATCGTCAGCAATCGTTTTGTTTATGTAGCAGGTGGCGAAATAGCCAATGGTGTTGCTAAGCAATTGGTCATGTTGGATATAGACAATATTGAAGCAGGGTGGAGAATAATATCACAACTCCCACACGAGGTATCACATGCTGTTTTGTTGAATAATAAAGATCAACTTTTTTTAGTGGGAGGGCGAAAACGAAATGATAATGGCATTAGTAATCTTTATGATACTGTTTTTGCTTTTAACCTTCTCAGCAATACTTGGACAACCAAAAGCAGTCTGCCTTATGCTTTATCAGCTGGTACTGGGCAAGCATTATCTCCTAACTTTTTACTCATGTTTGGGGGAGATAAAGGCACTACTTTTCATCAAGTAGAAACTCTTCTTAGCCAAATACAAGCAGAAAAAAATGAGCAGAAAAAAGAGGAACTTATTCAACAAAAAAACCAGCTACAACGCCAACATCCTGGTTTTAGTAAAAATGTGCTTCTCTATAATATTTCAGCTAACAAATGGACAACGCTTAATCCAATTGATGAAACAACAGCCGTCACAACGACCGCCATCGTATGGGACGGCAAGATATTCATTCCTTGCGGTGAGATAAAAGCAGGTATTCGCACAGCCAATATCCTGATTGGAAAACTTAACATGACAAACCCATGAATGCATCAAAAACATACAAATGGTTGGTAGTAGCCTTGCTTTGGGGTGTAGCCTTGCTCAATTATCTTGACAGACAAATGCTTTCAACGATGAAAGCGAGTATGCAGGTATCTATTCCAGAACTACAAACTGCTACAAATTTTGGCTATTTAATGGCTGTATTTTTATGGATATATGGTTTGATGAGTCCGCTGGCAGGTATTATTGCAGACAGAATCAATAGAAAATGGATAATTGTAGGAAGTCTTTTTGTATGGTCGGCGGTTACTTTTCTGATGGGTTATACCACCTCGTTTAATCAACTATTTTGGTTACGTGCCTTGATGGGCGTCAGCGAAGCATTGTATATTCCTGCGGGACTTTCTTTGATTGCCGATTACCATTCTTCTCAAACAAGGTCTTTAGCAATAGGCATACACATGACGGGGCTTTATACAGGGCAAGCCTTGGGTGGTTTTGGAGCAACTGTCGCTACTTATTTTTCATGGCAACAAACTTTTCATTCATTCGGGATGATAGGAATTGTTTATGCTGTAGTGCTTTTACTATTCTTGAAAGAAAAGAAAGTAGTTGTTGGGCTACCTCAAAACGATACTCTTACTACCTCCAAAACGTCCTTAATAAAAGATTTAGGAGTATTATTTTCTAATGCTTCCTTTTGGATGCTCCTTTTTTATTTTACCATTCCAAGCTTGTCGGGTTGGGGTATTAAAAACTGGTTGCCAACATTATTTGCTCAAAATCTTCATATCGAAATGTCAAAAGCTGGACCATTATCGACAATTACATTAGCGGCATCTTCTTTATTAGGCGTAATAATGGGGGGCATCTTATCGGACAAATGGGTTCAACATAACATTAAGGGGCGAATATATATTAGTACCATTGGCTTAGTACTCACAGTTCCTTCATTGTTATTACTTGGCTTTGGGCATAGTCTTGTACATTTAATAGGTGCAGCCCTTTGTTTTGGCTTAGGGTATGGCATGTTCGATGCCAACAATATGCCCATCCTGTGCCAATTCGTATCTGCCAAACATCGAGGTACCGCCTATGGACTGATGAATATGTCGGGCGTTTTTGCAGGAGCATTTATCACCAATTTATTAGGCAAATCTACTGATAAAGGCAATTTAGGGTATGATTTAGCCATTTTAGCAGGCTTTGTATTTATTGCTGTTGCCCTTTTTATTGCCTTTATCAAACCCAAACACAATGACTTTAACAACACCATTTAATTTGACAACGATGCTCTATTCAACCCAAAAGCTTATTGAATTAAGAGATTTTTATAAAAACCAATTGCTCAATAATACCATGCCCTTTTGGTTTCCCCGCAGTATGGATACGGAATATGGAGGTTATTTATTAATGAGAGACCAGCAAGGCAATTTAATTGATGATGACAAAGCAGTCTGGATTCAAGGTCGAGCAGCATGGATGTTATCAACGTTAAACAATACTTTTGAGCATAACCCTTTATGGATAGCAGGTGCTAAAAGTGGCATCGATTTCTTGAATAAATATTGCTTTGATACTGATGGGCAAATGTTTTTTCATGTAACCAGAGATGGGCAACCTATTCGCAAAAGAAGGTATTTTTTTTCAGAGACATTCGCCACTATTGCCAATGCGGCTTATGCTAAAGCTACGGGCGACCAACAAGCGGCTGAACAAGCGAGATTTCTTTTTGGCAAATGTATCGAATACGCCACCAATCCATCGTTGTTGCCTGCCAAATTCACAGCCGTTCGTCCTTCCAAAGGAATTGGTGTGCCGATGATTATGATTAACACGGCTCAACAATTAAGAGAGACTATTGGTGATGACCGTTGTGATGAATGGATTAGCAAATGGATTTCGGAAATAGAAACAGACTTCGTAAAAGACGACATCCGTTGTGTAATGGAGAGTGTTGCACCTGATGGAAGTATCATCGACCATATTGATGGTCGGACGCTCAATCCAGGGCATGCCATGGAAGGTGCTTGGTTTATTTTGCACGAAGCCAAATATCGTAATAACGACCCCCATCTGATTCCATTAGGTTGCAAAATGTTAGACTATATGTGGGAAAGAGGATGGGATAAAGAACATGGAGGTATTCTTTATTATAGGGATGTTTATGACAAACCTGTGCAGGAATATTGGCAAGACATGAAGTTCTGGTGGCCACATAACGAAGTAATCATCGCCACGCTATTAGCCTATTTGATGACAGGCAATGAAAAATATGCTCAATGGCACCAAATGGTACATGAATATGCCTATTCACATTTTCACGATGCTGAACATGGAGAATGGTTTGGATATTTGCACAGAGATGGCAGTGTGGCACAAACTGCTAAAGGCAATCTTTTTAAAGGGCCTTTTCATTTGCCTAGACAAGAATGGTATTGTTATAAAATTTTAGCTGATTATTTAAAAAAAGAACAATCATGAAACAAAATATTTTATTATTCCTGTGCCTTATTTTACTAGGTCAATCTTATACCCATGCACAACAAATACCCGTATTCGTTTCGGGGAATGAAGGGCATAAATCATATCGCATTCCCGCTATTATCAAGCTTCCTAAAGGTGATATATTAGCCTTTGCCGAAGGTCGACTACAAGGTAGTGGTGATTTTGGTGATATTAATATTGTGATGAAACGGAGTGCAGATAATGGTAAAACTTGGAGCACTCTATCTACCATTGTCGACTACGATACACTTCAAGCAGGCAATCCAGCACCTGTTTTTGATGATTCAGACCCCGCTTTTCCTAAAGGTAGAATCTTTCTTTTTTATAATACTGGAAACAATCATGAAGGTGAAGTAAGAAAAGGAAAGGGATTGAGAGAAGTATGGTACAAAACATCAACAGATGGTGGAGCTACTTGGAGCGAAGGAGTAAATATTACCTTGCAAGTACACAAACCGAACCAACCTACTGCTAATCCTGCTTATAATTTTAAGGAAGATTGGCGTTCTTACGCTAATACGCCAGGGCACGCTACCCAATTTAGTGCAGGAAAATACAAGGGCAGGATTTATGTAGCCGCCAATCACTCCCAAGGCAATCCACAGAAGCAATTTGCGGATTATTTTGCGCATGGATTTTATACAGATGACCACGGGAAATCGTTTCGATTAAGTGAGACGATTGAAATAGCAGGTGGAAATGAAGCTACTGCTACGGCCATTTCAGGAGATAGGCTGATGTTGAATGCCCGTAATCAAAAAGGAGATATCAGACAAAGAATTGTAGCCATAAGCAACGATGGTGGTCAAAGTTGGGATAAAACATTTTATGATGCAAACCTCCCCGACCCCGTTTGTGAAGGAAGTATTTTGACGGTTGGAAAGAAAAAGGGGAAACATATTTTGGCTTTCTGTAATGCTGCTGATACGCAGCAGCGTAACAACTTAACTTTAAAAATTAGCTTTGATGATGGACAAACATGGGCTATTTCAACATTAATAGACAAAAGTGATGAGAAAGACAATCATGATTATACAGCCTATTCTGATATTGTTCAGACAAAGCATGACGAAATAGGTGTGTTATATGAAAGAAATGGATATACCCAAATAGTTTTTACTACGGTAAAATGGAAATAAATCAACTGGATTAACTTGTTCATTTTTTACATGAAAAAACGTTTTATCATCCTCTCTTTTGTCGCTTATTGTTTGTGTCATGCTTCAATAGCACAATTACAATTGCCTATTATTTTTACGGATAATATGGTTTTACAACAAAACATGGAGCTACCAGTTTGGGGGAATTCTTGCAAAAACTGTAAGGTAGAAGTTAGTTTTAATAACATTACAAAAAGCACTTATTCGGATAATAATGGACAATGGAAACTGCGACTGCCGTCTGTAAAAGCGGGTGGTCCGTATACCTTAAAGGTTAGCGATAAACATACTACTATCCTATTAAAGAATATATTAGTTGGTGAGGTTTGGCTTTGCTCGGGACAATCAAACATGGAATGGCGGCTCGAACAATCTAGCAATGCCAAGCAAGAAATACCCAATGCTAATTTTAATCAAATTAGGTTGTTTAGCATGGTGGCACAAAACAAAGTTCGCCCTTTAGCAAATGTAGTATTTAGTGATAGCCTGCTTGATGCATTACAGAAAGGCTCTTTTTATGAACCAACTACTTGGCAAGTTTGCTCGCCATCAACTGCGGCCAAATTTTCAGCGGTGGGGTATTACTTTGGCAAAGCGCTTCATCAAAAACTGAATGTTCCCATTGGATTAATTTGTAATGCCGTTGGCGGTACTACCACTCAGGCATTTATCGATTCCGTCAGTTTGGCATCACACCCACAGTTACAACAATTTGTTGGCTCAAAAAATGGTTTGAAATGGTTTGAAACAGCCAAGGAAATTCATCCGTGGGTATTGGAGCGAAGCAAAGAAAATCTGCAAAAAACGTTGAATGATAGCAACCCAAGTCGAACTTTCTTACATCCTTTTGCTCCTTCTTTTTTGTATAAAAAGGGCATTCAGCCTTTAATACCTTTTGCCATCAAAGGTGTGATTTGGTATCAGGGTGAATCTAATGCGACTCATCCTTCCATTCATGATGTGTTATTTGAAACATTGGTTAAAAACTGGCGTAGAGCTTGGCAACAAGCAGATTTGCCTATTTACACTGTTCAATTACCTGCTATTGCTAATCGTAGTCAGTGGCCAGCATTTAGAGAAAGCCAAATGAGATTGAGTGAACGGATAAAAAATTCAGGCATCGCAATTATGATTGATACTGGTGATTCTTTGGATGTTCACCCAACTCAAAAACAAGTTGTTGGTGAACGCTTATCATTATTAGCTTTGGCGAAAACGTATCATCAACGTATAATGCATACAGGACCAACCCTAACACGCTTTGAACAAAAAGGTAATATTGTTCACCTTTATTTTAACAATACCAATAACCTAAAAACGAGCGATGGACAATCACCAAAAGGATTTGTTTTGCAGGGTTATAACCTTGGAGGAACACAGGAAATTATTATTGATATAGACGATAAAGTAACTATACTTCCTACAGAGATAGTCATAACATTACCAACGTATATACAGGTTATTCAAATAAAATATGCTTGGAAACCTAATCCATCCTGCAATATTGTGAATGAGGTAAATTTACCCCTCGCTCCTTTCAAAATAGAATTGGATGGTAATTTTTAGATAAAATATTTTTGATTGAATCTCAGACAGTAGTAACAATTTTGTTGCTACTGTTTTGTTTTATAACTGCCTATTACTTCGATAAACAACAAGCCTTTATTTAAAAAACAATCACTCTTTCCTCAATACTATCTATCGTTCAAATAGGGTAAGTTGTCTGGTCTTATAAGGTAGTTGTCGTTTTTGTTTACATAATTACCCTCAAAGTCATTACATTTGAGAAATGTTTATTTAATCCAATTTTTACTATAAAAAATGAAAAAACATTTCCAACAATCTCCTTATAAATCAAAGACTAAGGTTGGTTTAGTGCTGGGTTTGCTAGCATTAGCCTTGTGTTCTTTTATTATTGCTAAACCTCAACAGGCAAGATACTTAGCACACCTTTATCCCCTTTTTCCAGTAGATAGTCTCCCCAAAGTAAAAATTCCTGATGGTGTTGACCCAAACGATGAAAACTGGAAGGGTATTGATTTAGAACCAAAGCAACCTGTACAGCCTCTTTCACCCACAGATGAAGCCGCGCGTTTTCTTTTGCCCCCTGGCTACCATATTCAACCTATTCTTACAGAACCTGCTATTCAACAACCAGGGGCAATTGCCTTTGATGGCAATGGTAGGATGTATGTATTAGAATTACGGTCGTATATGTTGGATGCTGACTCTAAAAATGAATTAGAACCTACTAGCAGGATTTCGAGGTGGGAAGATAAAAACAACGATGGCATCTATGAAACAGGCACTACTTTTATCGACCATCTAATTTTTCCTCGTTTTGTATTGCCGTATGGTAAAGATTGTATTCTGACGATGGAATCTGATGCAGACAACGTCTATAAATACACAGATACTAACGGCGATGGTAAGGCGGATAAAAAAGAACTTTTCACGACTAAATACGGGCGTTCTGGCAATGTAGAACATCAACAAGCTTTTATGTATTATGGTATGGATAATTGGTTGTATAGTACTGTAAATGCTTTCCGTGTAAGAGAAACGCCCAATGGTGTAATTAGAGAAAAAACTGGTTTTAACAGAGCTCAATGGGGTGTTACGCAAGATGACGATGGGAAATTGTGGTTTCAAGGCGGAGCAAGTGGCTTGCCTTCGTATTTCCAATTTCCTATTCATTATGGTAACTTTGAAGTACCTAATGAGTTTGCAAAAGGCTTTGATGTCCCTTGGGGTGCTGCCGTAAAAGTAGCCGATATGCAAGGAGGAATGGACGAAATCAGACAACCAGATGGCTCGTTGAACAGGGTAACAGGTTCGGCTGGTAATGATATTTTCCGTGGCGACCGCCTTCCAGAAAATATCAAAGGGCAATATTTTTATGGTGAGCCTGTGGCAAGAATAGTAAGACAAATCAATCCAGTAGTTACTGAGGGACTCACTACGCTACACAATGTGTATCAAGAGCAAAAATCTGAATTCATTCGTTCTACAGACCCCCTCTTCAGACCTGTTGACATGGCAACCGCTCCCGACGGTACGATGTACATTGTAGATATGTATCATGGCATTATTCAAGAAGGGCAGTGGACTCAAAGAGGGTCTTATTTACGAACAAAAATTGAACAATATCAATTAGATAAAGTAATAGGCTTGGGTAGAATTTGGCGCATTACGTATGATGGGAAGGAGCGAGATAAGAACCAACCTAAAATGTTGAACGAAGCATCAGCGTTATTAGTAAAACATTTGGAACACCCCAACGGCTGGCGACGTGATGCTGCTCAACAATTATTAGTATTAAAAAAAGACCTTTCTGTAGTGCCTGCTTTAAATACAATGACACTCACTAGTAAAAATGTACTAGCAAGAATTCATGCTTTATGGACATTAGAAGGATTGGGAGCTTTAAAAACAAGTGTAGTTCAAAAACTCTTGAAAGACCCCTCACCTCGGATTCGGATTCAAGCATTGCGTGCTAGCGAAACCCTTTATAAAGCTGGAGATAAAAGTCTGGAAGCAAGTTATGTTGCTAGCTTAAGTGACTCAAATACTGATGTAGTAATACAAGCAATGATGACCGCTAAAGTATTGAAATTGCCCGATTTAGACAATGCTATAAAATTGGCGATGGAAAATAATAAAGCCGAAGGGGTAAAATTAGTAGGAAAGCAGATTATGTCACCTCCCAAATCTACTAATATGGGACCTTTTGGTGCATCAAGCCTCAGTAAAGAACATCAAGAAGTTGTAGCTAGAGGGGCAGTGATTTACAATGAATTATGTTCGCAATGTCATGGTAATAATGGAATGGGTACACCTGCAGGAGCAGGTAAATTAATGGCTCCCGCCTTAGCAGGTTCCCTTCGTATTCAGTCTCATCCAGAATATGCCATCAGGGTAATTTTGCATGGAATGGAAGGTTCAATTGATGGCAAAACGTATACTGCTGGCGTGATGGCAAGTATGAAAGACCAATCTGATGAATGGGTAGCAGATGTAGTTTCGTACATCAGAAATGGGTTATCAAATGATGCCTCCGTGGTTAGTCCACAGCAAGTAGCTTTGATACGAGCAAAAACGGCAGGACAAAAAACAATGTATCAATTTGATAAACTACTTAAACAAATTCCTAAAGAAATTTTGCCTCAGGATGGATTAAAAATAACCGCAAGCCATACCTCATCTACACGCATTGGCGGAAATATTTCGCCATTAAGTGCCTTTACTTATGAAGGGTGGTCAACAGGAATTACACAGGAAAAAGGAATGTGGTATCAAATTGAGTTTCCTGTGACTACTAATGTGACAGAAGTAAGATTTAACGCTCCACCAAATATCAAAAAAGGTTGGCAATATAAGCCTAATACCATACCTCCTTATATTCAAATTTATCCAAGAGAATATACCCTTGAAACATCTACTGATGGGACAAATTGGCAAGAAAACATAGCAACCATTAAAGGTAATGAAGGCGAAAATATCATTTCGTTGAATACTAATAAGACTAAATTTTTACGTCTGAAACTAAACACGAGCATCGCGAAAGATGGAGATGAGATTCCATGGTCGATGAGGCAATTGAAAGTATATGGACAATAAGTAATACAGTTTTGTATATAATTATCAATAAAAATATTTAATGGTATTTAACTACTTCATAACATGAAAAAAGAAAACAATTTATCAGTATCTCGTCGTCAATTCTTAGGAACAACTGCAATGATTGGAGCAGGAGCAATATTAGGGAGCAACAAAATTTGGGGAGCACCTGCTATCATTAAGCATTTGAACAAACCTAATTCATTCATTAATGGCGTACAGATTGGTGTAATTACATATTCATTCAGAGATATGCCTGACCAAAGTGCGGAAGCGACATTGCAATATGTATTAGATTCGGGTGTAAGTGCCATTGAATTAATGGGCGACCCAGCAGAAACATTTGCAGGGAAACCTAAAAATCCAGTTGATTTTCGTTCGGCCTTTCCATTAATGAGAAAAAGGAGCGAGAAAAAAGAGCTAACGGAAGATGAGCAAAAGAAACTAGCTGAAATAGATGCACAAACAAAAGCATATAATGCAGAAGTAAGTCAATGGCGACTTACGGCATCTATGGATAAATTTGAGAAAGTCCGTAAGATGTATAATGATGCAGGAGTAAAAATTTATGCTTTTAAACCTAATGCATTTGGCATGCAAAACTCAGATGCTGATATTGAATATGGCATGAAAGCAGCCAAGGCACTTGGAGCGAATCAAGTGACGCTTGAACATCCAAGTAATGATGCGCATACACTTAAACTAGGAACCATTGCCCAAAAATATGGTATCAAGGTAGGCTATCATGGTCATGAACAACAAACACCAACTTTTTGGGATACTGCTCTAGCACAGTCGCCAGCCAATGCATTAAATATAGATTTAGGGCATTTTGTGGCAGCAGGTAATCAGAATCCTTTAGATTTTATCAAACTCAAACATGATAAAATTGTTAGTATGCACATCAAAGATCGCCAAACTCCTGCACATGGTAAAGGAAATGTAGTATGGGGACAGGGCGATACTCCTATTGCTGAAGTATTAACACTGATGAAAAATCAGAAATATGCCTTTCCTGCTACCGTAGAATTGGAATATCAAATACCTGAAGGTTCTTCTTCTGTCGCTGAAGTAAAAAAATGTATTGAATATTGTAGAAAATCTTTGAGCTAATTCTTCTATTTTATAAAACAAGAAAGCTACTCCTTCATGAATATTTTCTGATGAAGAAGTAGCTTTCTTTGTTACTTTTCTTTTTGATATACTCTCACATAATCCACTTCAAAGCGACTTGGGAAAGTACTTTTGTATGGGTCTCCCCCATTGTCTCCCCCAATTGCTAAATCTAACAACATATAATGTGGCTGTTGAAAAGGGTTAAAGCCTGTGCCATCTTTATTGACTAAATCTTTAACCAATACTTTATTCAATAATTGGTCGTCAAGATATAAAGCGATAAAGTCTTTTTCCCAATCCATACGCCATACATGGAATTGTGATGCCCAATTGGCACCCCCTAGCGAGTCGACAGGGAAGGTATTACTATGCCATTCGGTTCGTTTGTTGGCGGACAAACAAGCGATATTGGCAAGTAATTTCCCTCGATAAAATTCCATAATGTCTATTTCCCCGTTGGCTGGCCAGTCTTTCTCAACTCCCAAAGTCCACCAAGCAGGCCATATTCCCTGACTAATATCAATACGAGCACGCATTTCAAAACGTCCATATTGCCAAGATTTCTTGCCAGCGGTAATCATACAACTTGAAGAAAAATCAATCATTGCGCGGTTTTTTCTCCAATCTTTACTGCCTTCTATATAATTAGGATTAGGTCTTTGCTCACGTCTTGCTTCTATAACCAAATATCCATTTTCACAGGTTGCATTTTGTGGTTGATACCATTGCAATTCGTGATTCCGAACGAACCCTTTTTCATACGACCAGTTGACTGAATTGGGTTCACCATTTTTATCAAATTCATCTGACCAAGCTAGTTTATAACCATCTTTTGCCCATTTTTTTTGAATAGATATATCTTGGGCTACAGTATCAAAAACAAATAATAATGCTATTATTAATGCAAACAAATGCTTCATCATATTAGAGATTTGAGGTAGAAAATTCATTGATTATTGTTGGTTAAAACTGTCCAGTTTCCAAGTATCTTGCCATGTAATCAATGGTTTTCCTTCTTTAAACTGTATCGGTAACCAAAGGTATCTACTGTCTTTTAAGTCTTTGGGATTCCATTTGTCAGCCATAAAAATAAAAGAGTCTTTTTTCCCTACAATAGGTAGAATATACGTTGACTGCCCATTAAATGTTTTTTCTGCCAATGGTCCATTCATCGGGTCTTCTATTAATTTCCAAGGACCAAATAACGATTTTGAAATGTGCAAGCTTGCTTTATTAGGTGCCCAACCTGTGCAACCACTCGTAATTAAATAATAGGTCCCATCTTTTTTAAAGACTGCTGGTGCTTCACGGTGACTACTGAACAAAAGCGTATCTTCGGTAGTAGCCGAAAGATAATCATCTGTTAACTTAGTGATACGTAAGTCATAATTTTCTCGGGCAGAATAAATATGGTAAGCTGTGGCATCGTCATCCACATACAATGTCATGTCTCTTGACATGTGTCCATTCGGACGAAAGCTTTTTAAATACACAAAAGGACCTGTAGGTTTATCACTTATTGCTACGCCTGCTCTGGCAGCGCTGTAGCCCTTTTTAGGCAATTCTAGGTGAAACCACATTACATACTTTTTGGTTTTGGCATTGTATATTACCTTTGGGCGTTCTATCAAACCACCAACAGCAATTTCACTGGCAGGGTCATCAGATTTCGCCAAGGCTACTCCTTCATTTTTCCAGTTATACAAGTCCTTAGATGAATATACGCCTACTCCTTCAGATGCCGTCGTCCCTCTTTTTTCTCCATACCAATAGTATGTTTTGTTGACGTACAAAAGCCCGCCACCATGTGCATTTATTACTTCCCCATTGTTATCATTCCAGATACTCCCTGGTTTAAATTCGTTTTGCTTGGTACTAACACTTGTTTTTTGTGTCTGACAGCCTACTAATATAGCCCCTGCCAACAACAATACATTTGCAGAAATTCTCATTGTTTATAATTGGATAAATTGTTCCCTTTTAAATAACTAGCATTGTACAAAACTATGAAGAGATTGAAGTATTATAAGGGGGGATTTTCGTCAAAAAGGAGGGAGAATCTTTAGGAATAGCGTTATATAGGTGTATTCTAGCTTAGTTCATTTTTTGAAACGAAAAATTTAACCATTCAACTCGGTATTTTTTCACTTTACAAATGAACTAAGCTATATTATACTAACTATTACTGCGGTGTTGTTTGGCATATTCGGAAGGAGGCATATTATAAATACCTTGGAACATCTTACGGAAATATTTAATATCTTCTATTCCTACCATCATAGCCACTTCTGAAACACGCAAATTACCTGAGCTAAGTAGTTGGGCTGCACGTTTCAGGCGAATATCACGGATAAATTCTACTACCGATTGACCCGTAATGGCTTTAATTTGTCGATAAAAGGCAGATTGGCTCATTCCCATCTCTCTTACTAATATCTGTACATTAAAATCTGAATCACTCAGATTATTCTCGATAATTGCCATTGCTTTCTCTAAAAGCTGTTTGGTTTCATCTGGAATGTCTACTTGCGTAGGTTCTAGCAACAATTGTCGTTGATAATATTCCCTCAATTGCAACCTGCTTTGAAGCATTGTTACAATTTTAGCTGTAAAAATCAACGGATTAAATGGCTTGGCCATGTATTCATCTGCGCCAGTCTCTAATCCTTCTAATTCATGTACTGCAGCCACCCTTGCAGTTAGGAGCATTACAGGGATATGACTAGTTTTAGGATGTTGTTTGATTTTTCGACATAGTTCTAACCCATCACTCCTTGGCATCATTACATCACTAATTACTAAATCAGGTAATAGTTGTAGGGTTTTTTCCCACCCATCTAAACCATCTACTGCCGTAAAAACCTCATAATTTATTTCGCAAAGCTGTTGCAAATACAAACGCAGTTCTTCATTGTCTTCTACAATCAATATTCGAGTGGTATTTGGGATTTTTATCGAAACTTTTTCTGCTTCTGGACGCTCGATGTCAACAAGATTAGTATTTACTGTAACCTTTTGAGGCTCTAACACTTCATTTTGAATTTCATGTATTGCTAAATGTGCTTTCCCAAAAGGTAGTTTTAACTGAAAGGTTGTGCCCTCTCCTACTTGGCTTTGCACAGATACTTCTCCTGAATGTGCTTCCACAAATTGTTTCACTAGGGATAAACCTATCCCAGTTCCCATGATTTTCATGGTTTCTGTATGCGATGCCTGAAAATAAGGGTCAAATATTTTATCAACTTCATCAGTCTTCATCCCTATACCCCAATCCTGAACTTTAATTTCTAAATAATTATCCTTCAGCTTTTTCTGTTCAAACACCGCCCCCTCATCTGGTGAGCCTATTACAGATACTTGTATTCTTATTTTACCACCTTCGGGCGTGTATTTAAAGGAATTCGACAATAAATTGGTCAAGATGATTTCTAGCTTACTCCAATCAAAATGCATATTGATTGGCTCTTGGGGCATGCTGATGGCATAATCAAAATAGCATTCATCTGCTTTTAATTTAAAAATCAAGAATATTTCTTGAATAAAATGTAAGATATTTCCTTGGGTTGCACGCAGAGAAACGTGTCCCGATTCTACTTTCCTGAATTCTAATAATTGATTTACCAGTTCTAATAGTTTCCGTGTTTGTTGGTGCATTAGTACGACCTTATCCTTCATTTTAGATTCTACGGATACCAATTCTTCCATAGGCCCTAAAATTAGGGTAAGAGGAGTACGTAGCTCGTGGGATACATTCGTAAAAAAGCTTAGCTTTAAGTCTGTGATTTCTTTCTCTTTTTCAGCCTTGAATTTTTCTAAAGCTATGGCATTTTTCAAGGCTTGCCTTGCTAAGCTAGCCCTACGATAGACGATAAAAGCTGATACTATCAAAAGGCTATATAACGTATAAGCCCACCACGTTTTGTACCAAGGTGGCAATACCATTACTTTTAAAATAGCCGGTTTTTTAGACCATTGTCCTTCACCATTATAGGCTTTTATTTCCAATACATAGTCTCCAGCTGAAAGGTTAGAAAAACTTGCTGTTCGCTGATTGGCAGTCGTATAAACCCAGTTTTTATTATAACCTTTTAATCTATATGCATAAATATTTTTTTGTGGGTTATTATAATTCAGTCCAACGAATCCAATCGAGAAATCATTTTCTCTATCTTTTACTGTAATACTTTGAGTTTGTTCCAAAGGCTTCTCAAGCACTACTCTCCCGTTTATCTCTTCTCCTACTTGTACAGGCTTATTATATATCCGAAAGTTAGTTAACCGTACTACTGAAGGATTGGCGTTAGGTCGAATTTCCTTTGGATTGAAATAAGTAAGCCCTCTAATACCCCCAAAGTACAATAAGCCTTCGGCATCTCTGGTAGCAGCACCTACTTTAAAGGAATTACTTTGTAAGCCATCACCTACATCATAATGTAACCATTGCCCTTTTTGTATATTATAACGCAATAATCCATCGCCACCTATCCATAAGTTTCCCTCAGCATCATCCTGTAAGCTTTCTATATTCGGATAGGGTATGTTTATTCTTTGTACAATGTCTTCTCCTGCCGCATTTGTCGAAATTTTGTTTAATCCTGCCCCAATCGTGCCTACCCACACATTCCCTAATTTATCTTTCAGCGTGGGCCATGCGTAATTTCCACTTAGGCTATTTTTATTATTCCGGTCGTAACTAAAGTGTTTTAATAAACTAACACCCTCTTGCTTCACTTGTATTTTCCACAATCCTATGTCTCGTGTACTTGCCCATAGAACATCCTTCGTTTTATCATACATCAGAAAAGTGAATGCGTTGGTTTTTAAGGGATTTTTATCTCCCCAATAATGCTCTAATAACTTCCCTTCTTTATTTAAACGTATAAGTCCTAGTTCAAAAGTAGCCAGCCAAATAGTGCCGAAACGGTCTTCGATGATGCTTTCTATACTGGTATTATAAAGGGTTAAATCTTTATCTATTTGTATAAATCGTTCAGACTTATCTCCATTGAGTTTTATTAAACCCAAATACCTTGTTCCAGCCCATAAAGTACCGTCGTTGTTTTGATAAAAAGCAGAAACATCTACACCTGTTGCATCAGCAGGCAGGTCTCTGCTCAAAAAGTTCTGGTAAGTCCTTGTGTTAAAATCATACCTCGAAAACCCGTTGCGAGTACCTATCCAAAGCCAGTTTTTGAAAACATCCTTATGAATACAGTTGATATAATTATTAGGCAACGTAGGATGTTGCGAGAACTGACGCTGTAAGTTATAAAATGGTTTTCTACGCAAATTGACCCTGTTGAGTCCCCCGGCCGAGGCTGCCAACCAAATATTTTGATTATTGTCTTCAAAAACTTGGTGAACTCTCCCTGAATTGATACTGTATTGGTCCCCATCTAAAGGTAAAAACGTGGTAGACTTATCGATGTCAATTGGTATAGTATTAGCAAGTATAGGCGTTTTTGCTGGCCAGAAATGTAAACCATAATTAGTGCCAACCCAAAGCTGATTGAAAGAGTCAAGATAAATGCATTCAATCTGTGACAGGTTTCCCATCATAGTTTCACTACTTTTAGCGGTTAGCCTTTTGGCTTTGCTAATCCATAAAAGTTGGTCGTAAGTAGCCACCCATAAATTCCCATGAAAATCAATATGTATTGTTCTGATATAGTTCCCTTCTAGTGCCGCTCGTCGAATCGTTGATCCTTTGGGCGAAACATACCAAAGACCTTCTGCACGAGTAGCAATCCAAACGAAACCTTCTTTATCACAAATAATGCTTGCTACTTTATAGGCTACTTTTTGATTGATAACAATGTGCTGAACACTTTCAAGCTGGTCATCATCATTTACTTTGAGGACAAATATTCCATTTCTACTAGTCCCTACCCAAATACGCCCTAATGAATCAGACCCAATTGAAACAACATTGGTTACTCTAAGTTGTTTTATTAAATCTTGATTAATAGCAGGATTGGCTTTTTGTGTTACATTAATTACTTTGTCGTGTTTTACATCTAACAAATTTACGCCTGCACTTTCGGCACCAATCCATAAACGACCTTTTGCATCTACATGTAAAGTATGGATACGATTGCTAGGTAATCCATTATCGGGATTCACTGGCATATCGTATTTCTTGAGTTCATAACCATCATAACGGCTGATACCATTATTGGTGCCAATCCATATAAATCCTGATTTATCTTGAACTACAAACATAGCATCACTATGAGGTAATCCGTCATTTACAGTAAGGTGTTCAAATCGAAATTTAGCAGTATTGGATTGTGCCAAGCTGACGCTTGGTATGATGGTAATTACTAGAAAAATATATTTTAAATGCCACTTCATAAAAAAGTATTTAATTCAACAATATTAAAAAAGGTATGGCATGATTAAGTACAATGTTCAGATACCTTCTTAATACAATTACAACAAAGTTTGTCATACAAAAGGGAATAACAAAAGGTTTTCATCAAATCAGCTCGAAATTATTTATTCGCATGCCAATTGACAATTGCAGACTATTTAATTGGCTTATCTGTGCATTAGGGTATGTATTTAAAAACTACCCTGTTTTATTTCTCGAAATTAAAGAAATAGCCCATCAACAATCTTTAGGTGTGATTTTCACCCCCTTTTTATACGAAAAAAGCACCCTATCAGCTTAATTCTATTAATTAGTTTTGCATTATTCAAATTTAATTTTTGATAAAATGTAGTTAAAACTTCATTACCTTTTTTTTCTATGTGCATTATTAAAAACGATTGCCAAAATTCAAAAAAACAAAACTATGATAAAATTTTTACGTAAGCGCTGTCTTTATTGGTATCCTTTCTGTAGGATTGCTCTAACGGCAACATTCGTGTTTAACGCTTTGTTTATGATTGCCCAGTCGACTGAAAACAAAACGACTAATGTTGGATTATTTTCACCCGTAGTAATTGATGAAAACGAAGAGCCTCTAGCAAACATTAGTATCAGCAACAAAACCAATGGTTTAAAAGCAAGTACTGATGCAACGGGTTTGGCAACCATCAGTGCTAAGAAAGGTGATAAGCTAGAAATTTTTGCATCGGGTATTAAAATTCAGGATTACATCGTTGGTGACAAACTTTCACCTTTGATTATCCTAAGTACTAAGAACCCAGCAGTACTTCGTTCAAAACCTCTCCGTAGGTTGTTTAATACTAGCGTACAAAATGATTTAACGGCTACTTCTTCTCAAGCTGTCTTCAACAGTGACTTGCAGAAATCAGCAGTAACCTCAGTATTGAGTGCTTTGCCTGGCAGACTTGCAGGTCTTTACACTAATCAGTTTACTGGTCAACCCGGAAGTGATGGAACAAGTATTTCACTAAGAAACCAAGGCCCTTTGGTAATTATTGATGGTATTCCTCGCCAACTTACAGTTTTTGATATTGAGGAAATCGAATCAATTACTGTATTAAAAGATGCCTTATCAACCGCCATGATGGGTGTACGTGGTTCTGATGGAGCCTTGGTAATTACCACTCGCAAGGGTAATCCTAACAACGCCAGAATGTCGTTTACTGCACAAACAGCTATTCAACAACCTCTCCGTTTTCCAAAGGCACTAAATTCGTACAACTATGCTACCTTGTATAACGAGGCGTTGAAAAATGATGGGCTAGCGCCAGTTTATTCGGAACAAACATTACAAGGTTATTTATCAGGTTCTGATAAGTATCTGTACCCTGATGTAAATTGGAGAGATCAAGTATTAAACTCATCTTCAAGACAAGACCGCTATACTTTTAGCGCAACTGGTGGAAATAGCTTCTCGAAATATTTTGTTTCATTCGACCACATCAACCAAACGGGTTTATTGAAAGAAAGCGACATCAATGCCTACAATACCAACAATAATTTTAAATCATACACTATTCGTTCAAATGTAGATTTACAATTAAACCCTAAGTTATCAGGTGGTATTTATTTGCTTGGAAGAATTTTGAATGGTAATGATGCGGGTGTTGGAACGAATTCTATTCTTTCGGGAATCATGAATACTCCTAACAACGCATATCCTGTATACAATCCAGACAATTCTTATGGGGGTAATCAGCAATTTCAAAACAACCTTTGGGCACAAACTGTTGGTTCGGGCTATCAGCAAAATTTCAAAAGAGATATGCTAGCAGACTTTTATCTAAAAAGAACGTTAGATGAAGTAACACAAGGACTATGGGTTAGGGCTACTGGTTCCTATTATGCTACGCTTTCTGAAAACATTTATCGTGGTAAAAACTTTGCTGTTTTCCAAAGAAATATATCTCCATCGGGTCAAACAAGCTATCAGCAATTTGGTGCAAACAGTGATCAAGCTAATGGTAATGGTATAGATTATCAAGGACGTTCGGATTATTTGGAGTTGACTTTTGGTTATGACCGTACTTTTAATAAACATGGCTTCACAGGCCTCCTTTTGGCAAATCGCCAGAATTCAGTAACAGGTTCTGATTTACCTTTAACTTTTACTGGAACATCAGGACGATTCAGCTATAACTACTCGAAAAAGTACATTGTTGAAATGGCTTTCGGATTGAACGGTTCGAACCGTTATCCTGAGGGGGGTACTACAAAATATGGTTTCTTCCCATCAGTTGGTTTGGCATGGAATGCTACCGAAGAAGATTTCTTAAAATCACAAGATTGGCTTTCATACTTAAAAGTATTTGGTTCGTATGGTAAAACGGGTAATGATAACCCTGGTTACTTTTCGTACATCCAAACTTACTTTGATAGTAATAGCGCAGTATTTGGTACTGGGGCTGGCTCAAACACCTCTATTACTGAACAACCATTAGCTAACCCAAACATTACTTGGGAAAAAGCTAATAAATTGAACGTAGGTATTCAAGGAGCCGTATTAAATCATCAATTGGGCTTTACTGTTGAATACTATCGTATGAAATATTATGATTTGTTGATGCAACGTGGACATAATACTGCTATTCTGGGAAATACTTATCCGACTGAAAATATCGGACAAAATCAATACTCAGGGGTAGATGTTCAACTTACTTGGCAAAAAAGCATCAAAAATGTAAGTGTTTATGCAAGTATAAATGCTGGTATTCAATCATCAAAAGTATTATACATTGATGAAGTAAATCAGCCATTCTCATGGATGCGACGCACTGGTCAGCGTGTCGGACAAGCATTTGGATACGTAGCAGACGGTTTATTCCAAAGCACTGCCGAAGCTACTAGCGCACCGAGTATGATTGGTTATACACCACAAGCGGGTGACATTAAGTACAAAGACTTGAATGGTGATGGTCTTATTAATCAATTAGACCAAGCTCCTATTGGTAACCAAAGCCCTCTGATTCCTTTTGGTGTAAACCTTGGATTCCACTGGAAAGCCTTTGATTTTTCAGCATTGTTTCAAGGTGTAGTAAATAGAAATATCTACTTACAAGGTAATACAACATGGAGCTCTACATGGCCATTTCAAAATGGAGGTTTTGGACAAGCTTTCGAAAAACACTTAGATCGTTGGACGCCAACTAACCCTGATGCTTCGTTCCCACGTGTATGGGTTGGTACTAATATTTACAATCAAGCTACTTCATCATACTGGATGCGTTCAGGAGACTACGTACGGTTGAAAAATATTGAATTGGGCTATACTTTACCTGCAAAACTATTAAGTAAAATCAAAGTAGGCTCGATACGTGTGTTTGCAAATGCTATTAATTTGTTGACTTTCAACAACGACAAAACGATTGACCCTGAGAGTTACCAAAGTAATTACCCTGTTCAACGACTTATCAATTTTGGGGTAAATTTAAAGCTGTAGGCTGTGAAGTATATGATATCATTGAATAAATGAAGTCTTATAAATCACCAATTTCCTAAATACTAAAAAAGATGAATAAAAAACTATATACAAGCCTTCTTTTATTGGTTTTGTCAATGTCTTGGACAGCCTGTGAAAGAGTTGAGACTGAGCCTCGTGACTGGATTAAAGAAGATTTAGTTTGGGATCAGCAAGATAAAAATGCCACGTTAGCGGTTTTCTTCCTGAACGATATTTATAATTATATCCCTAATGGGTTCAATCGCATTAGTAGCAGTAGCAATGGAGATTTCCTAGATGCTGGTGCAGGTGATGCTATCCCTTCAAGAACCAACCGTGCTGTAGAATACTATACAAATGGTATCATCAGTGTGTTGAACAACCCTGACCCTTATTGGGGTAATAGCTATGCAGGTATTAGAAGAGTAAATATATTCTTGGCTAATATTGATAAAGTACCTGCTACTGCTGCAAGTATCGTTACTTGGAAAGCTGAAGCTAGGTATATCAGAGCTCACCTCTATTTTGAGTTATTAAAAAGATATGGTGGTGTTCCTTTGATTGCCGATAAAGTTTTTACAATTGAAGATAATCTGTCTCTCCCAAGAAATACTTTTGAAGAATGCGTAAACTATATCAAAGCTGAATGTGATGCTATAAAAGGAAATTTAACACCTGAGCCTGTTTCAGATAACAACTGGGGACGTATTCCTAGAGGAGCAGCCATTGCCTTGAAGTCGCGTTTGTTGCTGTATGCCGCTAGTCCGCTGTTTAATGGTGGTGGGGTTAGTACCAATCCGAGCCTAAAAACTTTGAATGGTTATGCAAGTTATGATGTTGCTCGTTGGCAAAATGCTTTAGATGCTGCAAACGAATTGATTAATCTAAACTATTATGCTTTGCAAGCTTCCTACAACAATATTTTTATTGTAAAGAAAAACGCTGAGATTATCCTTTCTAAACAAGTAGGGAACAACACAACTATTGAAAGTTTGAATGCACCAATCGGTTATGGTTCTCCAGCGGCTAGTCAAGGGCTTACAAGTCCTACTCAGAATTTAGTAGATGCCTTCCCGATGAACAATGGTTTAGATATTAGTAATCCCCTTTCTGGATATTCTCCACAGGCTCCTTATCTGAACCGTGATCCACGTTTGGCTTTAACGGTATTTTTTAACGGACAAACATGGTTAAAACGTAATGTAGAGACTTTTGAGGGAGGTAAAGATAAGCCTGGAGGTAATTTAGTACAAACAAGAACGGGCTATTATCTTAGAAAATTTATGGCTGATTTTGCCACTAATACTACTTACACCAATCAGAGTCATAACTTCCCTATATTCCGTTATGCTGAAATTTTATTAAATGCTGCTGAGGCACTTAATGAACTAGACAAAACGGAAGATGCAGTAAAGAGAGTGATAGAAATCCGTAAAAGAGCGGGTATAAAAGCAGGAACGGATAATCGCTATGGAATAAAAGCGGCGATTTCGAAGGATGAACTAAGAACTTTGATTCAGAACGAACGTAGAATAGAATTAGCTTTTGAAGAACATAGATTCTGGGATTTACGTCGCTGGAAAATCGGAGAGACTGCTTTGAGTGGTGCTTTGATGGGTATGAAAATTACTACTAAAACAGATGGCACTTTCAATTATGCCCCTGTACAAGTAGGAAGTATGGTTTTCTCAAAGAAACTCTACTATATGCCACTTCCGTATGACGAAACCTTGAAAAACCCAAGTTTGATTCAAAACGAAGGTTGGTAAAAATGACACAAGCAATAGCTTATGAAATCATGAATAAAATTCATTAGAATTTATGAAAAAACTAATATATATCCTGTTTTTACTTACCGCCTTTACTAGCGGCTCACTTTATGCCCAAGGGCAACTCGTCAGTGGTGTTGTTTCTGATGCGAAAGAGACCCTTCCAGGCGTATCTGTTTTCGAAAAAGGGAAAACAACCAATGGTACCTTAACCGATGAAAATGGTAAATTCCGCATTACTTTGAAAGGACAAAGTGGCGTATTAATCTTTCGTTCATTAGGTTATAAACAACAAGAAGTGTTAATCACTACACAAACTAATCTAAATGTAGTGCTTGAATCTGAAGACAAAAGCCTTGACGAAGTAGTCGTTGTAGGATTTGGGCAACAGAAAAAACTTACCTTAACAGGGGCAGTAAGTTCGGTATCAGGTCGCGAAATTCGTGAAAACCCTGCTGCCAGTTTACAAAATGCGTTGGCAGGTAAATTACCAGGCTTTTTCTCGCAACAACCTTCGGGTCGTCCTGGGGCAGATGGAGCCAACTTTTATATCCGTGGAGTTAGTTCGTACAACGGTAACAACCGTCCTTTGATTATTGTAGATGACGTTGAATTCTCTTATGACCAATTTGCAAGAATTGACCCTAATGAAATTGAAAGTTTATCTATTTTGAAAGATGCCTCTACTACTGCTATTTATGGAGTAAGAGGTGCCAATGGTGTAGTAGTAATCACCACTCGTCGTGGGAAAGAAGGACCACCACAAATTTCAGTAAGAGTAGAAACGGCTCTGTCTCAGCCAACTAAAATTCCTACTTACTTGAATGCTTATGAGAGTGCTAAATTATATAACCAAGCACAAATTAATGATAATGCTGCCAATCCGAATCCATCGTTTAAACCTCGTTTTTCTGATCAGGATTTAGCATTATATCAAAATGGTACAGACCCATACGGTCACCCAGATGTAAACTGGAAAGACGTTTTATTTAAAACTTTCAGTAAGCAATACAGAGGTAACTTAGATTTGTCGGGTGGTACACAAAGAGTAAAATATTTTGTATCAGTAGGGTATTTGAACCAAGATGGGATGTTGAAAGACTATGGTCAGGATCAAGGTGTTAATAGTAATTATTATCACCAACGTTATAACTACCGTTCAAACCTTGACATGAGCGTTACTAAGACACTTGACTTACGCTTAGACTTATACGGAAACTTTGCACAGGTAAATACGCCGCAAGTGGGTAGCCCGTTCGGGTATAACGATTTGTTTTATGATTATAGCAGTTTTGCTACATTAGCTCCTTTTGCATATCCTGTTTATAACCCAGATGGGTCATTAGGATACAGTACTTGGAGTCGTAACGAAAACCCAAGTTATAATGTAAACAATGTGGTGGGTCGTTTGAAGTACTATGGTTATAGCCAAAGCAATGAAAGTAATATTAACTTCATTGGTTCGGCTAAACAAAAGTTGAATTTTATCACGGAAGGATTAAATATTCAAGGACGTATTTCTTTTACAAGCAATTATGCTTATACTAGAAGTATGACACGTGATCAGTTTCCTTCATTCATCTATAACCCCACAACAAATTCTTATGAAGCGCGTGACCCTAACGTATATAGAGTAAGAAGGTTCTTTATCGGTTACGACCCTAAAAGTACTTCAAGAGTATTGAACCTACAGTTTATCTTGAATTACGACAGAACTTTTGCTAAAGCTCACCACGTATATGGTTTGGCATTGATAAACCGCAATTCAAACACTGCTGCAAATAGTAATGGTATTTATAACTTTATTCCAAGCAATTTCCAAGGTTATTCTGGTCGTTTGGGATATGATTACAAAAACCGTTATTTATTACAATTGAATGCAGCCTATAATGGTTCAGACCGTTTTGTGAGCGACAAGCGTTTTGGTTTATTCCCAGCGGCTTCGGCAGGATGGAATATCTCGGAAGAGCCTTTTTTCCAAGAAAGTCGTCTGTATAAATCAATCGATTTACTTAAAATTCGTGGTTCGTATGGTATCGTAGGAAATGATGCATTGGGTAGTAGTTTCTCATATTACTATCAGCAAAATTATGGTACTGGAAACGGTGTAGTACAAGCAAACTTTGGATACTCAAGTAATGGTTACAACAGTATTTATGAAGGAACGCTAGCCAATAATGATGTAACGTGGGAAAAAGAGAAAAAACTAGACGTAGCCCTTGAATTTGGTTTATTCAATAGCAAATTAACTGGTAGTATCGATTTCTTTGATAACAACCGTTACGATATTCTTACTACTCGCGGTACTATTTCTGCTATTTTCGGACAAGGCTTACCTCCTGTAAACATTGGTAAAGTAAACAACCGTGGTTATGAGTTAGAACTAGGGTATCAAAGTCCTACCTACAATGGTTTCTCTTATTCAATCAAAGGAAATTACTCGGTAGCTAAAAACAAAATTGTTTTCCAAGACGAACCAAGTTCATTGTATCCTTATCAAGCTTATACAGGTAACAGCATCGGACAATCAAGAGTTTATACATTCATCGGCTATTACAAAAGTGCAGATGATATTGCTAATAGTCCTAAAACTGCTGTGCCTGTACAACCCGGAGATTTGAAGTATGCCGACTTAAACAACGATGGTAAAATTGATGGATATGATATGTCTGTAACAGGTAATCCAAATACACCGAACACTGTGTATGGTATCAATTTAGGCATTCGTTACAAAAGTATCAGTATCAGTGCCAATTTTCAGGGAGCTCGTAATTTCAGTGTGAGAGGAACTTCGGAATCTATCCGTGCTTTTGCATCTAATCTAACCGCTATACACCAACAAGCTTGGACGCCAGAATTGGGTGATAACGCCAAATATCCACGCCTTACTTTATTAGGTGGAATTAGTGACCCTGCGGGTTATCCTTCCACATTCTGGCTAATTCCAGGCGATTACCTTCGCTTGAGAAATGCACAGGTGAATTTTGAAGTACCAAGTAAGTTTTCTCAAAAAATTGGTATTCCTCAAATCCGTATCTATGTAAATGGTTCAAACCTCCTTACGTTTACTAGCTTAAGTAAATTGTATGAATTTGACCCTGAGATTACATCTGGTACTGATAGAGTGAGTTATCCACCACAAAGACTTATAAATCTTGGCATAAGTGCCACATTCTAAGTGTTTAACCATATTTGAACTAATCGTTTCATGAAAAAAATATTGTTGATTGGATGTATCATTGGTAGCCTTGCCGCTTGCAAACCTTCTGGTGATTTCCTAGACCCTAAAACAAATGCTTTAACCGAAGAAACGGTTTTTAGCGATAGTACTCGTACAATGTCTTTCTTATTCCGTATCTACGGAGACGTTGGCTTTAGTTTTAACAAAGGCCGTTGGGATTCTCACGGTAATACCGAAGAAGCGACCGACGATGCTGAATACCGTTATTCAGGCACAGGGCAAAAAGCGGTAGTACTTTATAGTGGTACAGGTAGCCCGACCAATTTCCCATTCTTTGAATTTTGGTCAACGCCCTATACCAATATACGTAGAGTAAACCTTTTGTTGCAAAAGCTTCCACAAACGCCATTGTCGGCCAAGCTTAAGGCACAAATGGCTGCTGAAGCCAGATTCTTGAGGGTTTGGTATTACAATTGGCTATTAATTAGCTTTGGTGGTGTGCCTATTATTAAAGATAAGGTGTATGACATTACTGACTTTGTAAACGAGCCTCGAACTTCATATGCTGAATGTGTCTCTTATTTGACTAGCGAATTGGATGCGATTGCATCACAGTTACCTACAAGAACTGAGTATTCAGAACAAGATTATGGTCGTGTTACAAAAGGTGCGTGCCTAGCCTTGAAATCAAGAATTTTACTTTATGCGGCTAGTCCATTATTCAATGGTGGTGCTGAAACGCAAGATGCAAATTTGGCTAAATTGGTAAGCAATCCAACTTATGATGTTAGTCACTGGCAAAAAGCTGCTGATGCGGCCTTGGCAGTAATTAATTCGGGTGAATATAGTTTGTATAAGGATAATACTACCGCTCCAGGTTATGGTTTTGCTCAAGTGTTTTTGAATAGAGTAAATAGTGAGTATATCTTTTTCCAGAACCGTGCTGCCAATCGTGATATGGAAGGTTTTTATAATATGCCAACCAGAGGGGGTGCTTATAATGCCATGCCTACACAGAATCTGGTAGATGCCTTTCCAATGAAAAACGGAAAAGCAATTACTGATCCTACTTCGGGGTATGATGTTAATAACCCATATAAAAATCGTGACCCTCGATTTGCTAATTCTATTGTTTACAATGAATCGTTGTATTACTTAGCATCATCAAATACATTGAGTCCAGTTTATACATATGAAGGAGCTGCCTCAGATGGTTTTACATTGGCTGGACAAACGACAGGTTATTACACACGTAAATTATGTGATGTAAATATTTCATCTAATAGTAGTTTTAATGCTAATAGAGGTTGGCCATTGCTTCGTTATGCAGAAATATTATTGAACTATGCTGAAGCGATTAATGAAGCTGGTAAGCCAGATTTAGCTTACAGTAAATTGATTGAATTGCGCGACAGAGCTGGTATTGATGCGGGGGCTGATAATCTTTATGGATTAAAAGCTGGTATGACAAAAGAAGAAATGAGAGAGGTAATCAGAAATGAGCGACGTATTGAATTAGCTTTTGAAGACCATCGTTGGAATGACATTCGTCGTTGGAAAACAGCCATGGTTGTTAGCAATGGTTTTAACAAACGTATGCGTATTGTTAAAACAGGTAATACTTATACTTACCAAGTTACTGAATCTGTCAGACGCCATAATTTCCGTCCAGAAATGTATCTTTTACCAATTCCTGATTCCGAAGTACGCAAAGCTCCTGCAATGCAACAAAATCCAGGCTGGTAGTTAGTTAATTGTGAATTAGTGAGTTGTGAATTTTGTATTAATGATAATTTAAAATTTACAACTCACTTTTTTATTATATCAACTGAAAATCATTCTCTTAGCCTTTAAACCTTCATTATACTAATCTAGCCATTCACTAACTCACAATTCACCACTCTCTAATTCACAATTAATTCATTCTATACGCCGATGGATTCATTTGTAATTGTTTTCTAAAGAAGTTATTGAAGTGAGCAGGTTCTTCAAACCCTAAGCAGTAGCTTATCTCAGAAATATTCCAATCAGTGTGTTTTAGCAAAGCTCTTGCCTCGTTTATTAATCGTTCAGTGATTAAATCCGTAGTTGTTTTGCCTGTCGTGATTTTAATCGCCCTGTTCAAGTGATTTACATGCACATATAACTTTTCAGCAAAATCTTTTGCCGAACGCAGTGAAAAGCGTTGTGAAGGTGATTCTATCGGGAACTGGCGTTCCAACAATTCTGTAAAAACAGCCGTAATCCTAGAATTAGCATCAGGATGTTGATAGAGTCTTTCAGTAGGCTCAATCTTCATCGCTGCATGAATCATTTCTGTAACATAATTGCGGATAAGGTCATATTTATAGCGATAATCTGAATTTATTTCCGTCATCATTTTCAGAAAAATTCCACTAAGGTATTCATCTTGCGCTTCATTTAATAAAAAAGCAGGCTTCCCTCCTATTTTGAACATCGGCAAGTCATTAATATTACTCCTAAGATTTTCGGTAAAAAACGCTTCCTTGAAAATACAAAAGAAACCTGTAGTTTCTCCAGAAATCAACTCCCACGTATAGGGTACTTGTGGATTAAAAAAAATGAGCGTTGGGCCGTCTATTTCGATGCTTTTATCAGCATAATGATAAATATTGCGTCCTCTGATTAAGCTCACTTTATAAAAATCTCTCCGACTATAATTGATGGGTGTTCCCCCTGCAATGCAGTCTTCTAACCTAAAAACATTAAAATGCCCTAAATCCTGTTTTAAATTCTCTGGAAGGTAATTGAATTTATGTTGATAAAAATCTTCTAAGGTTTCAGTCGTTGATATCATTTGTATAGATTTATTTCAAAGCCCAAAACCCGCTTAAAAAAGCAGGTCAGGCATAATTTACCAAATTATCGTTTCCTTTAAAAGAAGTATGATTGATTATTTTTCCTTTTACAAAATCATCATGTCTTAATTATCAAACCCTGTGGCAGTAGCTAATGTTCTTACGCTTTCTAAATCTTGTTTTACCGCTTCCATCTTCACTTCTGCTAAATGGTAGGCATCAGCTCCTAAAAATAAATGTAAAGGTGGTTGTTGAGATTCAGCTATTTTAATAAGCACTTGTGCCGCTTTTTCTGGGTCGCCATTTTGGTTACCATCATATTCGTTTTCATGGGTGCTTTGTACTTCACGTACTGTTTGATAAGCTTGAATTTGATTTTTAGGAACACTCAAAGAAGAAGCACTTAAGAAATTAGTTCTGAAATATCCCGGTGAAACGATTGTTACGTTGATGCCAAAGTCTTTTACTTCTGCCGCTAATGATTCTGAAAAACCATGCATGGCAAATTTTGTAGCACAGTAAATTCCAAACCCTGGAAATGCGCCTGTAAATCCACCGATTGAAGCAATGTTAAAAATATGTCCTGATTTTTGTGCTCGTAAATAAGATAAAGCTTGACGGATAACATTCAACGAACCAAACACATTTACTTCAAAATTCTGACGCGTTTCTTCATCGCTCAATTCTTCTACCGCACCCACTAAACCATATCCAGCATTGTTGACGATTACCTCAATTTTACCAAAGTAATCTACCGTTGCTTTAATCCCTACTGCTACACTTTCTTCTTGCGTAAGTTGTACCGCCAATGGTAGAAAGTTGTCTGAAACGATACCGACTGCTTCCCTAAGTTCTGCTATATTTCTTGATGTAGCGGCAACTTTTTGGCCATTATTTAATAGTTGTTTTACTAATACAAGCCCTAAACCTTTAGATGCTCCAGTAATAAACCATACTTTTTGTGATGTATTTTCCATTATACTAATTTTGTTTTGTTTGACAATGTTTATTGTTTTTAACGATACAAAATTAGTGTAGGAATCAAACAGCGTGATTGCGGTAAACAAAGCAATACTTACAAAATTCAAACAATTTGTTCTTTGCTGTAGGCGATAGGCTATAAGCTTTAGTTGAAAATTTATATAATATTGTCATTGCCTAAAGCTTATAGCCTATCGCAAAGAATTACTCTAACTCCTTACTAGCAAAAGCTAGACACTGCATCGCAGCCAAGCCCCATTGAGCCACGCTATTGGTTGAGATACCAACTCCTTCGTCAATTGGATTCAGTACTTTAGGTCCTGCCAATTTTGTAATTTGCGTTGATGGTTTTCTGATGCCACCCTCTCCTGCATAAAATTCTTTCCAAGCTCTCTTTCCTAATTCAGGATCCTTATTCCGCTTAGCCGCAAAAGCTGTTAGTCGTGCATGTCCTTGTTCTAAGTTTAGTTTTTTCAGGCTTTCGCCCAATACGGCTTTCTGTTCTTCGGCTGTGCCATTATACAATTGACAATATTGTAGCCAAGCCTTCTCGAAAATAGACATATCCACTACATCTATTAATTCAGCACATATTTCTGCTAAACCAAAAACGGCACTCAGGTGAGACACCGAAATCTTCTTGGCATCCTCTTGTTGATATTTCCCTGTTGATAGCTCCATGATAGCCCCTCCCGCAAAAAAACCATGTGCTTGTTCTGCAATGGTACGCATGCTATTTAATAATTTAGCTTTCATCTGCGGATTTTCGGTACGCTCCCACTCAGTAAGCCATGCAGCAGACAATGCTCCCCAGTCTGTGCCAAAAGAAACACTGGCGTATTCGCCCTTAGGGTCTGACAATGGTGCTTTTTGACCTATTTTCCTACCCGGAATAATGGTTCTGAGTGTTCTATCAGCATTTACTTGCTCTCTCATCAAGTCTCCTACTCTTTCGTCGGCTGTCAGGTAATAATAAAAACGACGGTTGGCGGCTGTACTAATTCTAAGCTGTTTAGCACTACAACCCCAGTGCTGTACATTATGGCGTGAACCAAGTGGACTGAATCTTCCGATATGATGCACATCTACTTCTCCTGTATGGCGAGTCATGGCTTCTGCCATTCTGAATACATCACTTCTGCCTGTTCTTAAGAAATAGTACCAAAGCCATAAGTCTGTAGAGAGTTCAGAATTATCCCAAGCAAATCCGCCAACATCATATTTCCAAACGTGACGGTCTTGGTCATAACTATGCATTACATCTCCAAAATTCCAGAAACCATACCAACGGCGTTGGTCAATCTGTTTTTTGTAATAGTCAAAATGAAAATCTAACTGATTTTCAATGGCTTGCTTTTTAGGAGATGTTTTATCGGGTAAACTAAACGCACTCCCAAAAATACCCACTCCTGCTAAATATTCAGGAGTTGCTACAAGCAATGGAGGTTCTTGTATTTGCTGAGCAATATCCGTTAACATTTCGTTGGATGGCGTTTCGGCTAAAGCCCATATTTGTAATTCACTGGTGCGTGCTACGCCAAAAGGTCGGCCAAATTCAGGTTCATAATCTTCATATGTGATGTCAAGAGCATTTAATTGTTTCTCATAAGTATCTTCGCCCATCCCATCATGATAGGCACGTAAATCCATTGCTGGCGCTTTAGGTGCCCAAAGCCATAATGTTACTTCACCTAAAGCTGTATACGCATTTTTGATGTCTATCTGAGCAGGGTAACTCTGCCAAAAATTGCGGATACCAAAAGCCAATCCTCCTTTTGGTGTACCTAAATAACCCGTTCCACTAGCACGACCACCATAAGCAGACTGCACCCACGAGTAGCCTGTTTTGGTTCTTTTCTGAATATCAAAAGCATCTGGCGTGCCTTGAAAAAGCGTATAATCTCCAAATGCAGGAATATATTGAATATTTTTAAGTACATTATCAGGTATTTGCGTTACCGTTTTCCCTCCTATCTGAGCATCTAAAGCTACCCTTCCAGCATCTCTTCTTAAACCTGATAATCCTTGCACGGCTTCAGCAAATACGCCTTTGTTTTCTCCTACAAAACGTATATGCCTGTCATATAATGGCTCATTCAAAGGCACTGAAAAACGGATGCCTAGCCCTTTTATAAAATCTTTGTTTTCATCTCCATCATAAATAATGGTATGCAACATCCTGATAGATTCAGCTTCAGCATAAAAATACAAACGCACTACAAAGGGTAATATGCTTTTTTTCTGAGCATTTTCGTGTGTTCCTTCTATCTTAACTACGGCTCTGATAGCTCCGCTTTGCTCTACTATTACTTTATTGATTTTTCCTTCAAAAGTATCTATACTAAATGACTCCCCTCCTTCTACCTTATCTTGTACCGACAAAACTAATTTACCATTTTGTCCAATCTCTTTCTCTGCACTTTTCAAAGATGTAATCAACGTTTGTCCATTTTTGCTGATTTCACATTGAATCTTTCCTGTATCTATTTTAATACTTTCGGCACTGTCCTCAATTGCTAATGAAGTAGCTAGTTTGCTACTTTTACCAATTTTCAATTGTATCTTTTCCGATAACTTTTCATTTTTACTAATCGCATGGGCAGTCCACTTTAAACTACCATCTGGCCAATAAGCCAATGGCCAAGTTTGAGTAGGAATGATGTTCTCATTACTTACCAAAGTAAGTTCTGTCCCTTTTTTTAGCTGACCTTTAGGCCACGGTATCCCAAAAGTAGTTCCTTTGAAAAGGGAAGAATATTGGGTATCTAACCATGATAAGGGCACAGTATTAGGTGCTATAATGATACTTTTTTTATCTTGGCTATTTGCAAACGAAGATGCTAAAGGAAGACCAGCAGTAGCAATCATTGATTTCTTTACGAATGCTCTACGGGTAAAAGAAAAGGGTGACTTCATGTATTTAGAGTTGTATTGTGGATTTTTGCCGACACTCGGCTTGACGATGCTGTTAGTGATTGAGTAAATGTCCAAAGCTAAATGCTTATGTTGTCAGCTCAAGGCTAAAAAGCATTTTTTTCAGTAATTTTACCCAATTATTTAACTAAAATATACTTTTGATTCGTGAAAAAGCTAATGCTGTTCCTCATATCCTCTATTTATTTACTTCAAACTGGCTGTAAAAGCAGTAATATTCCTCATCAAAATGAACTTTATTCAGAAAACTTCAAAGGTAAATTAAATACTAAAAAATGGGTTTCAGAAATTGAGCCTTTAGCCAACTCTAAGGTATATACCGATAATGGCAAATTAGTCTTAGATACCAAAGGTGGCGTTAGTGTATGGTTCAATCAACCTCTACAAGGCAATTATATCATAACTTTTAAACGTAAAATTATTGTAAATGGTGGGGTAAACGATAGACTTTCGGACCTTAATGTATTTTGGTTAACAGAAGCCCCTGCTAATGCTAATCTCTTTACACGCTCTGGTAAATTCGAAGAGTATGATAATTTGAAAATGTATTATGTTGGCATGGGTGGGAACACCAACACCACTACACGTTTTAGAAAATATCAAGGCAATGGAGACCGAAAACTTTTAGCAGAAAAAAACGATGCTCATTACCTATTAAAAGCTAACCACGAATATCAAATAAAGATTATTGTAAAAGACGATATTACTAGCTTTTGGGTAGATGACGAGAAATTCTTTGAAGGTACCGATGAACATTTTCCTAGCAAATCTTACTTTGGTTTTCGTTCTACCTTTTCACACCAAGAAATTTGGGATTTTAAGGTTTTTAAAGACTAAAGTACTTTAAGATTTAAGGAATAATGGATTTTCTCCTTACCCCTCTCTTAGCTATCTTACTTTTTTGACATTATGCTCTTCGCAAAATAAAAATAGATGAGTATAAAGCTCATTATTATCCTTTTTATGCTAATTCATCTTTAAAGAGTATTATTCTGAAAGATGGATTAATCGATTAACTGTGGATATACTTATTGCTTTGATATTATTTCAGAAATAACTGTAACGAATTGCGAAAATGACAAAAAATCTATTTAATAAGACCTTAATTATCCTATTTCTTCTCACTTTTTCAAACCTTATACAGGCACAAAAATCACTCGTTTTGTGGTACGATAAACCATCTGGCAAAGTTTGGGAAAGAGCATTACCAATCGGTAATGGTAAAATCGGTGCGATGGTATATGGCAATGTGGCGCAAGAAGTTTTACAATTAAACGAAACTTCTGTTTGGACGGGAAGCCCAAATCGCAATGACAATCCAGATGCCTTAGCTTCATTACCTGCTATTCGTAAATTAGTTTTTGAAGGCAAACAAAAAGAAGCTGAAATACTGGCAGGTAAAACGTTACAAAGTAAAAAATCAAATGGACAAATTTTTCAGCCTGTCGGTAGCTTGAATTTACGTTTCGATAAACATGAAAATTTCAGTAATTATCGTCGTGAATTAGATATTCAGCGTGCTGTTAGTACCACTACCTATATTGTAGACGGTGTGCAATACACCCGAACAGCTTATGTATCTGCTCCTGCGAATACATTGATTATGCATATTACCGCCAACAAAGCTAATAGCATATCTTTTGATGCATTTTTTTCTACTCCACAAAAAGATGTTAAAATCAGCACCAATGCTAAAAAACAATTGATTTTGCATGGAGCTACTGCAGGGCATGAAGGCGTAGCAGGGGGTGCACTCAAATTCAATGCGCAGACAACTTTTAAGCTACAAGGCGGAAACATTACAGCTAATGATACCCTTACAAGCATTGTTGGAGCAAACGAGGTGACTATTTACGTAAATATCGCCACAAATTATAATACTTATAAAGACCTGACAGGTGACGAAGTAGCTAGATGTGAAACAGCTTTACAAAAGGCTATCTCAAAACCTTATGCCACTTTACTCAACGAACATATCGCTAGATTTCAGCATTATTTTAATCGAGTGAAATTAGATTTAGGTTATAATCCAGTGGCAGAAAGCAAGCCTACTGATGTTCGCTTAGAGGAATTTAGAACCAATAATGACCCAACTTTTGCTAGTTTATACTTTCAATACGGTCGTTATTTATTGATTTCTTCTTCCAATTCTGGTGGACAACCTGCTAATTTACAGGGCATTTGGAATGAAAAGATGTTT
>NZ_JAVDUE010000006.1:0-272181 GCF_031456255.1 Arcicella sp. BE140 | reverse complement strand
CCTTTTCAGGTTTATAATAAAGCAAAAGAAGGTGTATTGTAACTAATGAAATAGTTGAAAACCGTAAATTTTCGCACAAATGTTATGAGAACCTCACATCCCATTCATTGGTGTTAATTGTTGTTCGTTGGTTTCAACATGGGTAGTTTGCCATGCAGTACCGATGGGTTTAGAAAGTTTAATAGTTGGACTAACTTGTTTACTATCAAAATTCCAAAAACGAGTTATCAATCCATTTTCAATGCCTTCTTCAGAGGGTTTTAAAGACCAGAGTAATACATTGGGGTCGTTTATTGATAGTAGCGAAAAAGAGTTTTCATTCTTTTTAACTTTACTGCCTTCAATGCTTCCAGCAACTAGTGGGTTCTGATGTTCTAATGAAAACTTCATAGCTGTGGTTGGATTAAAAGCATTTTGATGGGTAGTCAATGCAAAATTATAGTAAAATGATTTCTGACCATTTTGATTAAAAATACCCATCATCCCTCCGTCTTCTACTTTTTTATCTACCTGTCCGCCTGCTAGTGCGTGTAATTCCGAAGAATCTTCCCAAAGTGAATCAACAGTACTTTCTCCTAATTTAAAAAAACTACAATCCTGATTAGATAATGTAATACCATAATTAGCTTCGCTCATATCTGCAAAGTGATTGAATGTTTGCCAATCTAACCTTGCGTTTTGTGCAGAATAATGCCCCCCACGTGTTTCTTTTTTAGCGGTAATTATTGCTCCTAGCTCTTCGTGACGTGTAGTTTGTTTTTTTAGGTTAAAAGCAAAGTCCCAAGTTTTTACATCACCGAAATTAGCCTGAATGCTATCTTCAATCTGTATTCTTGAATTGTTCGCAAAAAGCGTAATCCTTACAGTATGCAACGTAGGTTTTTGGGAAACAGCCTTTAAAGTAACAGAAACAGGTCCTGCATTTTCTACTACTATAGTTCCTGCTCCATCTGAAGGATTATTCCCCAAACTATTCAAATACTTTCCAGCTAAAACAACTTGTTTGTTTTTAGCAGCAATATCATATAACTCAGTAATAGCTCCCGATGGACTTACTTTTAATTTATAAAAGGCATTACTGATATAATTACCCGAAGTCTTTATCCTGTTGGGAAAGCTTTTACCTTTCTCTGGTCTGATTTCAAATACCTTATACCCTACCGAAGGTACATTATCTGCCTGAATGCGGAGATATTGTTTACCATTTTTACTAATTAGTTGATTAGCAACTTCTTGGTTTGTAGTCAAATCTACAATTTTCACAGGGAATTTGCCTTCGTATTCAAAATCTGCTACATCGTTTCTTATCCAACTCAATGGATTAAAAACATAAAATCTAGCGTTTTTCGATTGCTTAATTTGCTTTCCCAATGCGTCAGAAGCTAGTTGAAATAATGAATCTACATAACTACTAACATGGGTTTGTAATTTAATTTGCCAGTCTGCTCGGATATTACGTTTTACGGGTCCATCGGCAGTCCAGTTATGTTCCCAATAAAAGCCCAAAGCTTCCCAAGCTTGTTGTTTGGCATTGGTTAAAGATGTCGCAAAATGTTTGTCTTTTAAAGAAACAAGAGAAGCTAATGCTTCGGCAGTACGCAATTTTTCTACCGAACGACGCACTTTAGCAGTTGTTTCATTCATAGAGGCACAATAAATGTCCCACTCATTGCCATAACTCAATGACTCTGAAGGTAAATTAGGATAGGTTTTAGCCACATCTTCAAAAAAATCTGCTTCGTTAGATACCCTTACTTTACGCGTATCTGTCGTTTTGTTTTGAGCAGCTTCTATAAAAGGTTGTGAGATAAAATTAGAAAGGTCGTCCCAACCATAGCCAAAAGCTGCGGCTACATTAAAAGGATAGTGCGGGTTGTTAGTGTACTTGTCCAATTTATCAATTACTTGTTCTATCTCTACTGTCTGGCTGACTGGCCTTTTCTTGGGGTACATTCGGCATTCGGCATAGCCTCCAAAAGGTGCATACTTTTTTTCGTTATAGTCATACCATTTTGTTAAGACACTCGAGCCATCTAATCCTGTATAATGATATAACTGTTTTCGTCTATTTGCTCGGTATTCGTACGTCATCTGGCTACCATATCCACCAATGCCTTTATAACTATATTTTACACCAGCTCCTGCCCAAAGGGAACTTAAACCCAGTGGAATAGTATTGTTTTCCATGGCTTGTGCTAAAGTAAACCGTAGATTGTAAGCACGCTCTAAACTGCCTGCATAAAACATTCCTCTTAATACAGCTTCCGTTGGTTGAGCACCATAGGTACTTACCAAACTATTAAAGGGGCTACTGATATGCCCTGATCTGACAGCATCCATCAAACGATTGAACTGGGCAGGGGAACGAAATTTCTGATAGGCTCTTAACCAATAGCTACCATCACAATTGAATCTTGCCTGAAAATCAGGGGCATTGTTTTTAGTAGAATCTACCTGATTCAGATAAAAATCTAGCATTTTTACAAAAGCAGAATCATATTGGGCTTCATTGGCTGTCCACATATAATCTGTGTGGTCGTCATTAGCAATGTATAGGCGTTTTTGTTGGGCGTGGGTCGTCCAACCATAAAATAAGAAGAAAGTGATAATTAGTATTTGCTTCATTTTGGGTGATTCTTATGATATGGGTACACTCATTCTTTAATTTTCAAATAACAATACAAAGGCCAAGCATGAGGATGGCTACAAAAACCTTGGAATACATTAGGTCGGTCTTTCTCCCAAAAAAAACATAAGCCATCGCGTTGAGATAAAGTTGAATTAACATTATCACCACCCGTCCACTGCCCTAGCCAAATACTGGGATATTGGTCAGTAAAGTTTTGGAAACTGATGGTATGCAACAGTTCTTTTGCTTCTTGTTTATCAAAAGTTGCTACCCCTGCAATTAGCGACCCTTCTAACGAAAACCATATTCCTCCATCCTCTCCTTCGCCTGTGGTACTCCAAAGAGGTTTTTCTCGGGTACGAAAACCAATTTTTTCGGGTGAATAAATTTTTGATTTTACGTATTGATAAATTTCTTTTTTACGACTGATACTCAAGTCAGGAATTTGCAATAAATATCCCTGTGGTTCTATACAGACATTATCGATACCATACTTTTTCCTGTGGTTCAAATAAGCACGAGCAGAAAATTTGCGGTTGCCAAAATCTTTGAAATATGCCTCAGAAACTTCTTTTCTATAATTTTCTAAGGCAATAATCAACGCAGTTGCTTCGGGATTTTTAGACTTTTTGAGTTCAGTAATTAATTTTGGAAAAATAGCAAGTACCATCACCGAATTCAAGTGCGACTCAGCCGTTGCAGCATATACATTAGGGGAGTTTTCGTGAAAAAAACTATCGCTCCAATCAGAATTCAGCATCTTTACTAATCCGTTCGAGCCTCTACCAATTTCATCCCTCAAATAAACAAAGTAATTTTTCAGGATATTCAGCACAACCTCACCTTTTTTGTTTTCGGCAGGATAAAGCCACACTTTTTCATTCAAAAAGGCATAGTCTTTTGTAGAAGCCAAGTATTGAGAAAGCGTATTGAAAAAATAAAGTTGCTCATCACTTTCTTTATAGAGCGAAGGTGGAGTACAGCCATTACCTGCATCGCCACGCTTGATTTCTCCGTCGGTTTCACTATGCATTATTACATACCGTATGATAGATTTTGCCAAGTTTGGATTGGTATAGCAAACAGGAAGTGCCGCTTGTAGGTGGTCACGATTAGAAATATTATCACCAAAATGATAGGCATAAATAGTTCCTTGTGGAATAATCGTTTCACCATAATAGGCACAATAGGTAGCCATAGCTTCTAATGTATAGGCATTCCAAAGCATTTCACGCTTAATGATTTGGTCCTTTTCAGCAGTAAAATCGGGCAATTGCTTTTTCCAAGCAGTTTGATAAAACCCTTCGTTATTATTGCTAGGATTTACATTAGCCAATAATTCATTGATCTGTTCTTGAATTGCTTGCTTGGAATTTTCATAGTTAAGGCCTACGATTATATGAAAGGTATGAGTTTCTCCTGGTTTCAGGATAGTTGTTAAATGAGCTGATAAAGTATCATGATTAACTGTAATATAACTCTTAATATCCTTA
Organism: Arcicella sp. BE140; assembly: GCF_031456255.1. Classification (NCBI taxonomy): domain Bacteria; kingdom Pseudomonadati; phylum Bacteroidota; class Cytophagia; order Cytophagales; family Flectobacillaceae; genus Arcicella; species Arcicella sp. BE140. Next base: position 268,059 of record NZ_JAVDUE010000006.1, on the reverse strand, counting down.
TCAAAACTCTTCGTACTCATAAATACATTGGGTGGATTCACATCATAGATATAGCGTTGATTTTTACTCGGAAAGTTCAAAAATAAATTGGGTGTGCAGGTTAAATTGGCAATTGTCGTTTTGGTAGATTTATCAACACTGATTTTATGCAGATAACTTACTGGGCGTTTAGTTGGCTCATAAAGTTGGATAGCACTAGGCGTATAGTTTAGCTTCATTCCTTCTGAGTATGTCAATTCTTGTACTACCTTACCCGAATTTTTTAAAGTAACAGACACTACAAATGCGGGGTTTCCAGTATTAATTTTGGTAGAGGGTTTTACCGAAATAACACGTTGGCAACTCAAATCTTCATCTAAACGATAAGTATATTTAGCAAAGCCAACCCCAAACAACTTTTGGGTTCGTTGGGTATCTATTGCTATTGATTTTAGCCCAATCAAATCTGTTTTTTTGTAATTCTTGCCTTTCTTAACGATAATTTGGGCATTATTTGAACCATAATTTTGTTGATTTTCATCCGCATTTACCCTTGCCCAAGCTCTTTCGCCCGTCATAAACTGATATATTCCGCTAGCATGAACAAAAAGCGATAAACGATAATTGCCCAATAGAAAATAAGGGTCTGTTTGTATATAAGAATCCTTCCCCAATTTGTCTAGCACAATATTGGGTAATCTGCCTGTATATTCATACACAGGAAGTTGCTGTGAAGAAAAACTCCATTTACCGACAGATTGAGCTGAAATGAAATGAGCTTGAAAAAACAAAACAATAATGGCAATATAATGTCGCATTCTGGTCATTTTAAATTTTTATTCTACCTCCGTAATTTTTCCGCCAACAGCAAAAATTTCATCTATTCCTAATTTTTGTGATAGGTAATACGCCATAAAATTGAAAGGAATGATATTGTGTAAAATAGAAAAATGCTCTTCTGCTTCGAGTTCTTCCACCGTTAAAACTATCGCTCCTGCTTTTTCTATTTTTTCTGTTAAAGCCAACGCCCTATCATACGATTTCCCCTTTACTAAAATTTGAATTACAATGCTGTTCAGAGCCGTTTCTTTGGGCCCGTGGTCGTATTGAGCCATTGGTAACCCATGAAAATTTAGTTTAGTACTTTCACTCAAAATCAAAGCTGCTTCCAAAGCTGTAGCGATATTAGGGCCACTGCCTGTTATATAAATTCCATGGATTTTTTTTTGCTGTAATATCTCGAAAACTTGTTCTGCTAAGCTTTGTCCAAGCTCTTCATAACTTTTCATTTTAGTGGTAAGCAATGTTACAGCATCTTTTGGATTATAGCCAAAACCTTTGAACAAGACTAACAGCGTATTGATATATGTTTTTGAAGAAGAATAATGCTCTTCCCCTGCTTGCATCAACACTACCTCTGTCACATTTGCTGTATTACTCAGTTCGTTTTCAGGATAGTTAGAGATGGCAATATATTTTTCAAAAAGTTGTGTACACCAAAGAGCTTCACTACTCTTACCAGACTGAGAGAGGATTACGGCTAATGGTTTCTTTGCCTGAGAGGACAAGTAATTAAAATATTCAGAAGCAATTTCTGGATAAATATCTACACCCATATATTTAAAAGCTAGTGGTGCAAAATACGAAGAACCCATGCCCAAGTAAGGTACTTTTAGGGGCAAAGGTTGTGTTGGGCTGCCTAATAATGCTAAAGCTCTATCGGGGATTTCAAGTATTTCAGCGTACATTTTATTCATACAAGCAAGGTTAAGCCATTACTGGTTGATTTTTATTTTCTTGTGATAATGCCAAAGCTGCTATTATGGCAAAAGCAATACCTATTAGTTCTATATATGTGATACTTTCTGACAAAAAAGCAATTGCTAATACAATAGTAAAAACGGGTTGCAAAGCTCCTGCTATCGTTGTTACTTGCGATGCTTTACCTTCCGCTTTATAAGCGGCAAAACTGCACAAAACACCTAGTCCATTAAGCATCCCTGAAAACGAACCTAATAAAAAAGTGTTTTGGGAAAAAGTGAAAGACACTTTCCCCAAAACAATAAACAACAGTGATAAAATAATACTTGAACATATAAAAGCTGTATATGCCCATTCAGCAGAAATATAGTTAGTGGTTAGTTTTTGCGATGCACTAAAAACACCCCAGAAAAACAGGGCTATCAATGAAAATAATATCCACGTATTTAACCCTAGATTTTTAACAAAAGCAGTAGGGTCATCAAAGAGTAGTGTTTGTCCAGAAAGCATTATTACGGCTGGAATAGCCAATAGAATGCCTACACCATTAACCCAATTCAGTTTTTCTTTGAAAACCAAAAGAGCTATCAGTATCGTAACAAGTGGATATAAATTAGTAAGAGGAATAACAATAGCAGCTAGTCCGCCTTCGGAAAAAGCTTGAAAAACAGCCACGTTACCAATTACTGCCAAGATGCCCGAGACAAGACCCCAGATTATACCTTTGGTGTTGGGTTTTTCTTTTCGGATTTTATTTACAACCAAGGGAAGCGTTAATAGCATACCGATAGTAAACAAGACATGATTTGCAGAAGGATTTACATCTTCTGAAATTAGCTTTGCCACCACCCCCCATACCCCCCAAAAAAGAGCTGCGGCAATAGAATAATAAATCCAACTTTTGTTCTTCATAATCAGTAAAATAGAGCGGCACTTCCTAAAATTCCTGAATGCTCTTCAAGTTCAGAAATCTCAATGCTAGCTTTATATTTTTTATACGGTCCTAATAATATTTCGTTTTGTAAAAATGTTAAATAAGGTTTCAGCCCTTTGGCTACACCACCCCCTAAAATAATAGTGTCAGGAGCATACAGATTGATATAATTTGAAAGACCCGTTTTTAAATAGCAAAGAAAATTATCTACTATTAGCTTGGCTTCTATATTATCTGCTCTACTAGCTTTAAAAATACTTTCAACGGTAAAATCTTCATTAGGATATTTTTGATGCCAATTCAATCGTTTTGCGGTTTCCATTATTCCTGTAGCAGATACCAGTGATTCTAAACAACCAATTTTGCCACAATAACAAGGTATATCGTTTTGAATAATGCTAATATGTCCGCCCATGTGTGCGTAAGGTAACTTGCCATCCAATTTACCATTTACCGTAAATCCAAGTCCTAGCCCTGTACCCAAGGTAAGCACCAATACTCTTTCAAAACCTTTGCCTTTGCCAAATACAGCCTCTCCTAAAGCCACCAGTCTGGCATCGTTATCTATTCTACAAGGTAAAAGATGATTTTCTTCGATGATTTTTACCAGTGGATAGTCTTCCATAAAGTCTATAAAACCATAAGTAGAATCTACTGTGCCATCATCAAAAACAAAACTCGAAACCCCAATACCAATACCTAGCAATTGAACATTAATTTCACTGGCTCTAGACTTAAACCTATCAATACCCTCAGCAAGCATTTGCTCGAATCGTGTTGCATCTTTGGTTTCAGTAGGAAAAATCGTTGTTTCTATTACCTGCCCTAATGCCAAATCAACCAAGCCAATTTTGGTTCTAGTCCCTCCTATATCAATACCAATTGCAAGTTTATTCATGGCTTTTCAGGCTAATAATAGCTATAACGTTCTACTATTTATACTTTTCATTAAGTATTGTTTTCAATACATCAGTACGGCTTTTATAAATGCTTTCCACTTTATCCATACTTGATTTTAGCTTTATTTTTGCCTTGTCATAATCTTTCCAAACTTCTCGCAGTCGGTCGGCAATTTGTTTTCCTGTTGTATTGTCTATTTCAAAAACCCAATCGTTGAAATCTAAATCATAATACATTTGTCCCTTGATGGTATCTTCGGGCTGTCGTAAGTAAAAAAATGGTGTTCCGTTAGCAGCTGCTATAATAGGCGAGTGACATTCCAAGCTCAAAACGCTATGTGCTTTTGAATAAACTGAAGCGGCTTCGTCTGGAAGCCAATACCCCCTTTTCACAATAAATGGTTTTACATCATCGGGTAATGGATTAATCAGCAATTCATCCATCAGTTCAACAGCATAAGTCATTTCAGGACATACAAGTACTTTGTTTCCTGTTTCTCGCACCCATGCAATCATCGCTTCTCGTAGCTTTGCATGGTCAATTTCTTTATATTTTTCGTTGATGCTTTCTACTTCTTTTACTTTTTCAGCACTCCAACCGTTATTATTGGGGTTGAATTTATGGTAGGGTGTATAGCGTAAACGTGGAACAGCGCAAATAAACTTTTTAGCTTCTAAACCATTTTCTTTTAAAAAAGTAAACCCCTTTTTATCATTATGAATATTGATATAAAAGGTAGCATCGGGGGCAAATTGCACATGATTGCCTGTGATACTAACTTTTTTTAAATGTTCAATTGATTTGGTTTCTCTAGTATAAATAAATGATGCTTTTTGTAAAATGCTTTGATGATATTGGCTTGGATTTTCAAGGGTTGTACCAAAAATTCCAAAAGGTTTGGTAGTATATTTCATCCAACTTGCCAAATTATCTGCTCCTACTAAAAGTGGCCCCGAACCGTGAATCATCAAATCGGTTTTTTGGAAAGCTTCAAGAATTTCGGGATTATCTACATCTTTGTCTTTATTCACACCTCCATAGATAATTTTTACTTTCGGAAAATTCTTGTTGAGTAACTTCTTCACCTCTTCACTATTGCTTTTTTTCCATAAAATAATTGTTGCTTTTGGAATAAAGGTTTCTAAAATATGTAGAAGCCCTGGTGTATGTCCAATGTCTCCAATATTTACATCTTGCCAACCAGAAACCAATAATATGGTTGGATTCGTTTTTTTTATTACTTCCGAAATAAAAGAGGTAAAAAACAAACCTGTTGAAAATAGTCCAGCTTGTTCTATAAATTTCCTGCGTTTCATAAAGATTATTTCTAAAATATATTATCAATGTAAGCGTATTTTTTACTACTGAACTTCATAAGCTCCACAGTCAACTGTCCCACCTTTCGGACGAGCCACCCCTTTGATATCTTTAGGTGCAAAAATGCTTTGCGTACCTCCATCAATGGCTGGGCTACCACTTCTTAACGAAAAGTTTGCTACGTTAGGGTCAGTAGAAAGGTTCACAAACATCGGATCCATCACTTTGTCATTAGGTCCTTTTACAGCTACCTTACCTACAAAATATACGTTGTAGTCATAAGTAACATTTTTATTTTTATTGTTTGAGTTACAGTTTCCGTTTGGTTTAGTGTAAACAATGTTATTCATTATTTTAACATCGCTACAGGTATTCGCAAAAATATCTGCATAAGTCACCATGATTTGTGCGTTATTGTAGGCTGTATTATTGATAATATCTACATGAGCTGCATCAAAAGCATGAATCCCCGAACCTCCATTATTATAACTAATATTGTTTTCAACCAGTGTACGTCCCTTATATGGTTTATCAGTAACTGTTGAATTATAAGGGCGTAGGTTAACATCAATGATAATTCCATTGCCGTCACTCAATTTTTGTTGACTAATCCATGGAATGGTTGTTCTATTGCTATAACAGACGTTATTCCGAACAATGTTTTTATATCCTGTATTGGCATCGCTATCATAGGGTGTTAAAATACTGATACCGCTTCCGCCATACATCATATACCAAGCATTATTGTAAACAGTGTTACCCTCAAAAGTTGTATAATCTGCCTGAATAGAACTAAGCCCACCGCCCGGAAAATCATGAATTTTACAATTACGAATAACAACGTGATGTGGAAATTTAGACTCTGTATTAGGACCACCAATACTTATGCCATTCATATTATAAGTAGCATACAAACTATTGTTATTACCACCTGCCACTTTATCATTGTACGAAGCCAAAGCTTCTTCATAGGTTAGGTTCTGATTATTGCCTTGAATTTCAAGCCCTTCTAATACAATATAAGAACCATTGATGGTAATGGCATTCCAAATACTTCCAGAGAAGAAGAACTTTGGTTTATGTCCTGCATAAGCTTTATAGGTAATATATTTTCCCTCTGTTCCAGATTTGTTGAGTTGAATGGTAGTAACAGGAGCATAATTGCCATTCATGATAAAAACTGTGTCGCCAGGTGCTGCTAAGTTTTGTCCTGCACCTATTGTTTTTAATGGCGTAGAAATAGATAGGCCATTGTTTGCATCTGAGCCTTTTTCTTCAGACACGTAGTAAGCTTTGGGTGAAGTAGTTACGGGTGGTGTAGTCGGTTTTACTACTATATCTGTTACCTCTTTTTGGTCACATCCAAAAAGGGATGTGCTACATAGTGATAAACCCCATAACATCAGTTTAAATGTATATTTCATAGTTATATTTTGATATTATTTACCTTAACATGACTATGAAACAAGCTGTAATAGGATTTATCCCGTTTATTTTTTGATTATATTTTTAGCTCAGACGATTCGGTTTTGTTAACAATTTGATGTTAGATAACTCACGTCCTTCAAAGTTATAGAAGTAGCCATACAAGGCTGGGTTATATATTAAATCGGGATTCAATACCGATTAAAATTCTAATCGTTGGTTGTATTTCAACAAAACGGATTTGAGTTTACTATAGGGCAATTGTTGAGGTGAAACTTTGTTATTGATAGAAAGCACAGCCGCTGTTGCTGCCGACTGACCTAATATCATAAAAACTGGCTCCATCCTATTCTGATTAAACCATAAGTAATGTGTGAGCTTGATAGACAAACTGGTACTAATTTCCATTGTCTTTAAATTCGTCTTTAGGTAAGCCCCATTCTTGCATTTTATCATGAACATCAGCTGGAACATTTTTATCATTTTGTAAAAAATACATTAAGCCTTTTTGGTATAATTCATGGTCTTTGATGATTTGCATACGAAGTTCGTTGCTAGCTTCTGGATAGTCATAGTTTTTACCAATATAATCAGTACTAAAAGGACCATGGTTATTGGTATCCGTTTTACGATTTGGTATTAGGTCAAATTTATCAAAGGTTTCACGCCAGCCTGTTGCATAAACAAGTGCCAATAATTCATAGCGTGCGGGGTCGTAAGCCTCTGGTTAAACACCGTTCCATTTTTCACCGTAAACACTGTTAGCTTCACGACCAACGTGATAATTTATACCAGCCACTGCCATCAGGTCGCCTTCGTAAGTAGCATCAATGAACATTTTTGTCTGATAAATATTACCACTTAACGTACTAAAAGAGCGGATACTTCCTGACACTTTCACAATACCTTTCTCAGAACGGTCGAGCCATTCGTTTCGGTAAATAATCAGTTTATTTTCTTTGACAAAATCTTCAAATACTTGTTCGGCTACATGTGGTTCAAAAATCCACATGGTACGGTTTGTACCGTCAATCGCTGGTGTGCCTTGCCCTTTATTACCATATTCTCCTCTTTTTTGCCACTGTCAAGCATTGCTATCTTGATAATGCTTGTAAACACGGTGGTAAAATTCACTAGAAAGCCCACCTATTACCTCTTTATTACCAGTACCAAAGATAACTATCTGTATTTGTGATGTTTTCCTTAGAAATCCATTTAACTACACTTTTACTTCCCACCCTTTTTCATATTCTCTGCTCCAGAGTTTCATGGCTTCTTTATCGTTCAAGATATGACCATTCGTTGGATCACAGTGTAAACTTCTTCCTACTCGATAAGCAATATTTCCTAATTGCGGAAGCAAAGTAGATTTATGACCTTCTAAAATAGGTGCATTTATTTTTTCTTTACCTCTAATGGCTTCACAGAAGTTCTGGAGGTGCATGCCATCTAATAATTCTGTTGGGCTTACCGCATTTTTAGGGTCAAAAGGGGTATCATCTTTTACTTCTTCCACTAATTTATTAGCACTATCAAATATTTTGTAGCTGTTTGCTCCTGGGTAAACAATTGTGCCTTTATCACCATAAAATATTACTCCTCTACCACTTCCTTCTGAATTATAACCATTACAACTCCGTCCTTCCCAAGTACAGGCTGTATTATTTGGAAAATTATACGTAATAGTTTGTGTATCTGGGGTCTCCCAGTCATCCTGAAAATGGAAACGCCCCCCTGATGAAACCACTTGTGTTGGGAAATCGACACCTAAACCCCATCGGATTACGTCTAGCTCATGCGTACCATTGTTTAGGGCTTCGCCTGTACCCCAATTCCAGAACCAATGCCAATTATAATGTACTAGATTATCCTTAAATTCTCTACGTGGGGCTGGGCCTTGCCATAAATCAAAATTCAAGTGTTCAGGTACGGGTGCTACTGCTCCTTTACCGATAGATTTACGGTTGTTCACATACCAGCCACGGGCAAAATATACTCTGCCAATAGCACCGCTGTGTAGTTTAGCAATCATATCTTTCACATTAGAGAAAGTACGTCGCTGGCTACCCATTTGAACTAACTTTTGATATTTATTACTAGCTTCAACTAATAATTCGCCTTCACGAGGATTATGACTACATGGTTTTTCAACATAGATGTTTTTCCCTGCTTGTAAACCCATAATAGCAGCTGGTGTATGCCAGTGGTCTGGTGCGGCAATGGCCAAACCATCAAAATCTTTTTTCTCTAACAGTTTTCGAATATCTGTAAAACCCTGTGGCTTTTTCCCTGATATTTTCTCTATCTCATCTATTGTCCTTGCTAGGACTTTAGCATCAGTATCACAGATATAGCCAATTTCTACATTGGGTAATTTAGCAAATGTTCTTGCTAAAAAAAGCCCTCGACTGTTTGTTCCCATCACGCCTATTACAACCTTATCGTTTGGGTTTCCATGATAAGCAAAAAGACTAGAAGAAGTAAGCACTCCGGCCGTTGCCAAAGCAGATTGTTTTATGAAGTTGCGTCTGTTCGACATAGTGATATATTTTAAGCTGTTTTATAAAAACCCGTTTAAACGCTTTTAAACTATATAAATTTTAAAAAAATAGGCATAGAATGTCAAAAACAATTTAAGGGTAAATTTTTGAGAGTGAGCATCTTGTGTCACAATTGTTATTATTTAACTTCAAAAGCACCTCTGCTTACACCATTGGTTTTTTTGCGAGTTTTGCCTGTTATATCTTTTGGTTGAGCTAATTCTTTTGAGCCTGATTTGTATGCAGGGCTATTTTTGGTAATACCGAAATCCCCTTTTGTGGGGTCTAGTTGAATATTAATAAATTTTGGATCGGCAACAATATCATTTGGACCTGAAATAACATTTTGGGCTATTGTGTACAAGTTGTAATCCCAACGAATATTAGTATTTCTGTTATTTGATGTTACTTTTCCCGCTGGTCTAGGAACGATGATATTATTTAAAATGGCTATGTCTTCAGAGCGATTTGGGAACAACTCTTGATAACCAACCGTTTGTCCGTTCCAATAGGTTGTGTTATTAATAATATCTACATATTTCGTTCTAAACGTATGAATCCCCGAACCACCATTATAAGCACTTAAATTATTGGCAATCAAGGCTCTGCCCTTCCATTCTGGTCTTTTAGGTTTTTCAGGAACTTTTGTTTCAACTGTAGGTTGATTTACGTTTGGCTTAATAACGGCATCAGCATTGGGATTGGTTGCCCCTTGTACATCTGCTTGATCTGTTACGTCAAGCAGTATTCCATTACCATCACTCAATTTTCCGATTTTTTCCCATGGTACCATTGTTTTATTATTCCACACAAAATTTCTTTGTATAATAACATGGTAACCTGGGGCATCATCATAAGCCCAATTGTTCAAGGTAGTAATTCCCGAACCTCCATAACGCATAAACCATGCGTTATCGAACACTTTACAGTCTTCAACTGTAAAATAATCGGCCTCAATGGCTACAATTCCACCACCAGCACATTTGCTAACTTCTGAATTTCTGATAATAACATGATGTGGCTTTTGGTCTGGACTCTTATTTCTACCATTTACAAATATGCCGTTGGTATTAAAATATGGATTAGGTGTTGGCTTCTTTGCATCTTCCTGAGCGTGGAGCAATACAATAGAATCATTGCTACCTTTTATAGTGATTCCATCAAAAATATGATAAGACCCTGAAATTTGAATACCAGCCCAGCCAATAGGTCTAATTTCTGGTTTATGCCCAGTCCTAGCTTTCCAAGTAATCCAAGCATCTGGTTTTCCTGAGCTTGTTACTGAAAGCACTGCACTGCCATTTGATTTATCAGTATTGGTATAAATACCATTGCCAATCAGCACAACGTCTCCGGGCTGAACCAAATTAGCAGCCTTTTGTAGAGAACGAAAAGCTGTTTCTGGCGATTTCCCGTCATTTGAATCGCTCCCATTACCTGAAACGTGCCAAACTTGAGCAGTAATACCAGTATTTATTACCAACAATAGTACAATAACGAATAATAATTTTTTCATGGTTTTTTTAAGTTTAGCCTTTATTCTTTACAAATCTCTAATTTTGATATTTCTAAAAAATACTTGGTCACCATGATTTTGTAATAGTATTCTTCCCTTCTCTCCTATTCCGAAATTGGATAAATCTTTGTATTTGCTTAGTGTAATTAACCGCTTATACTCATCGCTATTTCTTTCAAATTCCAATACTTTTTTGCCATTTAACCAATGTTCAGTATGATTGCCTTTAGAGATAATCTTGGCAGTATTCCATTGGCCTACTTTGTTGAGTATTTTATCATTTGGTGCAGGGATTAGGTCATATAATGAAGCCGTTTTGCGGTTGCCATCACGTCCGTTTTTGGCATCTGGATGCTTGTCGTCATCTAGAAGCTGATATTCTAAGCCTAAACTTGAACGTACCAAAGCTGGGTCAACAAAGTATTTAATGCCACTGTTGCCTGCTTCTACTAACTTAAAATCAACACTTAATTCAAAGTTTGAAAACGCTTCAGTTGTTACAATATCACCCCCTTTGCCCTCTGTTGGTTCAACACTCAATATTCCGTCTTGAATCTTCCAGCCCTTTTCAGGAAATTTATCAAGCGAAGCCCCTCGCCAACCATTACTTGTTTTTCCATCAAATAGACTTCGCCATTTTTGGGCTGTGGCTTTATTGATAGATACTATAAAAAATAGAATAAAGATTATCTTTGAGTATTTCATAATTAAGATGAATAATTACATTAACTATACTAAAATGGGTTTAATTACCTTTCCAGCCACATCAGTCAACCGATAACGACGCCCTTGAAATTTATAGGTTAGTTGTTCGTGGTCTATTCCCATCAAGTGCATGATTGTTGCTTGCAAATCATGAATATGAACAGGGTCTTTAACAATATTGTATCCAAATTCATCTGTTTGACCCAATGAAAAACCTTTTTTTACACCCCCACCTGTCATATAAATTGTAAAACAACGAGGATGATGATCTCTTCCGTAGTTTTCTTTAGTAAGCTTCCCTTGCGAGTAATTGGTTCTACCAAACTCACCACCCCAAACTACAAGGGTATCATCCAATAGCCCACGTTGTTTAAGGTCTTTTATTAAAGCTACAGAGGCTTGGTCAACTGATTTCGCCATTGTTTGAATATCCTTGGGGAGATTCCCATGTTGATCCCAACCTTGGTGATAAAGTTGTATAAACCGTACATCCTTTTCGGCAAGTTTTCTGGCTAATAAACAATTGGCGGCATAAGTACCTGGAATACGGCTATCTGCACCATACATATCAAAAATATAGTCTGGCTCGTTTTTAATATCTAAGGTTTCTGGTACAGAACTTTGCATACGATACGCCATTTCGTATTGCAGCATTCGGCTGTTTAGTTCTGGGTCTAGTACTTGTTTGTATTGGTCTTCGCTCAATTTTGACAATGCCTTCAGCATATTTCTACGAGAAGACTTATCTATACCATTCGGATTATTGAGGTAATACACAGGGTCTGGTCCAGACCTAAATACTACCCCTTGATGAACTGAAGGAATAAAACCATTGCTCCAAAGTTTAGCATACAAAGGTTGGTCTCCAGTTCTTCCTCTTGACAGTAATACTACAAATGCAGGTAAATTTTGATTTTCAGAACCTAAACCATAGCTCATCCAAGACCCCATTGAAGGGCGTCCCCCAATTTGATTTCCTGTTTGAATAAATGTAATTGCCGGGTCATGATTGATGTGTTCGGTGTACATTGATTTAACAAAACACAAATCATCTACCACTTCCTTGTGATATGGCAATAAATCACTAACCCAAGCTCGGCTTTTCCCATATTGTGCAAACTTGAAAGTAGATGCTGCTAATGGAAACGAACTTTGCCCAGCACTCATACCTGTTAACCTTTGCCCACCTCTTACAGATTCAGGGAGGTTTTGCCCCCACATAGATTCAAGCTTAGGTTTATAATCGAATGTTTCTAGTTGAGACGGTGCACCGCTTTGGTGAAGATAAATAACCCTTTTTACCTTAGGAGTAAAATGAGGCCCAGTTTTATGGCTTGGTTCTGTTGCAAACGATACCGATGGTAAAATTGTTGATACAGCCGCCGCTCCAAGACCTATCCCTGAAGTCTGTAAGAAAGTTCTACGACTTATCTGGTCATGTACTTTATCTTGTAATTCAGTTGTCATATTTCTAGCGTTTTATAAGGATTATAAATCTAACGTTTCACGATTGCCTCATCATAATTGAGAATAGTATTGGCAATAACTGTATAAGTTGCTAGTTCAACTGGGTTTAAAGTCATATCTCTTGGATACTCCCCAACCGAAACAAGTAATGTAGCTTTTGACGAATCTTTTTCAAAGGTTTCATATTCTGTTGTAAATAATTCTTTTAAAATAGATACTTCGCTTGGGCGTGCATTTCTTGATACTATAGATTGAAAAAAGTATTGAATACGATTTTCAAAAGTGCTATTTTTCTTAATTGTTCTTTGTGCCAAAACCCTAGCGGCTTCTACAAAAGAGGGGTCATTTAGTGTTACTAATGCTTGTAAAGGAGTAGCCGTTTTTTGCCTACGGACTGTACATAAACTACGATCGGGAGAATCGAAATTTAACATCATTGGCGGTGGGCTTGTCCTTTTCCAAATAGTGTACATACTTCTTCGATATAGATTCTCCCCATGCTGTTGTACATAGTTTGTTACGTTTCTAGTAGCTAGGGCTTCCCAAATACCAGCAGGCTGATAAGGATATACACTTTCACCACCTATTTTTTTGACTAATAATCCACTAGCAACTAAAGCATTATCTCGCACTTGTTCGGCACTAAAACGGTAACTACTTCCTCTTGCCAACCACTTATTATCAGGATCAACCTCAATCTGTTCTTTAGTTGCTTTAGATGATTGTTGATAGGTAGCTGACATAACCATCCTTTTAATAAAAGCCTTTGTATTCCAATTGTCCTCTCTATATGCTGTAGCAAGCCAATCTAAAAGCTCTGGATGTGAGGGTAATTCACCTTGATTACCAAAGTCTTCTTGTGTTTTTACCAAACCATTGCCAAAATACTGTTGCCACAAACGGTTAACCATTACTCGGGCAAAAAGAGGATTCTCTTTTGAAAGTAGCCATTGGCTTAACCCCAATCTATTTTTAGGGTAATCTGACGGAAGCTTACCAAGCCTCAGAGGAATTTCTGGACTTACTTCTTCGCCATGAGCATCATACACACCTCTATTAAGGATATAGCTTTTTCTAGGATATTTACGGTCGCGACTTACCATTATATCCACCCCCTTGTTTAATATTTCTACTTCTTCGCCAATTAGCTTTCTACTTTTAGTAGCTAACTGTAGGCTAGTTGGGTCTATATGTGTTTTATAATATTCAAAAAGGGCTTCTCTTTGTTCATTGTCAATGTCAGATACATTTTGTTGTAAAGTTTTCCTTACTAAATCCTTCTGACTCATTATGCTTTGTACCTCTAATGAGGTAAGCACTCTACCAAAAATCTTTAATTCATCTACTGCATAGCCTTTATTGATAGTGGTATGTCTTTTACCCAATGAAAAATTGGTAGAAGCGGCGTAACTTTTTAGGATTTCGTGATTTTTCTCCCAAATTATACTACCTGAAAGATGATTGGCCAATATCTTTCCTTGAATTCTGTTCCCATTAATATAAATCTTTAAACCTTCGGCTTTGCTCAGCCCATCGTATGTCATTGTGATATGAGTCCACTGCTTAGGTTTTAATTGATAGTCTGTTTCAAAATCAATGGCATCGTCGGGCCAGATATTACTTATCCTAAAGGCTAGTCTTCCGTCTTCTAACCTTTCGCATTCATAACCTCTAAAAGCAGATAAAGCACCAGAATTTCTATTAAAAATTTGCCCTTTGAATTTAGGGTCAATAATTCCTACCCATAAACTAATAGTGAAAGGTTGATTCCTTTCAAAATTCCCGATTGTTCGGTGATTAAATTTTTTGATATTCCACCAATTATTGGTTTCGTGTATTTTTAGATAGCTATCGCCTACTAATTTTACTCCAAGTCCCTTCCGTCCTTTTATACTTAATGGAGGGTGTTCCAAATCTCCATAAGTCTCTAATGCAAGGCTGTCGTTAGCATTATTCTTAAAAACTATTCTATTTCCTTCTCGCTTTTTTTCATTTGCATCAAATGTTACATCAATTAACAAATCTTTTTCTGGATTTATTAACGTTGTTTTACTTCCTTTAAGAAGCCAATTTTCGAATCTTTGGTTGATAGAAGCTTTAAGATTTTCTTCAGATTGATTTATACTTGAAAGTCGCTCTTTAATAAATTTTATCTTTTTTTCTGCCTCTGGTTTAGAGATAGTAATAATCGGGCTTGCAGAAGATTTATGAGGTACTTGCCCATGCTCATTTATATTATTAAAGAAGGCAAACATAGAATAATAATCTTTTTGAGAAATTGGGTCATACTTATGGTCATGACAACGGCAACATTCCATAGTTAGTCCCAACATGGCTTTTCCAAAAGTGTTGGTTCTATCAGCTACATATTCTACTTGATACTCATCTGGTACGATACCATCTTCTTCGCTTTGTGAATGGTTACGATTAAAAGCCGTTGCAACCATCATATCTTTTGATGGATTAGGATACAAATCGCCTGCTAATTGATAACTTATAAATTTATCAAAAGGTAGATTTTCGTTAAATGATTTTATTACCCAATCTCGGTAAGGATAAATGGTTCTCAGGGCATCGTCTTGATAGCCATTGGAATCTGCATATCTAGCCAAGTCCAACCAGCTAACAGCTTGTTGTTCACCATAATGCTGAGATTTTAATAATTTATCAACTACTTTCTCATAAGCATTGGTCGATTGGTCATTTATAAAGGCTGTAATATCACTTGGTGTTGGTGGCAAGCCTGTCAAGTCCATATACACTCTTCTCAATAATGTATTTTTATCAGCTTTCGGGCTTGGCTTCAAACCCTTCTCTTTCATTTTAGCTAGGCTAAAATTATCTATCTCGTTTTTTATCCAATTGGTTTCTTCATCTTCGCCTAAACCCCAACGTGACCAGAAATTTTTTCCTACTTTGGGTACTTCAGGGTTTTCAATCTTAACTAAAGACCAATGTTCTTTGTATTCAGCACCTTGCTTAATCCATTTTATGAGTAATGCTTTTTCTTCATCCGAAAGGCTTAGGTGGCTTTCTGGAGTAGGCATAACATCATCTGGATTTTTACTTAGGATACGATTAACTAACTCGCTATTAGCAATATTAGAAGGGTCTATGGCTTTTGCTCCACTTTTTAATTTCAGGGTAGCCCCATCAAAACTTGCCAACTGTAATCCAGCCTCAATTTTGTTTTTATCGGGTCCATGGCATTTAAAACAACGGTCGGACAGTATGGGCTTGATGTGTAAATTATAGTCAACGGTTTCGGGCAGTTTGTCGTCATACGCTAAAACCTCTTTTGGTATTTCTACAGTGTTCGAGCATGACCATAGACAATAACTTAAAACAATTAAAGAGATATAGTTAATGTATTTTATCATTTTTAGCCTTTAAACGATTTATCAGTTTAGAATTATTTCTCCTAAATTGATTACATAAATAGGCAATACTTGTACTAGCTAGTATTGCCTATTTATGTAAACCAAGTTAGATTAACAGATAACTAATGTTGTATTTGGAGATAAATAAAATATATTAATTATCTGTATTTTATTTACCAAAGTGGATTTTGCTTTAATTCTTTTGAGATATTTAAGTCTAATTGAGGAATAGGATATAAATACATTTTAGGAGTAAAAACTCTATCTTCTACTTTAAAAGGTGTATAAGTAAAAGTATTATCAGAATTTCTAGTTACGTTTACGCCCATTAACGGCTTTGCAAAATATTCAGTTCCTAACATCCATCTACGCACATCCCAAAATCTATGGTCTTCAAAAGCAAATTCAACTCTTTTTTCATTACGTATTCTATCCCTCATTTCTGATTGAGATAGGTTGGCAGGCAGAAGAGGCATAGTAACACCGGTTCTATTACGTACAATATCTACATACTTCTTAATATCAGCATTTCCTGGACTCCATTCATTTAGGGCTTCAGCGTAATTCAAATAAATTTCTGGGTAACGGAAAATAATCCAGCTATGTACCCCTGTGTTACCATTTAGCAAATTCAAACTTTCAATTTGGTATTTGCGTAAATAATACCCAGTTTTAGAAGCATTTATTATTGGTTTACCATCCAAGCCCCCCGTCCATAATTGTACATTTCTGGCAGGAGTACCAAATGATGTATTATTAACAACAATAGAAAACCCTAAGCGTGGGTCACGATTGGCATAAGGATTGGCAGCCATTGCAGGATTGTTCCAGTCGAATTTAACAGCTGTTGTTGCATTTACTTTTACTTCATAAGCATCTACTAAATCCTGCGAAGGGGTGTTCCCACTTTGCCCAAGATTAAAACCTATCGGCGAGTTATTTCTTTCAAACTGATTGGCAGCGGCATTACTTCTTGTAAAAATAATTTCACCATTATTAAACGTATTAAACAGTGATTTATAAGCACCTAAATTGGGTAATGCAGCAGCATCAATAACTGCTTTGGCTGCATCAGATGCTGCTTTCCAACGAGCAGCACGGTCGCCAGCAGGCATAGAAATAAGTTCAGGGTTTGAATAACCACCAGCCCAAGATGGATTATTAAATAAGTCACTAGCGGCATACAATAATACTCTACTCTTCAGAGCCAAAGCTGTCAATTTGGTTACCCTACCTAAATCTGTAGCAGCTACATAAGGTAAAGTTGAAGTATTAAGGGGTAGTTGTGTTGCAGCTGAGTCACATTCAGCACTGATAAACTGAATACATTCATTCAATGAATTACGTTTAATCCCTGAAAAATCATCATCTAATGAAAGAGCATTATTCAAAATCGGTACACCACCATAACGTTTTACTAATTCGAAATAAAAGTATGCTCTTAAAAATCTAGCTTCATAAGTCCATCTTTTAATTGTAGCAAGGTTTGTTTGATAAACAGCTTGAGCTGATGGAGAAGGATCTAATTTCCAAGGGTCTAGATTAATTTTTCCAGTAGATAATAAAAATTGATTTACCTTACGAATCCCTCTGTAATAATTTCCCCATACCAGATCAGGGTTATTGATGGCATTCCAGCTACCTGTATTAAAACTTTGAATACTATTGGTCTCAGCTGTAAATTCAGACTCATCCGTTGCTGAAGACATCATTGCCGCACCGCCAATATAAACTGTACCATCTGGAATATCCGAATAGATTGCGTTTAATAATGACTGTACATTACCAAAAGACTGTTCAATTTCATTCCGTCCGATAGTTGTTACAAATTCACGGTCAAGGTCTTGGCAAGCACTTAACGCAAGTGTTACACATACTATTAACAAGTATAAATATTTTTTCATTTTCAGAATTGTATTTTAAAGAATTACAATTGTATTTTAAAACCTAAGGTCAATGTTCTGGTTACAGGATAACCCGTCAATGATTCTGGATCGCCGTATTCAATTTTGTCTAATGAGAACAGATTTGTGCCATTTACAAAAAATCTCGTTTTAGTTAGCCCAACCTTATGTGATAAATTAGCTGGTAACGTATAACCTATTTCAGCACTTCTCAATTTTACAAAACTGCCATCACGCTGCCAAAAAGTAGAAAATTGATAGTTATTTAAATTATCTTTTGATGATAGTCTTGGATAGTCGGCTGTTGCTGCTGTTTCAGGAGTCCATCTATTCAAGGCAATTGGAGCAACCTGTCCATTAGATTGGAAGGCTTGAAATGTATTTCCACCTAAATAACTAGTAGTACCTGTTACCCCTTGAAACACTAAATCAATATCAAAACTTTTATAACTTAAGCCTGTGTGCAAGCCTGCCGTAAAATTAGGGATACCTGGGTTTCCGATAGGTATTCTGTCATTCCCATCAATAATACCATCTGGTTTGCCGTCTGGCCCACCAATGTCTTGATATTTAATATCCCCTGCTTTGATAACCTCTGTAAGTACTCCTGGTACACTTTTAGGGTCTATAGCTCTTTGTGCTATATCGTCTTGACTATAAAAACCTATCGCTTTAAGACCAATTGGTTGTCCAATAGCACGACCGGTAGAGTACAATTGTGTATTCAGTTGAAGGGCTTCAGCATTAAAAACTACTTTACTCTTATAGTATGAGATATTTGATTCAACAAAAAATTGTAAGTCTTTCTTAGCAGTACTTGTATATCTTAGCGATAAATCAAAACCTTTGGTGTTTGTTTTTCCTTGGTTAAGGTTTTGAGTGCTTATCCCTAAAAACAATGGTGTTGTACTATTAGATGCCACCAAAATATCATCTCTGTCACGATTAAAAACATCTAAAGAAAGGCTGAGGTTTTTGAATAGGGTTGCATCAATACCAACATTTGTTATTTTTTCTTTTTCCCAAGTTATATTAGGATTGGCAATAACATTTTCGGCAAAACCACCAACGGCTGTATTACCCGTTCCAAAAAAATAGCCCCCACCACCAAATGTAGGTGTGTAAGCATATCGTGATGATAAACCTTGCGATGCTATAATGTCGTTCCCAACCAAACCATAAGAGCCTCTGAATTTTAAGTAATTAATAGCTGAACTCTTTTTCAAAAAACTTTCATTTGAAGCAATCCAGCCAACTGAACCAGCTGGGAAAAAGCCATAACGTTTGCCCGGAGCAAAAATATCACTTCCCATATACCCAAACGAAAACTCTGCTACATACCTGTCGTCAAAGGCATAGGTAAAACGCCCAGCACCGCTGTTGTGTTTATAAGGGTCTGTAGAGTTGGC
This sequence comes from Arcicella sp. BE140, assembly GCF_031456255.1. NCBI lineage: Bacteria > Pseudomonadati > Bacteroidota > Cytophagia > Cytophagales > Flectobacillaceae > Arcicella > Arcicella sp. BE140. The sequence goes on along the minus strand of NZ_JAVDUE010000006.1, from coordinate 248,822 downwards.
CGTAGGGTTTGATGGATCTGAGGCAGGACCAAAAAAAGTAATATTGTCTGTATTAAACATTAACATACTTGATATATCGCTTTTTCCAAAAGATTTCTTATAGTTCAAAAATGCCTGAACCATAAGGTTTCTATATTGATCTAAGGTTTCTTCAATACCACTTAGCGAGGTTAACTGTCCAACGGCTGGGCTGTATAACGTGTCACCTAATACTCCTTTAGATATTGAATATCGTGGGTATTGTTTTGTTTTTCTAGAACCTGATTCAAAGTAATTATTAATAGAGACAGCAGCAGATACACTTAACCCGTTGGTTATCATATCTAATTGTTCTGTAAATTTTAACGACGATAATATTGTTCTTGTATTGTTTTTTGCAAAACCAGTAGCCAATAAGTTTCCTACCGGATTAGCGTAAAGAGCATTCCCACCAAATGTACCATTAGGATTATATATCGGAAACGCATTGGGAGGTAAAGATGATAATAAACTAAAAGTTGAGGCTGTCGTATAATTATTAGGGTTATTGCTTTCTTCTATTGCACCCGCAATTTTAAATTCGGCAGACAAACGTTGAGACAATGCTACATTTAAATTTGTACGAAAGTTATATTTTGAATAATCTGAGTTTGAACTCTCATCATTCATATTCCCAAATTTTTTGAATAAGCCTTGGCTATTAATCGCATTAAGTACTACAAAATACTTAACAAATTTATCTCCTCCATTAAAAGTTAAATCATAACTAGATACTGCCGAAGTAGGTCTTAGTACTTCGTTATACCAATTGACATTTGGATGAAAAAGTGGGTCTGAGCCATTCTGATAAGCATCTAAATCAGCTTGGGTGTATCTTGGAGCTAAGCCATCGTTTGTTAATGCTTCATTATATAACGTAGCATAATTATACGAATTCAAAAACTTAGGAATATACTGAGCCTGATTAAACCCATATCTTGCCGTAAATGATATTTTCAAAGGGCCTTCGTTCCCTGTTTTTGTTGTAACCAAAACAACTCCATTTGCTGCACGAGCACCATAGATGGCAGTGGCAGAAGCATCTTTCAAAACAGAGATAGACTCTATTTCTTCTGGCAATAGCTGCATAAAGGCATTTGCTGTTCCTGAGCCATTACTTAGGTAACCATCTATGATATAAAGGGGGGCATTACCGGCTCCTCCTATTGTATTTATACCTCTTACGTATATATTAGGCGTGGAAACACCAGGCTCGGAACCACCCTGTGTAACTGTTAGTCCTGCTAGCCTACCATACAATGTATTTCCAAGGTTGAGCGAGAAGTTTTTTTCTAAATCCTCTCCTTTCACGGTAGACATTGCACTAGTGACATGAGTAATTGGCTGTATGCCATAAGCAATGTTTTTTACAGCAGATTTATTAAATATTTTAATGGTATCAGTTGATATTGGTGACTTATCTGTCCTTTTTTGTGCTTGTATAAAATTATTGACAAGCAAGCTAAGGAGCATAGTATAAAATATCTTTTTGGTATCTAGTATTTTCATGACGATTTTGACAACTGGTTAAAATGATAATACAATGGTTTATTCTAAAACCTATCCTTTTAATTACAGTGCTGTTGGGTCTACACTTAAAATAAAGGAGTATCTGAATAAGCATTTATGATTTCAATAATCATTACTTTGGATGATTGAAATGGTTGAACAGCAACAAATACTGTTCAACCATTGTATCTACCAACCAGGGTTTTGTATTAAGTTACCTTTCAATACCTCTGTTTGTGGGAAAGGATGTAGATACATTTCTTTCTTAAAAGTTCTTGTTTCAAAAACATAAGGAATCCAAGAATATTTAAAATTCGGGGAAGTACCTGATCTCGTAATTTGTAACCCTTCAAACTTACCATTCATGACACCATCATTTTCAGCAATCAACCAACGTCTTAAATCCCAAAAGCGATGGTCATCGTTCAGCATTTCAATAGCAATTTCGTTTCTTACACGTTGTCTGAACTGGTCTTGGCTAAGTCCCGTTGGTAAATTAGGCATCCCCGAACGTGTTCTAATAGCATTTATGGCATCATAAGCTGCTTGAACAGGACCAGAAGCCTCGTTCAGTGCTTCTGCATAATTCAGATACAATTCATTTACACGAAATATTACATCATTCATAACAAAATTGGCACTAGTAGCATTTCTAGGAATGTATTTTCTTAACCAAACACCACCTTTACAGTTTACATAATCTTTACCTCCATTATAAATTTGTGCGATTGGATCTCTAGCAGTATAATACGAATTAGTATAAGAAACTGATTGTTTGAACCTTGGGTCTAACTCGGCATATTTTGCAATTAAATCAGCTCCCCCGTTAGCATCCCAAGTTTGTGGTGTTCCATCTAGTTTCTCATATTTTCTGATAAAATTTAACGGCATTGTTATTCCACTCCAAAATGATCCATAGCAGGCCGGATTCCAAAAAGTTAGTGGTGCGCTTCCGATATTTGTAATTGCACCAGCAGCGGCAGATCCACCTTGGTACATCATAATCAGTTCTTTGTTATTCAAAGTCTCCCATGATACCCGATAATTTCCTAACGGACCAACAGTACCATTATCCAATTCTTTTGGATTTCGGTTAGCTGGCTCATCAATCAATCCGAATCCATTTTCTAGTGCCAAATCTATTGCTGCCTTGGCTGCGTCTGCCGCTAATTTCCAACGATTTGCATCATAATTACCATAGCATATTAATTTATTATCAGCTGCATTTGCCATGCTTAATACAGGCGTTGCAGTGTTATACTGTGGGCTTGCCGCATAAAGTAATACTTCTGACTTTAATGCCAAAGCTGCTACAGAAGTAGCTCTACCTGTTTGTGAAGCAGAATACGAAACTGGTAAATTTGGCAATGCTTCGTCTATATCTTTCAAGATAAATTTTACACAGTCTTCAAAAGAACTCCTAGGCACATTCACTTTCACGCCTGCTTCAAATACCTGATCAACAATTGGTACACCGCCATATCGCTTCAGCATTTCCATGTAATTCAATGCTCTTAAAAACTTTACTTCAGCCATTACTTGCTTTTTGTAGGCCTCATCGGCATCTGGTACTTCATTCCCTCTTTTCAAAACAAGATTTATCTGGCGTAAAGCAATCCAGCGAATGAAGTATCTAAAGTCTTCAACATTAACAATATTGCTAGGTAAAATAACCCCTTCGTTCCAGCGGTTAGAGTTTACAAAAGATGCTTCAGAGGCATCCCCTTCGTCGCTCATACTAGAGCTTGGATGAATACAATCAGTATTGTTTACTTGTGAGAAAGGTATATCACCCTGATTTCTGTAACGAAAATTTGAGTGCACACTATACTTATAAATTGTTGTCATAAACGTTTCAAGACTAGCTTTGTTCAGAAAAGCGTTGTCTTCAGTTAAGTCAACACCAGGAGCTTTGTCTAAAAATGCTTTATCGCATGATGAAGTTATTAGACAACAAAAAAGTAGGGTAATAAGAAAATAAATATTTTTCATGATAAGGGTTCTTAAAAGTTAATGTTAAGACCTGCATTGATTGTCCGAACAAGTGGATATGGTTCTGTGTTGGTATCGCCCGTTGCTGTATTTTCTGGATCTATTCCCGGAAGCATATTCTTCCAAGTAAACAAGTTATTAGCATTTACATAAATACGACATGAGCTTATTCCTAGTTTTCTGAGAATACCTTCGCTAAACTTATACCCTATTTCTGTATTCTTGATACGAACATAACTAGCATCAGCTAACCAATAAGATGAGCCTGCTCCGTTAGGATTACTATTGACAGAGAAACGTGGAAAATTAATTGGCAATCCTGCATCATATCTTTGCTGAGTCCAGCTTTCGTTCATATAACTTGCAGAACCTTCGGGTGGAGCTTGCCCATAACCTGTCCCACGTTGAAAACGTGTGTAATAATGTGATACGTTTCCAACACCTTGAAACAGAACAGATATATCAAATCCTTTGTAATTAAGTCCTAAAGACGCCCCGAAGGTTTTTTCTGGTAAGTTAGAATATCCTATTGGTACAGCATCAAAATCATCAATCACACCATCTTCATTATAATCCTTATATTTAATATCACCAGGCTGTACTTTATTATTTGAATATGAATAAACAGGGCGACTTTGGTTATTTATCTCTTCCCACGAGTTATATAAACCTTCGGCAATTAATCCAAAATTTTGCCCTAAACGCTGTCCTGTACGATTCTGATACGCATATTTATTAGGTACCTCATCTCTGAAAACTACTTTGTTACGAGCAAAACTATAATTAGCAGAAACTCTGTACCCAACCTGACCAACCTTATTGGTATAAGTAATATCAAATTCAAAGCCTTTGTTTTCCATTTTACCAAGGTTTGATGCTGGTTGCGATAATCCTACGATAGATGAAATAGTCTGCGGAGTAGCAAGAATATCACTACGATCTTCATTAAAGATATCTGCAGTAAATTTGATTTTATCCCTTAACATGACCATTTCTAAACCAATATTTCGTTTGATGGCTCGTTCCCATGTAACATCTGGGTTACCTGTAGCCCCTTCACGAATTCCAGTAAAGCCATTGAAAGTAGTACCAACATTACCAAAGTAATAAGTATTTCCTACAGAAGAATAACTAGTTGGTCGGTAAAGAAATCGTGTTCCACCGATGTTATCATTACCAACTACTCCATAAGAACCTCTTACCTTTAGCAAAGAAACAAATCCATTTTTAGGAAAGAATGATTCTTGAGATGCCACCCAACCCAAGGAATAAGCAGGAAAGAAACCAAATCTTTTGCCTGGAGCAAAGTTTTCAGTACCATTATACCCAACGTTTACCTCAGCTAAATATCGCCCATCATAGTCATAAGTAGCACGACCAACAAAGCTTTGATAACCTTTTGGTATCAGAAATGCTAATGATGGGTCATAAGTCTTTTGTTGGTTGTAAAGCAATAGCCCTGTTACATTTTGTTTTCCAAAACTTCTTTTATAATCAATACCAAATTCAGCTGTTATTCTTCTGTTATAAGTTCCTGTTTGAGTAAAACCAAACTGAGCTTCGGTTGTACTTGGTACTAAATTATAACTACCGCCATTAATAGGCCCACCATTAATGGGTACCACTAAATAAGTAATTAGTGTTTTTGAATTCACAATCTGTTGATCATTATAAGTTTGCAAAGCAATATTAGCATGTGTTGACAAACCTTGTGTAATAGACCCTAAGTCATAATCCATACGTAATGAACCGTTAAGATAATTGCGATAAGACCTTTTAAGACCACCAGCAAGGTTTGGATAAAGTAAACTAGCATAAGGGTTATTCTGGGAACCCGTAAAAATATTAACAACTTTACCATCTAATATACCTGGTGTACTTAATGGGCTTGCTCTAAAAATATCTCCTACTACCCTCTCTGTGCTTGATCCATTGTTTCCACTTCTTACTTCTGTTTGTGATGATAAATCTAAGGTAACTTTCAATCGAGTAGTTACATCAAAATTGAAATTTGACCTAATGTTATATCTTTTATAAGTAGACTGAGGCGAGAAAGCATCTATAATATCTTTAGTATCTTTGAACAAGCCTTCTTGGCTAAAAAGACCTGCTGAGATAAAATACCTTACTTTATTTTGCCCACCGCTTATACTAACGTTTTGCTGAGATTGCAACGAAACTTTTTTAAACATTATGTCGGCCCAGTTTACACTTGGATGAAAGACAGGATCTTTTCCATTAGCATATAGTTCCAAATCCTGAGGCGTATATCTAGGCACATAAGCAGCACCCGTTACATAAGCATCTGCTTGCAAAGCTTCATTGAAATGTGTAGCATAATCAGCACTATTCATCTGTTTACGCATATCTGTAAAAGAGTTGAAGCCTTGATTAAAGGTGTAACTAATCTTTGGGGGGCCTGCTTTTCCTCTTTTGGTAGTAATAATAAGTACACCATTTGCGCCCCTGATTCCATAAACAGCGGTTGAAGAAGCATCTTTTAAAATAGTTACAGATTCTATTTCATTTGGGTCGATATTATTATAATTATCAACTTGAATACCGTCTACTAATGTAAGGGGATCTGTATTACCTGAAAAAGTACCAACACCGCGTATTCTAATTTTTGAAGCATCATTACCAGGTTCACCGCCAGACTGTGTAGCAAAAAGCCCAGGTATACGACCTACCAACGAATTACTAATATTGGCAACAGGCGACTGAACCAATTCCTTTGTACTAATTGATGAAATGGCACCTGTTGCATTAATTTTTTTCTGTGTACCAAAACCAACTACTACAACTTCATCTAAAGCTTTGTTGTCTTGTCTTAATTGAATGTTAAGTTGAACACGGTTGGCTACTGGAATCTCTTGACTTAGATAGCCAACATAACTAAATAGTAAGACTGCATTTTTGTCGGGAACAACAATCGAAAAGTTTCCAGAAGGGTCAGTGATTACACCTGATTGTTTACCTTTAACAAGAATGTTTACACCTGGCAGAGCTTCTCCTGTTTCAAAATCAGTGACTTTACCTTTTATCGTAAAATCTAATGAATTAACATTTGATAAACTAGTAGTGATTGGATGTAGGTTTTTTTCTTCCAAAAAACTAAATGATGCTCTTAAATCAGCTGTTGATTTTTGATAATCACTCTGTGAAGAATTAGTTTTTGAAGGTTTGATAGGTAAAATTGTATATCCCCCACCTTTTAATTTTTTGAATTTGAGATTTAACGGAGGTAGAATTCGCTTTAGAATACTTTCTACCTTATCATTTTCATTGATTGGTATAAGTACCAGCTTACCTTCTACTAACTCTTGCTGATACACAAAACTAACTTTGTGTATAGCCTCTAGCTTGTGGAGTAAAGAAATTACACTATTTGTACTCTCTTGGGAGAGTCTGGGCTGCAAACTTTCATTATTAGAGGCATACACCAATTGAGAATAAGACTGTCTAACTTCACAAAAAGAAAACAGTGTTATGGAAAAATAAAAGAGAAAAAGTTTTTTCATAGTCAAAACAAGAATTAAGATATCAACGACTCATCTAACTGTTAAACAACCAATCAATACCGTTTCCCGTTTTTCTATGATTTTTTTTTGATTTTTTTATCTTTTATAAATGCTATCTAAAAAAATACCCTTTTTCAGTCTTTTCGAATTCAGCATCTAAAATTGTAGCAAAATTTTGAATAAATTCATCCGAAGATTTTATACTCAATTTACCACTCAACTTTTTATTCAAAATAATCGGGTTTTCAAATTGAATCGTTATGCCATAATTATCTTCTAGTATCTCTAATACCTCAGAAACAGATTTATCATTCAATACTATAATTGACTGCTTCCAGAATTCATATTGTTCGGGTTTAACAATTTTAAGTTGTATTGGTTTTTTCCTGTCTAAAACAGTGGCCATATCTCCAGGCTTCATCACAACAGCTTGAACGCTATCAACAGAAAGTTTTACTTTTCCTTCGTGCAAAACAACTTTTGTTTTTTTGCGACGTGTGTTTACATTAAACTCGGTTCCTAACACTTCTATTTCAGCTTCAGAAGTATGCACAATAAATTTTGCACCATTAAGTTTAGCAATATCAAAATATGCTTCCCCGTCTAGCCAAACCTCTCTCACTTTAAGTTCATTTAGATTTTCTGCAACTCTCAATGATGAATGAGCATTTAGTGTAACTACCGAACCATCTTCCAAGGATATTTTTCTAATTTGTCCAAAGTCTGTATGATATATTTGGCGATCTTGATTCCACCAGAACATTCCAAAAGACGCTACCATAAATATCACTGCTGCTGCTACCCAATAACGTGGACGATTCCACCATTGAATTATGATTGCTGGCTTATTGATATCATTCCAAATACGATTTTTTAACAAAGTAAGGGCTTCTTCTTCTACTTCAATTTCTTGAAAATGAAGTGTTTTTATGTATTCTCTAGCAATCTGAATATCTTTAGATTTGCTTGGATTTGTGATTAGAAAAGCATTCCAAAACTGATTTAATTCCTCGGTAGGTGAAACAACCCAGCGAATAAAATCAATATCCTCACAAAATTCTTGTACATCGTAAACAGAATAGTTCATTTCAATTATTGTTATTTATTGTTAAACAGAGTGTGTCTTGTTTTTCCCGTTTTAATATATAAAATCAAGATAGTAATATTGAAATACTTGATATAATAAACATTAAAAACAGCAAACCTTCTCTTTTAAAGCTTTCTTGTAGATATTTCCTCAATGTTGTTAAAGCAACATTTATCGTATTATAGACACTTTTCATCGTAATATCCATTACTTCCGAGGCTTGTTGGTATGTCAACCCTTTCATATATACCAAGTACAAAATTTCTTTTTGTCGTTTTGGAAGTTTATTCAACTCTATAATCACAATTTTCCGCTGTCTTTCAAGTACCTGCTGATCTATTAGCTGACTTTCGTGTGGTTGAATGATAAATTCTGCTCGGTCAAATATATAATCTTCTGAATCTAGTTTGTTAAGTTTTGAAACACTATCAGTAAGACGCCTCCTAAGTGCTCTATACAAGTAAAATTGTATATTATCAGTGGGTCCTAGTCGCCCTCTATGGTTGTGTAAATGCAGGAAAAGTTCATGAAGGCAATCTTCAACAAGTTGTTTATTTCTCACTAAATTGTAGCCGTATCGATACAAATCAGCAGAAAACAATTCGTAAAGACGAGAGAATGCTTCATCGCTCCCACCACGAAAATTATCCCACAAAGTAGCATGCTCAAAAGGTTTCAATTTATCTTTTCCCATCAAATTAATTGTAAAATGTTACGAATTTAATTTAAAAAGTAACTAATCAAATATATTTACTGATATTCTGATAAAATTAACCTTAACAACTTTAGTGTGTTTAACTAAAATCAATCGGCGTTTCAGAAAGTGGGAACAACAAAACATTTTCATTTTAGTCCAATTTTACCATAAGTTTTTACTTTTATTTTATCTATAAAAATCCGCAAGCAATTTTTGGCAGCTTCAACTTCTTTTGTAAGAGTTGTCAGATTATAAGAATCAGAGGTTGATTATATAACCTTATCAAGATTTATAGATTACGACATAACTATTCAGAAAACAGGATAGGATTTTTCCAAAAAATGACATTCCAGAAATACTCTATCCATTTTTTAGCAAATGATACTGAATTAGTTGCTTTTTTGAAAGCCTTGTCAATGAGTTGATTTAGTTGCTGTAAATTTTCAATAAATCCAGCTTCTGATAAAGCTGTTTTAATCACTTTCAAAAGCCTTTCTATGGGATTTAGATTAGGAGAATAAGCGGGTAAATTCACGATGCTAATACCAAGTAAATAAGCCTTTTGCTCAATTGCTGGCGTGGTATGAGCTTTATGGTTGTCCCAGATGAGAATGATTCCATCGTAGTGTAAATGTTGTTCTTTGATTTTGTCAAGCATTGCTAAGAAGGTTTGTTCATTACCTCTATTTATAGGTATCAAAAGGCTTTTTCACCTGATTGTATAGAATCCAAAACAGTTTTGTTTTGTTCGATTGGTATTTTCTTTACTAATTAAGCCTTTGCCGAAAGACCATAAGCGAGCTGAGTTACCATAAGTTTGAAAGGTGGATTCGTCGGCAAAGCCAATAATAGATATTTTCCAAATTTTTAGTACCCATTCCAAAAAAAATCAGCAACGGCTTTTAAACGTTCACTAAGTTTTTGTTTATGTTCTGGATGCTGACGATAATCTCTGGGTTGCGGTTTGTAGCAATACATATTCATCAAACGCAATAACCTTTGCACTTGACATTTAGAATAAGAAATTTGAAATCTATTTAGAATTAAAGTAAGAATTTCTCCGCAAGTCCAAATGTCAGCTTCATCTGTAAAAATTTGTTTTAAGCGATTTTTTTGGTCTTTGCTTAATCGGGGTTTAGGCCCACCACCTTGTCCCCTGAGGTTTTGCAAGCCTATCTCTTTTTTTATTCCAGTTGGATTGCCAGTCATAAAGTATACTGATGGGAACTCCCGTCTGCATACAGACTGGTTCAATATCAAATGTTGATATTAAATGAAGAACTAAGGCTTTGAAATCTTCAATATGATTTTCGTGAAAAGAATTCATGAAGCGAAGTAAACGGTCGGGGTCGCTGATTGATACTTGTTTTTTCATCATGCAAATTTGAACTATTTTTATAGCAATTTCCAATTTGTTATTTCATTGTCTATATAGTTTCTCTATCCGAAACCTTTAATTCTTAAGCCTATTCAACTTTTGTTTAAGGTAACTTTTTAAAATCCCAATCATTTGTATTCATTGTATAATCAAACGGACGTTTGACTATACAATGAATAGTAGATATGAAATCTAGCTAACACACTAACCAAAGTTTTAAGACGTAAAATTAGTATTGATAAAAATGAAAAAGTGTCAAGGTACAATCTGGTAGTTACGATATCCTGCTTAAAAATAAAGAATAACTATATAGCTGGTTCCCTAGAATCAAGGCAAGGCTGGCTTGTTGTCGTATAATATATACGTTATTGAACATAGGTTCATTTAGAATAGCTTTCATATAATAAATTCTTCAAAATAGAGATTAATTACATTTGAAGAATTTTCTATTATTGCAAGAATAGTTATGAATCATAATCTCTTTTGGGCTTTAGAAAAAATCATGTGGATTTCTTCGATTAATTAAAAAATAAATTACTTTTGTTTTATTAAAGAATATTTTCTTCAATGATATGACATTAGATATTAGCGATGAAACCCTATGGAAAAGTTTAAGAGAGGGCAATGAATGGGCTTTTTCAAATTTATTTGAGCGTTATTTTCGTTCAATGGTAAATTATGGAAATTCGTTAATGTCACATTCCGACAAAGTACAAGACTGTGTACAAGATGTTTTTGTAGATTTGTGGTTGTATCGACACTCCCTTCAAGATAAAGTAGTAGTAAAGGCATATCTTTTATCTAGTGTACGTAAACGAATTGCTCGATTACATGAACGAGACCATATATTTCGTCAAACGACTTCAGTAGAAGGGCTTGATTTTTTAATGGATTTTTCGATTGAAGAAAAACTCATTCATGATGAAATAACAGCTTCTAAAGTAACATATCTTAATAAACTTATTAATGCTCTTCCTGCTAGGCAAAAAGAAGCATTGTATCTTCGTTATCATCAAGAACTAACTATTGAACAAATTTCAGAAACTTTTGATATTAATTATCAATCTGCTAACAATCTTGTATTCAGGGCATTACAACATCTTAGAGATGCTTGGTCTGGAGATTTAACCCTTGTATTTATACTACTTTCAAGGTTTTTTTAATTTTTTTCGAAAAAAAATACAAAAAAGTGAGTATCCCCAAAAAATGCTGTCCTCTCTAGTTTTGAAACCATTTCCATAGGACAATGCGAAAAACTTATCAATCTATAGATGACTTCCTAAGCGACAGCTCTTTTAAAGAGTGGGTACTTGAAGGGAAACATCATCATCAGTGGCATGAGTGGACTCTTTCTAAAGATGAATCCACAGAGCTTATGCAATCTGCTCGCTTATATTTATTGGCAATGAAGGTTGATGAACAGGAAATACAAAAAGCGGATATTCAAGAGGCTTTAGGACATACTTGGGAGAAAATTAATGAACAAGAACGTATTAATCAAGGAAACTCTTGGGTACGATTATTCAAATCATCAACCTTACAAAAGGTTGCGGCTATTTTACTGGTTGGTATCTGTTTGGTTTGGGTGTATCAACAACAAATTACTCCTCAAAAATTGTTAGACTATGAACAATTAATTAGTCAACAAAACGACGGACTGATAGAACAAGCGAATAATACTGATAAACCCCAGTTGATTACACTTTCGGATGGTAGTTCGGTATTATTACAACCGAATAGTAAATTGAGCTATCCAAAACTCTTTATCGGCAATGAACGAAAAGTATATCTTTTAGGCGAAGCCTTTTTTGAAATCAGTAAAAATCCTGCAAAACCTTTCTTTGTTTTCGCCAACGAACTAGTCACTAAAGTACTAGGGACAAGCTTTAGAATAAAAGCTTATAAAGACAATCCTAATGTAGACGTAGTAGTACGAACAGGTAAAGTCAGTATCAGTTCAAATACTAGTGTACAGGCATCAGATAAACCCATTGTACTTCTTCCTAACCAGTCTATTCGTTTCCAACGCAAAGCGTTGATATTCGATCAGATTATAACTATTAATAAAAACAAATCAGATACTACAAATCAGGTTGAAACGATAGAACAAGTAAATTTTGAATTTGCAGATGTGGCAGTCAGCCAGATATTTACCACACTTAAACAAGCATATTTGATAGAAATAGATTACCCAAAGGAAAAGTTGAAAGACTGCTATCTTACAACATCCTTGAGCGATCAACCCCTTCCTGAAAAACTTAAGATTATCTGCGAAAGTTTGGGGAATAATACCAGATATGAAATGAATGGAAACCAAATAATTATTTACTCAAATGGTTGCAACTAACTATCTAATCACAAAAACAATATGATAAAAATCCATTAAAAAAGGCGTTAAAAATGCTGCTACATTTTTAACGCCAGTGACTTCCCTTCTCTGTTCGATGTACGCTCCTCTGCTAAGGAGTGTGGGAATTATTTTGCTTATACCAACTCAATCAGTATTAAACAAAAACGAACCAAAAGTATGAAAAAAACTTTTAACTACAAGCGGTTGCTTTACCAAATCGTGAAAATGTCATTTTTACAATCTTTTATAGTACTTGTCTTCTCAAGTGTTACCATGGCGACTAACGTCAATGGTCAAGAAATGTTGGCTAAACATGTGAGTATCAACATGAAAGAAGTCACTTTAGGAAAAGTATTAACAAAACTTGAGAAGTCTGCCAATGTTAAGTTTTCATTTAATTCAAGGATGATAAAACTTGATAAACAAGTAAGTATTACTGCTAATAATGAGCTACTCTCGCAAGTACTTACAAAAGTACTTAAACCCTTAAATATTACCTTTTTAGAAGTAAGTAATAGAATCATACTTCGCAATGTGGAGACTCCCAGAGCCACCAGTGAAAACATGGATGAGGCATCATTCGAAAATATAGAGGGAGTCATCGACCAAAATGTTTCTGGTACAATAAAGGATGAAAACGGGAAACCATTAGCAGGAGTAAATATCACGATAAAAGGAACTTTAAAAGGGACGAACTCTGATGAAAATGGGCAATTTAAAATAGATGTTGAAGATGAAAATACAGTTTTAGTATTTAGTTATGTAGGTTATGCCAAACAAGAAGTTCTGATAGGGAAACGAACTGTTTTTACTATTTCAATGGCGATTGACCAAAAATCTTTAGATGAAGTAGTGGTAGTAGCTTACGGAACACAAAACAAAAAAACTATTTCAGGGGCAATTTCTACTGTGAATGCTGATGAGCTTTCGCATAGTAAAACGGCAACAGCAGCTGGTGCACTTGTCGGAAAAATACCTGGTTTGAATTTCCGTCAGACTACAGGTCGACCTGGTAGTGAACCTTCTATTCAAATAAGAAATATAGGTACACCACTAGTAATTATTGATGGGGCAGTTCGCGATATGGGCAGTTTTTCCCAAATGGATTTTAATGATATAGAATCCGTTTCTGTACTGAAAGATGGTAGTGCCGCTATTTATGGGATGCAAGCCGCCAATGGAGCAATTGTAGTAACAACCAAGAAAGGAAAAAGAAACCAGAAGTTAAAAGTAGGTTTACAAAGTTATTATGGAGTGCAAAAAGCTTCTGGGTATAATAAGCCAGCTGATGCAGTTACGTACCTTAGGGCTATTATCCAAGATGAAACCTATAATGGAGTATCAGAAAACGCTAGAACTATCAAAAAGGATGAATATGAAAAATGGGTTAATAAGGTAGATGATGATCACACTTCTTTTGATTGGTATAACTATATCTGGCAAACAGCCCCACAATTCTATAATAGTATCAATCTTTCGGGTGGGTCTGATAATGTAGATTACTATGTAAGTGTTGGGAATCTACAGCAACAAGGGCTCTTGAGAAACTTTGTAGGCTTTTCTAGAACTAACTTTCAATCTAATATAAATGCAAACATCTCAAAGCGATTCAAAATAGGTTTTGGCATGCAAGGGCGTTTAGAACACAATGAACAGCCAGGTCTGCCCGGAGATGACTATTCGTTTGCTGAAGAAACGGCATTCCGTAATTTACCTACAAAGAAGCCATACTACAACGGCAATGAAGATTATCCACTGATATCAACCATCGACCCACAATACAGTTATGGATGGGTTGGTTACAAAACATCTGGTAAATACCAAGCTGAATCTAGAGTGATACTTATTAATGGATCGGCAGAATTAGAAATTGCCAAAGGGTTTAAAGCAAGAGGATTATTTACCTATTGGTATAAAAACTATAAGACCGATTTGCTAGAGCTTTCCCCAATTCTTTACTCGTATGACAAGACATCGTCTCAGTATAACGTGGCTTATTCAGGAAACGGTCGCTATGTTGAAAGGTTTATCCAAAACAATGAGGAAGTTACTACCAACTTGCAATTGGAATATAAAAAATCCTTTGGTAACCACAATCTCTTTTTGTTTAGTGGTATGGAGGGTAAAAGAGGAACGTATCCTAGTGTATATATTTGGGGGTCGCCTGTGGCAAATGGTATTCAGTATCTTACAAATGCAACGCCAGGTATTACAGTAACCGATAATATAAGTTATGTTCAGAAAAGATTAGGATTTATAGGACGACTAAATTATGATTTTGAAGGGAAATACATTGCAGAATTTTCTACAAGATATGATGGAAGTTACTTTTATCAACCAGGAAGTAGATTTGGCTTTTTCCCATACGGGTCATTGGCCTATCGTGTATCTCAGGAAAATTTCTGGAAAAATAATAATTTCTTGAGTAATACTTTTAACGATTTAAAGTTAAGGGCTTCCTATGGTATAGCTGGTAAGGAACTTGGTTCAGCTTTGTCTTTCATCACTGGGTATAACTATAATACTGGTAATGCAATATTAAATGGAGCCAATGTAACAACAACTACGGTATCTGGCTTGCCTACAGTATATACCTGGGGACGAGTTAAAACATTAAATGTTGGTTTAGACATAGTTTTATTAAACAACCGATTAAAAGGTGGTTTTGATTGGTTCAGCCGTCATCAAACTGGAGAACTGGGTAGTCGTTATGATGTTCTGTTACCAAATGAAGTAGGCTTTGGTCTTCCATCTGAAAATTTAAATGGCGATTATACGAAAGGTGTTGAGTTTTCTTTAGACTGGAAAGATAAGATTAAAGATATTAATTACTGGGTAGGAGGAAATTTTAGTTTTTCAAGATGGATAACAGGCGAGAGATACAAACCCCACTGGTCATCTGCTTACAATCAGTATCGAGATCTTGGTAGTACCGAAGGACGCTATAGAGATGGGTCATTTCAATTAATTGCCATCGGACAGTTTAAAACTTGGGAAGAAATTGCTAAGTATCCTATCGACCAAGACCATGCAGGAAATACAACACTTAGACCAGGGGACTATATATATCAAGATACCAATGGAGATGGGTATATTACTGAGCTTGACATGAAAAATGTAACTTATAGAACCAACTCTGGAACACCATGGATAAATTTCGCTTTCAATTTTGGTGCAAACTGGAAAGGAATAGATGTCCGTGCAGATTTTGTAGGAGCGTCTGCTTACACGTATGAACAACAAGGCTATTTACGTTATTTTGACCCTAATGCAAATGTATCACAATACTTAGCTGATAATTCTACTTGGTACAAAGATATTTGGGATAAAAACAGTGGTTTTAACATCGGAAAATATCCTCTTTTAACAAAAGGTGTAAACAACTGGATGAATACCCATTGGCCAAACAGTTATTGGCAAACCAATATTACTTATGTCAAACTTCGTAACCTTGAAATTGGATACACTTTGCCTACAGTAATAACCAAACGAGCAGGAATAGCCAATCTTAGATTTTATTTTGCAGGTTATAACATGCTTACTATCTCTAATATGCCATCAGGATTGGACCCTGAAATTACTTCAAGTTCTGGTAATTCTTATCCTAATCCTAAAGTGTACAATTTTGGTTTCCAAGCATCTTTCTAATGAACTTCAAAATCTCAATTAAATGAAAAATAGAATAATAACAATATTTTGCATATTAGCCTTCCTCTCAACATCTTTAAGCAGTTGTGTAAAAGAACTTGACGGAGAAGTGGTTAACAACTTACCTGAAAGTGTTGTATATAATGATAAAACTTTGATTCAGTCAACTCTGGCGGCCTTTTATACTTCTGTGAATTATGGACAGCAAAATGGAGACTATGGAGCTTACCATTTACTCGACGAGGCCAACGTACAATATGGTGCGGCCACCACAACTGATGATGAAAAACAAATACCACGTAATTTTTACAGAGTGTACGACTATGGATTGGTGAGAAGGATTAATCAGTTTTTGAAAGGAATAAACTCTTCAACAGCTAAATCCTTACCTTCTTTGCCCGAATCCGAACGTTTAAATATGGAAGCTCAAGCTAAATTTTTACGTGCTTGGTATTATTTCAGTATGGCTCGTTCAATTGGTGGTATGCCAATAATTGGTGATACAGTTTATACATATCAGGCAGGGGTGGATGTCACAGGTTGGAGAACACCACGCTCTACAGAAGCACAAATATATCGATACGTTATTGACCAATGTGACCAAACTATACCAAGACTAACCTCTTCAAAAACAACCAATTCGTCAGTAGTCAATAAATGGGCTGCATTAATGTTAAAATCTAGAGCGGCCATCTATGCTGCTTCCATTGCAAAATATGGAAACTTAAAAACCCCGACAGTGCGTACAGCTGGTTGGGAGGCTGGCATACCTGCTGACAGTGCAACGGCATTCTATACATTGGCACTAGCTACAGCACAGAAGGTAATTGCGGAAAGTCCTTATGTAATCCAGAAGGACGCAGCCAATCCTGGGTTGGCCTTTTATAAAGCCACAAGCGTTAAGGCTGGCAATACAGAAGTTATTTGGGCGTTGGATAGGCTTGCTCCAAATGTGGTAACTACTTTTACTAATTATGCTATGCCTTATTCGTTGCGTGACTATACAGAAGGAAATGCGTTAGGAGCACTCCTTAACTTAGTAGAGGCTTTTGAAAACAAAGATGGGAGCAATTCAGCTATTAAAACAAATAACACAGATGGTAGCTATGTTTTTTATAATAGTGTAGAAGACCCTTTTACTGCGAAAGACGCTAGACTTTGGGGGACTGTTATATGGCCAAATGCCACTTACCGTAATCTTGTTGTAAGTTTACAGGCTGGACAAATTAACAAAAACACCTCAGGTAATTACGTGATAAATGCTGGACCAACAGGAAGTATGAACGCTGGAGATGTTTTGACATCTATCAATGGCCCCATTGCAAACTCTAATAACTATGTGAACAAAACTGGATTTTTAGTCCGTAAATTTCTTGACGAAACAGTTGGTGCAGGTCTAAATCCAACTTTTAGTGCAATGTGGATGCCTCGTTTCAGAATTGCTGAAGCATATCTTATAGCGGCTGAAGCAGCATTTGAATTAGGCCAAACTGCCTTGGCTGTTCAATATATCAATATAGTTAGAGACAGGGGAGGTATTCAACCTTTAACTACTTCAACAATTACCTTTGATAAAATTGTAAATGAATACCGTGTTGAGTTCGCATTTGAAGATCATCGTTTTTGGGATCTTAAAAGATGGAGACTAGCACATACACTCTGGAATGGTGTTCCTGGCGATGCTACGGCACAAATGTTTTCATTATTTCCATATAAGGTGGTTAGTCAAGGAGACCCTAACAATGGCAAATGGGTTTTTACAAAACAGGTATCGTATAAAAGAGCAACCACTCCTTTATATTTCCCTATCACAAATTATTATGGAATTATCGAGAGTTCTTGGATTACCAATAATCCAAGGCTTGTAATCAATCCTAATCAATAACTATTTTAATACGGCAATATGAAAAAAAATATATATAGTATTTCAGCATTGATGTTAGTTGTGCTGATTTGCATTACGGCATGTAGCAAAGAAATTGATAACTGGAACTATCCCACTTCGGTTATATCGGGTCAATTCCTTTATAAGGGGCAACCTCTGCAACTAATGGGAACTGCCTCGGATGTTACGGGGACAAATATGCTTCAACTAAATCAGGTTGGACCAGAAAAGTGGGATGTCGGGTATATTAAAATGTTTGGCAGAGAAGATGGTACATACACTATCAATACATTTGATGGGGATTACTATCTAGTAATTACACCCGGTAAAGGCCCTTGGGTTACCAATAAAGATACATTGCGTTTTTCATTAAAAGGAACTAAAACTAATGTCAACTTTGAAGTTACACCTTACTTTTGGTTATCTAATTATGCCACTGAGGTCAGTGATTCCACTTACAAAGCAACATTTAATTTAGAAAAAAATGTTTCAACAGCTGTATTGGAAAAAGTAGTAATATATTTGGGCGTCACGTCAATTGTTGATAATACTTCCAAAGTATATGAAAAGGCATTTACTAATTTATCTGTTGGTAATAATAGTATTTTCCTTGATTTAAAAACACTTACAGCATCTCAAAAGGTTACTTTATCCAAAACAGGATTTATATATGCACGTATAGGAGTTAAGACTGTCGGAGTAACTGACCTTCTTTATTCAAAGACCCTAAAGCTACAGCTTTGATAATTATGATTAGCATATTAATTCTGCATAAAGAGACTGTCCGAAAAGGACAGTCTCTTTTGTTTATCTAATTTTATGTAATTATCGTTTAAGATACGGGGTACAAAAAATACAGCTTATAAAAAATTATTTTCCTTGTTTTATCATCATCTCTAAACTCCAATTAAACGTAGCTCTACTTTTACTTTAGAATTTCCTGATTGGATAGAGAAGAACTAGACTCGATATTTTTTGGAACATATTAATTAAAAATAATATAAAAAAAGTTATATCATGATTTTTGTTAGTGTTTTGCCATTTTCTTAATAATATATTTATTGACAATTTGTTTTTTACTTATTGGAATCTTAATTATAAAAGCATTTAATTGTGTAGTAAAACTGTTGAAAAATTTACTATTCTATTATTTGTTAAACTAATTTTAATAATGACCACGCAAGACAATCTACTATTATTAAGCCAAGAAGCACTAGATATTCTGATAGATCCTGTTTGTATATTGGATTCAGAATGTACCTTTGTTTTTTTTAATAAGGCTTATACTGTTTTTTTTAAAGAATTGTATGGTTATTTCCCCGAAATCGGAAGCAAAAGACTTACAGATACTGATACTTTATTTTCATCCGTTGCACCAACTAATGTTAGCAGGGGCTTGAGTGGAGAAAGGTTTAAAACTACACATGAAGCTAAAGGCAAATACTACGAGTTTTATATTAATCCTGTTTTTAATTCTAATCAAATTGTAACCCATCTTATCATTTATTCCAAAGATGTTACTGAAAAAGAACAACTGATTCGAAAGGTATATGAACAAGAAGAAAAATATCAATATGTGATTGAAAATGTACATGAAGTGCTTTTTCAAACAGATATTGTAGGGAATTTGACTTTTTTAAATAAGGCTTGGGTAGATATTTTGGGTTATAATATTGAGGAATCTAGTAGTAAGCCTTTTTATGCATTTTTGCATCCTGATGATATAAAAAAAAATATATTACTTTTTAGGTCCTTAGTCAACCAACAAAAAACTTCTTGTTCTCACATCGTTCGTTTTATTAGTAAGACTAATGAAATAATATGGATTAAGGTTTTTATTAGTCTTTTAATGAATGAGAAAAAAGAAGCTATAGGTACAACAGGTACCTTAAGAGATATTACTAATGAAAAATCAAATGCACATTTTAGCGAGTTACTATCAAGTAATGTGCGTGATTTAATTTGTATTTGTAATCTTCAAGGTCAATATCTATATGTATCTCCTTCATGTAAGGAGGTATTGGGTTATGAACCCAAAGAACTAATTGGTAAAAATGTGTATGATTATTTTTACCCTGAAGATATTGAAGGTGTACAAAAAAAACATGAACGTTACCTTTTAGAAGGTAACATGGAATCATTAATAGAGTATAGATTCCTTAAGAAAACAGGAGAATATGTTTGGATGCAAACATCTTATAAAATGTTTTTTGATGAATATAACCTTGAAGATAGAATAGTTAGCTCGAGTAGAGAAATAACCTTGAAGAAAAAAGCTGAAGAAAGTATGATGAATGCTCTGAAAAAAGAAAAAGAGTTAAATCAACTAAAAACTAGGTTTGTGGCCATGACGACCCATCAATTTAAAACACCACTTTCCACTATTTCTTCATCAGCTGAAATTATAGAAATGTTTCTTGAAGAACAGAAAGATAATCCTATTAAGGAAAAGATTAAAAAGCAACTTAATACTATCCACACTGAAATTATTAGTATCACTAATTTGATGAACGAAACACTGTTTTTAGGCAAAATTGAAGATGAAAATAGGGATGTTCAAAAGATGGAAATAGATTTAGTTTCTTTGATATATTATGGAATTGAACGACAAAATAGACATCAAAAAGATGGTAGAAAGCTAGTTTTCGAACAAATCGGAAAACAAAGAAAGGTATTAGCAGACCCTCAACATTTAGAACATATAATTGACAATTTGTTATCCAACGCTTTTAAATATTCTCCGAAATGTGAAAGCCCGATAATAACATTATGTTTTAAAGAAAACGAATACGTAATTGAAGTAAAAGATTATGGTATTGGTATTCCAATAAATCAACATAAAAAAGTTTATACATCTTTTTTTCGGGGTGCAAATGTTGGGGGAATTAAAGGCACAGGTTTAGGATTACTGATTGTCCATAACTTAGTGAAAATGAATGGAGGAGAAATTACTTTTGAAAGCGAAGAAAATGTTGGCACAACTTTCCGCATAACTTTTCCCTATTCTTAATTGAAAATATCAAATCTCCATTAATCCATAGTAATTTCTAGCTATGGATTTTATTCTTATAAAATCTCTTTCAAAATTTGGAAGATATGGAAGTGGATGCAGAGCAATTAGATGTTGTGTCACGAGAAACAAGTGAAACACTCCTCCTATTATCAAACCTCATAATCACGATGGGAATGTTTTTATAGAAGGTTAGAACTCTAATCTCATGTAAACTTTAAAAATTTAAACGTATATATCATACCGTACATATGCACTTTATGTTTTTTTATACATTAAACTTTTTTAATAGCAGATAGTCTTGTGCAAAACGCAAATTTCCTAGTCAATAATGAGAAAGTTACTAATACGTAATTACTAAAATTATATTTTTAGACAGTACTGGACAATACGGTGCTACTATTTATTTTACCGAATAATGGTTATTATTTTATTTGTTTGATTTAAAATAATGGTCATTATTTTAAATATTTACTATATTCTCTTATATTTGTAAGGGAAATGTAGTACATTGATAAAGACGAATCTATGTTTAGAGAAAAGATAAACGAATTAGCCAATTGGAAAATAAAGCTGTCAAGAAAACCCCTTGTGCTAAATGGAGCTAGGCAAGTCGGAAAGTCTTGGTTGGTTCAAAAATTTGGAGAGTCGTATTTTACAGGAAAAGTAATTACCCTCAATTTTGAAAAAAGGCGAGATTTACACATCATTTTCAAGCATAATTTTGATGTAAACAGAATACTTCTAGAACTTGAATTTGCACTTGGTATCAAGATAGATATTACGAATGACCTGCTTTTTTTTGATGAAATTCAGGCTTGTGCCGATGCATTGGGAAGTTTGAGGTATTTTTATGAAGATAAAAAAGAATTACATCTTATTGCGGCAGGTTCACTATTAGACTTTGAATTTAGGAATCAGCCTTTCCCAGTAGGGCGGGTAGATGTGATGAGTCTAACACCCATGACTTTTTATGAGTTTTTGTTGGCTCGGAAAAAAGACTCAATCGCTAACATTCTTAATGACAAACCTACTATTTTGCCAGAGGTTGTAACAAGTATTTTGAATGAAGAAATCAATAATTATTTCGTCGTTGGTGGAATGCCCGAATGTGTACAAAGCTTTGTGAATAATCAGAACTTTAACGATGTCCAAGAAATTCAAGATAATTTGTTATACGCTTACGAGCAGGATTTCAAGAAGTATAAGCCCACTGTAGATGGAGATGCGCTGAATGATATTTTAGAAAAAAGTGCTTCCCTAATAAGCAATCAGATTATCTATACACATTTATCTGACCGTTTTTCAAGCCCTACCATCAAAAAAGGCGTAGAAGTATTACGAACTGCTCGTTTATTAAATGCCGTTCAAAATGTATCTATTGCTGGTCTACCGCTTAGTCCGTCTGGCAAACAATTCAAATTATTTCATCTTGACATTGGTTTATTATTGCGAAAAAGTAAGCTGTCTTTTCAAGATATTTACTTAAAAAAGAACCTCACTGCTGCTTTCAATGGCATGTTAGCAGAACAATTTGTGGCACAACAAATGATTGCTTCGCAAAAAGAAGAACTCGTTTATTGGGCAAGAACCAGTCCAGGAAGTAGTGCTGAAGTAGATTTTGTCATTGTAAGAGATGGCAAAATAATCCCGATAGAAGTAAAGTCTGGAAGAAGTGGTTCTTTAAAAAGCTTACATTATTTACTAGAACATCATCCTCATATTTCACAAGCCATCATTTTTTCAAACGCTCCATTTGGTATTCAGGAAAAATTATACTTCATACCTATTTACTGGGCAGGGAAAGTACAATTCCCCTTAGTTTAAAAGTGTTTGAGAAACTATTATTCGCTCTATGAGCATTGACATTTTAAGCATAGTCCTTGACTGTTTTTAATTGTAGTGGATGGTTAGTGCGTCTCAATTGATGAAGGGGAAACGCAATTAATCTCTTTTCATAAAGTGCATTTAAACGCACATTTTGCATATTATCAAAAATAATTTTGTATTTTTATACTAATAAACGCATTATGATGCACAAATGGATAAGCAAACTTTAGGAGAACAAATAAAAAACAGGCGTAAAGTATTAAAGATACGCCAAGAAGACTTAGCAGAAATCTCGGCTGTTGCTTTGCGAACAATTGTATCAATTGAACGCGGAGAAGGAAATCCATCTTTAGAAACATTGTTGAAATTAGCAGAAGTATTAGGGATGGAATTACAACTGAATGTAAAACTATGAGAAAGGCAAAGGTTTATTTTAAAGGAACTCCTGCGGGAATTTTAGCAGAAGATAAAAACGGATTTGTATTTAGATATGAGGATGATTACTTCCTACATTCGACGTTCAGACCTATAAGTATGACTATGCCCAAAAGCCAACAAGTGTATCACCATCCTACTCTTTTTCCAGTTTTTTTTAATATGCTCCCTGAAGGAGCAAACAAAGCAACACTTTGCCGTTTACTAAAGATTGATCAAAATGATTTTTTTGGATTATTACTTGCCACCGCTCAATATGATACTATAGGAGCTATAACCGTTATTCCTATTTATGAATAATTTAGATTTAAAATATTGCCCCTCTACCCTCAAAGAAGGATTTGATTCCTTTTCTCCGTTGGCCTTACGACGCCTTTTTAATGGTAAAAAAATAAGTCATTATCTACCCTTTTCTTTAAATTCACCAGCCGAAAGTACCTTTAAAATTCAACGAATTTCTATTTCGGGGGTTCAGGAAAAAGTATCTCTCTTGTTAGATAAGCATAAGCTTCGCTTGGTTGAAGTTAGTGAGCATGGACAGTATATTTTAAAACCAATTCCTAGTAGTCGTTTTAAAGCAATTGAAGAAATTCCAGCGAATGAACACCTGACAATGCAAATAGCCAGACAGGTTTACAAAATAGAAACAGCAGAAAACACAATGATGTTTTTCCCTGATAATCAACCTGCTTATCTGACCAAACGATTTGATTATCATTCGGATACTACTAAATTGATAGTAGAAGATTTTGCCACGTTAGCTGGAAAATCAAGTATTAAAGGTGGAAGCTCAATGAAATATGAGGGTAGTTATGAAGAGATGGCAATGCTCGTGAAAAAATATGTAGTGGCTTACTCAATTGAGATGGAAAAGTTTTTCCGCTTAGTATTATTCAATTACCTGTTTTCTAACGGGGATGCTCACTTGAAGAATTTTTCATTGATAGAAAGCCTTAATGGAGATATGATTCTAGCTCCAGCCTATGATTTGCTTTGTACTCGTTTACATGTGAATGATGACGATATGGCAACAGCCGACGGTTTATTCTCGGATGATTTTGAAACAGAATCTTTTAAAGAAAATGCCTTTTATACTTATGACGATTTCATGTGTTTCAGTAGTAAAATTGGAATAAATGAAAAACGAGCGAAGCAAATCATCACTTTTTTTCAAAAAGATTATCCGCTTATTCATCAGCTCATTAAACATTCGTTTCTGTCAGAAGAGAGTAAAATAGTTTACACTAATTTATATTTTAATAAATTAAGGCGCTTAAACTATCTGTATTCAAAGCACTAAAAATTAACACAATCATGCTAATATTCAAGGATATTTATACTATTTATGGATAGTTGTGATAATTATCAGTCATATTTCATAGAATATTTCATGATAGCACTAACAACTAATTCAAACGTTAGCGGACGAATGATGTATTCTATAATGCATGGCGTTAACGTTTTTTCAAAATTTGGCAAGGCCTTCGGAGATGAAATAACGATTGTATTATTAGAAAAAGCTAATTTTTCTAATAATACAATCATCTCTTGAGGTGGACTTTCAACACTAATAAATAATAAATCCACAGGCTTTTCATGCAGGAATTTCTCTACATCATCAAATGAACCAGACCATTCTCTTTTTAGGAAGGTTATCCTGTCAAGATAGTCTATCAATTGGTTTTCTAAAATTGTATTTTCGTATAGGATTCCGTAGCTGTCCATTCTGTAATTAAAATTTAAAAGAGTAAGTTTTCTATCATCTTGTCACGATAGTAATAGTAGTACTTCCTGACTTAAAGTGTAAATTGATATTTGAATAATGATTATTATTAAGGGTAGAAACAGTTTTTTTTGCAAGATTTAGTTTTGAATTTTTCATAGTTTTTGCTGTTTGAAAGGTTATATATTTAATGATGACACTAAATAACACAAAACCGCAAAAGCAATGAAAAAAATTAGAGCAACTAGGTACTTGCTTAGATAAAGTAGGTATTAAAGGAAGACAAACTAGACCAATTCTAGTTGTAGCTCGACAAAAAAAGTTTGTTTTTTGTTTTCTATTAATAACTTATACTTATCTGGATAAAGTAATTCTAGCCTTTTTTTGACATTAAACAACCCTATTCCTCCTTGTACTTCTTCGTGCATGATATGAGTCGGTTTGCTATTTTCAACACTGAGAATGACGGTTGATTTTTTCATCCTAAAATCAATTTTTACCCACGAAGCCTTCCCAGTATTACTCACCCCATGTTTGAATGCATTTTCTACAAATGAAATAAAAATCAGTGGGGGAACTTGATAATTACCAAAATCACCATCCATCGTAAGTGTGATATTCACCCTACTTTGAAAACGAATCCGCTCTAGTTCGGTATACTGTTGAATAAATTCTACCTCACGTTTTAAAGATACTTTTTCGCTCTCTGTTTCATAAAGTGTATAACGCATTAGTCCCGACAATCTTACTATAATATTGGCAGCGGTCTCGTCTTTTTCAACGATAAGTGAGTATATACTATTGAGTACATTAAAAAGGAAATGAGGATTAACCTGCGATTTTAAGAAGTTCAGTTCAAGGTTGAGGTTATCACGCTGTAGTGAAATCGTTTTGTTACGAGAAGCAATAATTATTTTGACGAATTTTACAATCAGCGGGGGGAGAATCGGTAATGTTTCATTGTATATATGGATAAAAAATAATTTAGAGAAAAGAATTGACCCCATCAATCCGCCTTCATTAATCATGTTGGCATATCGCTTATAATAAAGTGAAGTCTCAAAATTATTACTAACGGTCTCAAACATATAATAGGAAATTACCGAGTCTAGAAAGAACATAATGCCTATTCCTATCAAAAAAAGAACCCATCTATTCCCTTTCATGACAAGCGGGAGCAATAGATAGGCAATTATATAATAAGCAAACATTGATTTAACAACCAAGAAAACAGTATGTACTAAGGCCGCTTTAGGATATTCCCATCCAGCAAGATTAAAGCCAAAACTAGAGAGAATAAGGGCAGTAATAACCCAAAATATTACATGAGTCCAGATACGTGCCGAGGGGGAATAGAGTGAAAAATATACTTTTGCTTTGTCTAAAAAACTTTTATTCATCTTGTATAATGGATATAAAATAAACAAGTCGATTTCGTCAATACAAGTTGAGAAAAATAATTTTCTGGCTTGTATTAATAAAATCGACCGTCAAATGTTTTCTTGATAAATACCAAGTTATCATAAACCTTCTACTAAATCAAGGTTTTGCTTTTAAAGTATTCTTTCAGGCTCTCTCGATAGCTACTACCAATATCTAGCTTCCTATCGTTAGACATTTCAATCATGTTGCCTTCAATACTTTTCATGGCTGCTAAGGAAATAATAAAAGAACGATTGATGCGTAAAAATTTTGATTTAGGTAATAATTGTTCAATACGGGTCATCGTCATGTATATGACGATAAACTTTGTTTTGGTATGTATCTTCAGATAATCCTTCATCCCTTCAATGAAAATAATTTCATGGGGATAAATTTTCACGAGCTTTTTATCTTGCTTTACTAAAAGATATGTTTCTTCTTCTGATTCCTCTTTGTTAATGTCTTTGCCTTCCAAAGAAACAGTGGCTTCTTTAGGCTCAGGAGCAACAGTGGCATTGTTTTTCTTATCAATCATCCGTTGCTGAATCTTATTGATTGCCTTTAAGAATCTATCAAATGGAAAAGGTTTTAATAAGAAATCAGCCACATCGTGTTCGTAACCTTCTATAGCATGATAAGAGTAAGCAGTAGTAATAATAATCTGTGGACGAGTATTGGTAAGTGATTTTAAAAATTCTAATCCAGTCATTTCTGGCATATTAATGTCTAAAAAAATAATATCTGGCTTTTTTTCATTAATCATCACAAGTGCATCCATTGCTGTAAAACACTTTCCCACACATTGTAAATATGGAATTCTATTTACAAATTTTTCAATGAGTTCTTGTGCTAAGAGCTCGTCATCAACAATTAAACAGGTTAATAAATTTTGCATAACTATTTATGGAATAATAATCAAATATAGCAATAATAGGTGTTAAATGCAAAAAATACTTTATTAATTGAGAATCCGTGTGCCATCTTGCTATCTATTAAAATTTCCTCCAGTAAAACGACTCAATAAACTTTTTTCATCTAGCATCACTTCTGCTGTTCCGATAAGGTAATATTGAAGCGGAATTTTTTTTCCATTGGTAGTATTCATCCCGTTCGTTAGTTCAACAGATGCTCTATAATTGTTATCAATAGCATACGGCACTACGGCGGTTATCTTCCCTTCTAAATAGCCAAATTCATTAACAGGATAGGGGTCTAGTTTTATTTGTACCCGTTGCCCTACTTTAATCTGCCCAACGCCTTTTATGGGTAATGACAATTGTACACGATAACTAGACATAGCAGGCGTTACTATGATGGTTGATTTATTAGGGTTATTGTCAGTAGCCCTTAGTATTATCACACGTCCTGCTACAGTAGATACTTCATAAAATTTCTCATTGGTCTGTACATTATTTTCAATAAATAATGTATCTCCTTTTTTAACAATCTGAGAATCAACGACAGTCAATTTATACTCCAATGGTGGCGTTGCCATCCATGATACTTTTTTAGGTTGTATCGTTGTTGTTATCAGGGCGTTTGCCTGAGCAACATCTGGATAACTAACCCAATATGAAGTAAGAATGAATACAAACAGGATTGAGAATAAGACAGTAATACCCCATCTAACAATCCAATGTGGAACAAGCCCGATAATTTCTTGAATCTCTTCGCTCCTGAGTTCGAAACTGCTACTTTGCTCTGGCATGGTTAATTAATAGTTTATGATAAATATTATTGCTATGCTGTTTCTAAGTCTAATTGATTTTTGACTAACTCATAATAATACCCCTTTTGTGAGGCTAGCTCTACATGGGTTCCTTTTTCTCTAATTTCGCCATTTTCCATGACAATTATCTGGTCGGCATTTTTTACGGTACTTAGTCTATGAGCAATGACGACGACGGTTCTACCATGAAAGAATTTTTCTAGGTTCTCCATGATAATATTTTCATTGTTGGCATCCAAAGCACTGGTAGCTTCATCAAAAAATAAGTAAGTTGGATTTTTATAAACAGCTCTAGCAATGAAAATACGTTGTTTTTGTCCGCCACTAAGCCCCGAACCTGTGCTACCAATTTTGGTGGTAAAACCCAAAGGAAGTTTGCGTAAATAGTCTTGAATATTGGCCACTCTGACGGCATTTATCAATTTCTTCTCGTCAATTTTTTCTCCATCTACCGCAATGTTTCGGGTAATAGTATCTGAAAAAATATAGCCATCTTGCATCACAGTCCCACATTTTTTTCTCCATTCACGTGCCGACAAATCGTTCAAATCGTTGCCATTCACCAATATTTTGCCATTGTTTGGTGGGTAAAATTTCAATAACAACTTCAATAGCGTAGTTTTTCCACTACCGCTTGCACCCACGATGGCAGTTACTTTTCCTGCGGGAATATGTAAATTAAGGTTTTTGAGAATCAAAGGGCTTTGCGAACTTCCATACCTAAATGAAACATCTTCAAGGGTTATTCCTTTTCGAGCGTTAATCATTCCATTTAAAATTTTGCCTTCGCTAATTTCTTCTATGAAATACGTTTGATCTTCAAAACTATCATCAAGCTCGCTTGAAAATATTTTACCCATCAATTGCTCTTCATCTGCCTCTTCATCGGGGCGATTATGAATTTCTGCCAATCGGTCCAAGCTTATTTGGGCATCCTGAACGCTTCTCATAAATTTAATAATCTGTGTAAGAGGGGCATTCAACTGTCCAATAATATAAGAAATACTAAGCATTACCCCTAAAGTAATATGGTTGTTCATTACTTCTGATGCCACCATATACGAGATAATGATATTTTTTAGCTGGGTCAGAAACGTTGAACCTACTTCTTGATATTGTTCAAGAGACAAGCTTTTGATATTGATTTTGAATAATTTAGCTTGGATTCTTTCCCATTCCCATCTACGCGCTTTTTCGCAGTTATTCAATTTTATTTCCTGCATACCCGTAATCAATTCATAGATACTATTCTGATTTTCTCTTAAACTCTGAAATCGTTTATAGTCTAAATCTTTGCGTTTTTCTAAAAAAAGTACAACCCAAATAATTGAAGCAACACTCCCAGCTGCAAAAACAACTAATATAGAGGTACTATAAATCCCTAATATTATCGAGAAAATAATGAGGTTAATAAACGAGAATAATGTCTGAAGGGTTGAACCCGTCAAGAAAGACTCTATCCTATGGTGGTCATTAATCCGCTGAGAAATATCTCCCGTATTTTTTGATTCAAAATAACTAATGGGTAATCTCATTAGTTTTAGTAAAAAATTGGAAATAATAGACACACTCATCCGAGCATTGATGTGTAACAAAATCCAATTTCGAATCATATCAACGGCCATACCACCCAGAAAGAGAAGTAGTTGGGAAATTAATATCAGTTTTATAAATTGGTGATTTTGCCGCTGAATACCGTAATCTACCATGCTTTGTGTCAAGAAAGGGAAAATCATTGACAGTAAACTGCCGAACAGCATTCCAAGGATAATTTGAACCAAGTATTTTTTGTAGGGAGTCATGTATTGAAACAGGAACTTGAATCCCATCGACTCCTTTTGTTTTTCCTCAACAGTTTCGTAGAATTGATTAGTCGGTTCTAATAGTAAGCTCACTCCTTTATTGTCGGAAGTACTGACCCACGATTTCATAAAGTTTTCCTTATCAAGCCACACTAAACCGTGGGCTGGGTCTCCTAATAAAATCCTATCCGAATTATTTTTAGAAAAGGGTAACTTAAAGTTAGGGCGTTTCATATCATAAAGCACCACAAAATGCTCTTGATTCCAGTGAAGAATACAAGGCTTGGGTACTTCGTCAAACAATTGCTCGTAAGAAAGTTTAGCTCCGAGGGTTTTGAATCCAATTTTTTCGGCTGCCTCACTAATTCCTAAAAGACTGACTCCTTGGCGTGTAATAAAAGAGTTAGCTCTAAGGAAATCAAGCGGATAATCAACACCATAATAAGCTGATATCATCTTGAGGCAAGTAGGTCCGCAGTCCATATAGTCGAGCTGACGATAAAATTTATATTTGCTGCTGGCTATCATAAGTTCAAGTTTTTTAAATGTTATTATACTTTAATTCTTCAAATGACAGATAAGTAAGCTCGCTCTCCTCAACAAATTCAATAGGCAGGTAATCAAGTACTTTGTTCTGAACATGAGTAATCAATTTCATTAAATCCAGACAGTACACTGAAGGATTATCAAAACCGTTATGTTTGCTATAGCGATGAGCCACGAACCCTCCCCCACATACTTCCACAATCGGACAAGCTTGGCATTTTGAACATAAGTTGTCATGGCCATTGATATATCTTTGTGCAAGGTCATCTTCCAAAGATTCCTCTAACGTATGTGTATGAATGTTATAACCCTTTTTGGTAAAGCCATCACCACAAACTTTAAAAGAGCCTGTTACCTCAATAGAACCATCGGTTTCAATGGTTAAAAATTCAGCTTTTCTATTTCCAATGTATTCAAAGCCCTCATCAATACCAATGATGATTTTCACGAGTTGTTCAAAAAAGATAATCTGTGGTCCATTGGTATTATCAGAGAACCACAAATCAAAAAGAATAATCAACCAATCTGCGTATAGTGTCCTATCATTTATACCATCCGCATAACCCAGAGGAAGTTTTTCATAAGAGCAGTCAGGTAATAAAAAATCGATTAATTGAACCTTATATTCTTTCAAAAAATAAAAGAATTTTTCTGCATCTGACTGAATATTAATGACCGACAAAACTCCAGGGATCTTATGAAGATAAGCCGACTCAGAGGCAACCTTAAACCCTTGCATGACTGAATGAAATGAGCCATTCCCACTGTGGTTTATTCTATATTTATCATGGCTCTCTTCATAACCATCAATGCTGATACCTATCTCAATTTTTAGTTCACTAAATACTTTGCACCATTCTTCAGACAACAATATTCCATTGGTTTGGATAGCAAAAAAAAGCTTAGTCTGGATAGGAAGCTTTTCTTTTGCTTGTGCTACAAAGTATTTATAAAATTCCTTTGAAATAAGCATAGGCTCACCACCGTGAAATATAAATTCAAACGTCTTTAAATCATTTGTTTCACAATGCAATCCGACTTGTTCAATAACTTTATCAACTGTATCAATACTCATGAATTTAGGTTGACTTTTGAAAGACTCATCCCCCACATTGTACATATAACAATAAGTACAATTTAGGTTGCAACGGCTGGCAACTCTCATAATCAACACTTTGCAAATGGATTTATCTCTCATAGCTAACTGATACGTTAATTAAAATTACTATTCTGCTGGCGGTGCTGCTGGTGGTGGCTCTGTAGGATCTGGATTTTTACCTCCATATTGACGAAAACCACCTAAAACATCCTCAGAAATAATCTGGTTTTCTTCAGTATTAAAATGTTCTAATGCCTTCTTTTTAGCATCTTTTTCATCCTTTTTGATGAAAAATTTTTTCTTTGCCATGTTATGATATTATTTAACTTGGTGAATACCTTATTTTAAATTATCGAGTAAAATTGCTGCTCTTCCCCAGTCAATATCCTTAGATTTATCATCGTACATGGGTGTATATTCTCGGTCTCCACCACGCACCTGCAGCGACATTTCATCTGTCAAGAACTCAATCGGTTCTGCATTTTTCGGTCTGTTAAGCATCTTCTCTATTAGGTTTCCAACTGTTTGTCTCATAATATTTCCTGTTTAAACGGTTATTTATTAATTGAAAATTCGTTTTTTACTACATATTTTTGAAACCAGTTATTGATTTCTGCATATACTTGAAGAAGGTTCTCTTTACCACGATAACCATGTGATTCATGTGGTAGATTAACATACCTTGTCGTCGCTCCTAGCCCTTTCAAGGCTAAAAAATATCGTTCACTTTGTAGGGTAAATGTCCCAGGGTTATTATCAGCATCCCCATGAAAAAGCAATAATGCGTGCTTCATTTTATTAGCATTTTGGAAGGGCGAGATAGTATTATACATCGCTGGACTTTGCCAATAATTTCGTTCCTCCGTCTGAAAACCAAAGGGCGTAAGCGTTCTGTTATAAGCACCACTACAAGCAAAACCTGCTTTAAATAAGTTGGTATGCGTTAATAGGTTAGCTGTCATAAAAGCACCGTATGAATGCCCACCAATAGCCACTTTGCTGGAGTCTACCACTCCTAAACGTACTCCTTCGTTAATGGCAGCTTTGGCGCTTTCCGTAATCTGCTCGATAAAAGTATCGTTTGCTTCTTTTCCTTCTTCGCCAATGATGGGAATTTTCACATTATCCAACACGGCGTAGCCCTGCGTAACAAAATAGATGGGCGAAAGAATGGGCAATCGGACAAATTCATTAGACGAAATATTTTGCTGGCTTGCCCCCTCTTTTGATTTATATTCCTCTGGATAAGCCCACATAAGCGTAGGCAAAGGTCCACGTGCAGGCTTATAGTCAGCAGGTAAATAAAGCTCAGCCGTCAAATCTATACCGTCGGAACGTTTATATTTCAATACCTTTTTTTGTACATTTTTAAGCTGTGGATATGGATGTTCAAAATTGGTTAATGGTGTAATAAAAGATGAATCTGTCGACAAATCTCGAATATAATAATTAGGGTTTTCAGTTAGGGATTCTCGTCGGGTAAGGAATTGCATTTTGTCTCTATTCAAGACAGAAATGGCATATTCATAGTGGTTTTTATCGCATTGCCATAGTCTTTTGGTTTCGCCAGTAGCTAAGTTTACCTGATCGATAAAAGGTCTATTTCCTTCTGGCGTTGCTCCTGCTCCAAAAGTCAATATCTCATCATTGGCTGAAATAGCCATCGTAAATTTCCCAAATTTGTTTCTTAGTACTTCTGGATTACCGGGTTGATTATAAATATCTTCCGCTGAAATATCATACAAAAGACGAAGTTCTTTTTTAAGAGATGGGTCAATCACCCGACTAATATATCGACGAGTAGCATTCCAGTATTCCGAGGTCATCGCAAATTTCTCGTTACCCCACGACATGTAACTAACCCTATATTTTGATGTCAGCACTTCATCAGGATTGCCCTCAAATGGATAACTCCACGAATACATTTTATCCCTAACATCTGTTACTCGTTTTGGGTCACCACCATCCTGTGCTTCCAACCACCACAATGAAGCCTTCACGTCTGGTCGCCAAGCATGCCCTCTAGGAAGTTCGGTTACGGCATCATACCCAATAGGAATATTCTCTTGCAAAGGAATATCTGCTATATTTTTCAAAAAACTGCCGTCTTTCGTAAGCCATATATCTACTTTCTCAGGGAACCTGTACATCGGTAACGTATAAGAGTACGGACGTTGCACTTTTTTAGTCATTAGACAAGTACCATCGGGAGATACGCTGATGTTTTTATAAACAGCTACCCTTCCTATTTTTAATATCTTTCCCTTTACAAGGTCAGTCTTAACAATCTGAGATTCACCATAATAGTCAAATACGGCTTGGTCG
The DNA here is from genome assembly GCF_031456255.1 of Arcicella sp. BE140. Lineage (NCBI taxonomy): Bacteria > Pseudomonadati > Bacteroidota > Cytophagia > Cytophagales > Flectobacillaceae > Arcicella > Arcicella sp. BE140. The sequence goes on along the minus strand of NZ_JAVDUE010000006.1, from coordinate 214,816 downwards.
TATGGGCTTTTCAATAAATCTTGATAAGTACGCGAAGCACTCTTTTGTCCGTTACTTTCTTGTATTACTGGCCCTTTTACGATATTTAGTTTTGTTGGCGGATCCATTCTTGAAGGAACCGTCAGCACCATAATATTTTTGCTGTCATTCAGCCACTCATAGGGCGAATCGAATACTGAATTAACCGTAATTTTTTCAATCCTGTGAGCGTCCAAGGTTTGCATATCCACATACCAAAGCTCTACACCGTCAGGTCTGTTATGCGTAAAAGCAAACTTTGTTTCATCAGGCGACCATTTGATATTAGCAATCAATGGATTTTTAGGTAAGTTTTTTACCTCAACTTCTACTTTAGTATCAATAAACAGGATTTTAATTGCTGTTGCAAAGCGAATCCTGCTTGGTGAATTACTTTTGGGATTAATCCTCATCCCAGCCACTCTGATTTCAGGCTCAGCCAATTCTGCAACCGTCGGCAAGGCATTGTTTTCTAAAATAAGCAAAACGTTCCCTTTAGAGTTAGTTCTGACTGTTGGGGTAATTTTTCCTAACAATAAATCTTCAATAGCTTGTGGGGGATGCTGATACACGCTCTCCTGACCCATACAAACCATCGTGCTGATGATGATGGTAAATATTAAGATTAACTTTTTCATTATTCTAATAGTTTAGTGATACAATTAGCTATTAATCAATACAGTATGTTGTTTTTTTCGAGCAATCTGAGATTTATAATACTTATCTAAATAATGATAGATTACTAGTTCATGCAGGCGTTGTTTGGAAATAAACAAGCGATTCAAATACATGTGTATTAGGCTAGGCAACATCTCCTGAAAGGTCATAACGCTAGTTTGATTTGCTTGAATTTCCCTTATTTCCGCTACAATTTTTCTATTTTCGGCAGAACGTTCTTTAAAAATGGCTATCGCATCGGCTACTCCTTCATCAAATTCATTCCCATTCATCAGTTGGTTTATTGCTGAAGTTTGAAGCCTATATTTATCGTTCAACTGAACATTTAAGGCATTGTTGCCATTAAATTCCTGAAAGAAACCTGCTTGTAGATTCTTTAGTAATTCGGCTTTTTGCGTAAGACTAAATTCAAAATCATCCAACAGGGCATTTACGCCATATAGCCCAAATAAATAGCGGTATTTTTCTCCTTCATCGCTTCCATCCAGTAAATCTATAAAATTGACAATGGCTTGACTATCATGATAAAAAAGCTGTTCACATTGTTCTATCGTCGTATCTCCATACCGTTCAATTTCACGCTTATACGTATCAATCTGAATACTGTTTACTATTTTCTGATCTATATATGGCGCTAGTTTTTCATGTAATAGCGTAAGAATATATTGCCAAAACTGGGCATTTTTTCCATTGTGGAATCTCAAACGAAGGTGCTCGTCAGTATCTTTAAATCTGAGAAAAAACCATTTGTCTATTACACCATCATTCACCAATTCTTCACAAAGCGGTTTAACAATTTTTGTCAAAATCTTCTCAATTGACTTTGTCCCAGTATAGATTTTAACATAAAACCATTCACTGCCCGGCACAAAAATTCTTCGAACGTTACTATCTATACGCTTTGGAATCATTTCTCTCTTTTTAACGTGAAGTGTTTTGAAGGCAAGTAACATTTCGTTACTATACTTTCCGTTTTTATCTTGGATAAAACAATTATCAGGGCTTGACAGAAACTCACTTAGCGTAGCCATTCCTTTCTTTAAAATCTTATGATGTAGAATTTGTAGTGAGGTCTCACTCTCAAAATCTATCAAGAGCTCATTATCTCCTTCAGTCAAAACTACGTAGCGAGGAATATTAAGGTCTTTTTGCAGATTGTCCCAAAAAGTTCTATCAGGCAGATTTTTTCCTGCTAAAGCTGGATGTAGTTCTGCATATAGTTTCCATTTAGCCTTGCTAACGATTATATTTTTATATTCTACACGCGGTAGAAATGTTTGTTCATTTAATATTCCCCAGTCCCAGCTAACAGTGCTATTTAGCCCATATCCTTGTAAATCACATAGAAATTTATAAATCCCCAAACCTCGTGAATAATTATGTGCCGTTGTAAGGCGTGGAATCACTTCCTTATTCAGTTTTTTTGAACGCAAAACCACTTTTCTGCCATAAGGTACTGAGACCATCAAATCATCTAAGGCAATTTGAAAAGGTTTTTCTACAGAGGCATTGCCCAAAAACGGAATTTCATATTTTCGAATGGCTGGTCTCATCAAAATATTCCCTATTCTAGCCTCTGGCAGGTGTACCACTTCTGCATAAATAGCCTCTGGATTATGTTGTTCTTCGTATTCCAAACACTCCTTTACTTTAGCTGTGATTTTTTCATCACCATGACAAAAACGAGCAAAAAGGTTTCCAGCCGATGGCCCTGAAGCCACAGACATCAAAAATTTAAAATTCCCAGTATCAATTGCCTCTGCTGATGGAGCCAATACAGAACCAAAAGCATAAAAGCTGTCAGGTAGCTTTATACCGTCTTTTATCGCCAAAAATGGCTCAAAATCCTTGTCAGTAAGCATTATAGTAGTACTTCCCTCCTGCTTTGCCTGTAAAAACTTGCTAAATTTTATTCTATCAATGTCTTCCCAATTGGTAGTTTGTTCCCTTGCTCTCCCTTGAATCCGTAAATCATCTACTAAGGGTGCATTGTCGGCTTGCCCTCCAAAAACAGCGCCATACCCTACTCCTGTTTCTCCATCAAGTGCCAACAATAAAGGTACTTCTTCTTCTTCATAACGGGCATAAAAACGTTTTTTGAAACTCTCTAAATCTGCTCCATTATTTTTTCGAGTCCACAAAAATAGCTTTTCAAGTGAACTTGATAGTTGTTTCGTCACCGTTTTACCGATTGAATTATTAAGCGTTTCATAAAACAAATCAGTCTGTATTAAATCCTTGCTAGATGTTTTTACAAAATTCTCTGAGATAATCCTTTCAATTTCATGGTATTTTGAAACAGAATTATCTTGGATTAATAATAATCTTTTTATTTGTTGAAGATGCTTGGATATTTCCGCTGTGCCTTGTAAAGTGACCATACGGGCCATCAAAACATCAAAGAACTCATCTCCTGTGGTGGTAGGTTCCAATTCACTTACTAATATCTGAGCATCAATCATGTCTTCAACAAAGGCAATTGCTTCGTTATAATTTACTTCGTTTGAAACAATGCTTTGTGCTAATTCTGATAACCTAGCTCCATTTTTTGCTTTTGTAAGAATACTTTCAAGGTATTCCGAAAAAGCCACAGACGTTAAGAAACAAGAACGTTTTTTATGTTGAACACGACATTCAGCATAACGATAGGCATCAGCCACTTGATAGATACTACTATTGGTGAAGAACAAAAGTTGATGGCGAATCTCTTCACGATTAACAATCAACTTTGCTACTTCTTCCACATAATTCATGTCTAATCTTGAGCTTTTCCTAAACTTAGCGTTTTCGGCAAACCGAATATCAGTCGAGTCTTGAATATCACCAATTGTACAACCTGCAAATAAGCCATAGGGCGTACAACGGGTACTCATGCGCACATAATATTTGTAAAGTGACAACAGAATTTTACGAACGTCACTCGGATTTTGATTTACACCATCAAACCATTTTTTGAATTCAGCATAAAAATCTGGTGAGGCAATATAAATCGCTTCCTGTAGAATAGCCTCTGAGAACAACTCACGTAGGTTTTCTTCAAGGGCTTCCTTGCTTCCATGAATAATTTTATCATTGAATTCCATCAATTTATCTACCGACAATAGTGGAGTTCGGAGTAAATAAAAGTCGTGTGCTTCAAAATTCTGCATAATACTGCGCGTTTATAATTTGTTTTTATAAGAAAAATAGGTAACATTACGCTTGAATAATTAAAAGAAAGACGACTCCTGTTATTGGCATTGTCGAGATAGCCGATAACCAACATTCGTTATTCTAAGCCAGGCCTTCTCCAAAAGGTTTGGCTTTTTTATATTTAGAGGTTTTAATTTTAAATAATTCGTAATCAATACCTTGAATTAATATCCATTACGAACACTTCATGGTTTAGATAATTTCAATTGTTAAATAGGTTTTTCGGAAATGATAAAGCCTTAATTACAAGAACAGGCATCACAAGATTTACTCTCGTTTATCTCTTCAAAAGCATCCTTTGGCTTTGGTGTATGAATACAAGTAGCAGTGTTTACACTTCCACCTACAAGAGCATCCATTTGCATAGCATCTAATTTGCTTACGATTTGACGATCAAGGGATAATTTTTTGTCGAAGGTTATTTGTTTCTTTTTCATAGTGATTTTTGTTTAGAAAATTGAAAGAATGATGGTTAAAGGTTTTTCGAGTAGCTACTATCCTGAATACTATACCGAATAGTAGCCATCATACAGTGTAACTTTTTTTAGTGATTACAAGAACAAGCATCACAAGATTTTGCAGCTTCAGCTTCCAATGCTTCTTTTGGAGGATGCCCAATACAAGTAGCAGTATTTACACTTCCACCTGCAATGGCGTCCATTTGTTGAGCATCTAATTTGCCCACAATTTCTCTGTCAAGCGATAGTTTTTTATCAAAGGTTATTTGCTTCTTTTTCATGATTTTTTATTTGAAATAGTTAAATAGAATTTAATCTAAGTGTACTGTAGTGGTATTATGGTTTTGGACCATTACAAGAACAAGCCTTGCAAGATTGTGCTGCCAACTCGTTGTCATCAGCAGCTTCTTTGTACACACACGTCGCTGTATTTTCGCTACCACCCACAATCGCATCCATTTGTTGAATGTCTAGCTTGCCAATGATGCTTTTATCAAGCGATAATTTTTTATCGAAGGTTATTTGTTTCTTTTTCATGATTTCAATTGTTAAATGTTGTTAGAATCAATAAAAAAGTATCCAAACAGCGTTGGTTTAGACAGTTACCTAAGGTTGAAATCAAATGCACAGCATTGATTTTCAATATTTTATTCTTAACAGCAAACGAATTTTGTTTAGATACTCAGGTATTTTTTAATATTTCGTAGGACTGTTACATGAACATGCCTTACAAGATTTTGCTTCGAGTTCTTCAGCAACGGCATCCACACAGGTAGCAGTGTTTACACTTCCACCAACAAGGGCATCCATTTGGGTGGCATCAAGCTTACTAATAATGCTTTTGTCCAACGATAGCTTTCTCTCAAATGTGATTTGCTTCTTTTTCATGATGATTGAACGTTTTGGAGTGAAACATTAGCAGTATAAGCAATACCCAAGAATCAGGATATTGCTTACACAATGCTTTAAACTATTCTTTAGCAGCTTGTGCAGGTGCGGCAGCTCCGTTACAAGAACAAGCAAGACATGACATTTCATCATCATCTTGTTCAGACTTACCACAAGTTAAGCTTCCGATAGTCACACCACCGTCGATTTTGTTCAATTGATCATCACTCAATTTTGAAAGAGTTTCTTTGTCGAGGTTTAACTTCTTTCCTGTTGAAATTTGTTTCTTTTTCATGCTGTTTGAATAATTAAAAGATTAGAAATAAATAAGACGACTGTCGACATCGTTGAGTCAAAATTGAATACTTGAAGGGGCTATCGAAAACTAATTCGACTAAAGCATCATTTATTCCGACGAATCTTTTGTAAATCAAGGCATTTTAGGGAATAGTCAGTCTCCAAAACATATTTCGTCTTATTTTCTCCATATAATCTCGTCTTCGTCTAAAGTCTTAGCCTAATTGGTCTAAAAAAATTCTTATACCGCTTTTCTATTACTTGTTTTGATGTATCAAAATCAACAAAAGAAAAATTTATCTAACAGGTTGATAATTAGGAACTCTTAAATAAAACAAATTATGAAAAGGAACATCAGGTATTCAAAATGGCTAATTGTTATAGCCTTCATGAGTTGTAATGAACTGTATTCTCAGACAGAAATTTCATATAATGCTACAAAAGCAACCTTTGCTACTTCTACCCCTCCTGCTGGCGGTGGCAAGGCGTCTGGGATTTTATTAGATGAAAAAAAACAACCTATCCCTTTTGCTACAATTAAAGTTTGTAAAGCTAAAGACTCAACCTTTGTAAAAGGGGTAGTAACTGCTTCAGATGGCGCATTTAATGTTGAAAGCCTGCCGTTGAACCAATATTTAATTTCAATTTCTATGATTGGTTATCAGCAAACGGCAGTTGCTTTCAATATTGATGAAAATAACTCAGACATAAAATTAGTGCCTATTGAAATGAAGCTCGATAGCAAGCTGTTGAACGAAGTGGTCGTAAAATCTAAAAAGCCACTAATCGAACAACAATCTGACAAAATAATATTCAATGTTGAAAATAGTGGTTTAACAGCCGGTAATAATACCCTTGAGTTACTAGGGAAAGCACCGATGATTTTTTTGGACCCAGCCAGCGAAAATATTTTACTCAAAGGTAGATCTGGCGTAAAGATTATGATTGACGGCAGAATGACGAACCTTTCACAATCTGATGCTAACGCATTGTTAAAAAGTATGCCCGCCGATGAGATTTCTAAGATTGAAATTATTACCAATCCCTCTGCTAAATATGATGCTGCTGGTACCTCTGGAATTATCAATATCATTACTAAAAAAGGACAATCTTTAGGCACAAACGGCTCGTTCTCTATTGGTGGCGGATATAGTGGTTGGTACCATGAAAATGATTACGGACGGGGTAATACAAGCCTTGTCCTGAATAATAGAACTGAAAAAGTCAATTTATATGGTTCATTAGCCGCCTCTACTAATCGCTCTTTTTCTGAAAATACAGGTTTTGACGAGTATTATGATAGCAGTGATAAAATCCTTAATTATCGCCATGAAAACCAAAATTTGCTAACGTATAAATCTAACAGTCAGAGCTTTAAATTGGGGATGGATTGGTTTTTGAATAAAAAAACCACGATAGGCTTTTTGACCAATGGCTTTATGTCGGCCCGTACAGATCATGACGATGCCAAGACCTTAATTTTAAAAGAAGGGAAAACGCTGGAAGTCACTAATTTAAACAGTCAAGACGAAACTAGTAAGAACCATAGACTCAATTTTAACACCAACTTCAAGCATATCTTTGATGCCAAAACTGGTCAGGAAATTTCGGCTGATTTTGACTATTCTACTTTCGCCAGAGAAGCAAACAGTACCATCAATAATTACCTAAAAAGTAATGAAGGCGAAATCTACAGCCCACTGCTTCTGCGTAATACATTACCTATCAATGTAGATATCGTAGCTGGAAAAGTTGACTATATTCATCCTCTAAGTCAAAATGCGAAACTAGAAATGGGAATTAAAATGAGTGACGTTGTAACAGACAATAATGCTCAATTCGAGATTAATACTAATCAGGTTTGGCAAAATGATGCTAGTCGATCGAATCATTTTAAATACAGCGAACGCATTCATGCGGGGTATGTAAACTATTCAACATCTTTTAGTAAATACCAACTTCAAGTAGGCCTTAGGGTAGAACAAACTATTTCTTCGGGTAATTCTATCACAACCAATACTGTGGTTGATAGAAACTATACCCAGTTTTTCCCTAGTTTTTCTATCATGGATGCCATCAACGATAATCATAGTCTATCGCTTTCTTATAGTCGCAGAATCGGTCGCCCAACTTATGAAGATTTAAACCCTTTTATTTTCATTTCTGATCGTTACAGTTACCAACAAGGCAATCCATATTTGAAACCCTCTTATACTACTGCCGTAGAGTTGAGTCATACTTTCAAAGGGACTTATACCACTAGCATTACCTATGAAAATACTGTTGATTTACCGCTTGAAGTAATGAGAAGAGAAAGTACCGATAATAGAATTGTATTAAACAGAATGGAAAACATTGCTTCTGGAAACTTCTACGGTGTAAATTTTAGTGCCTCACAAAGTGTGACAAATTGGTGGACCATCGATACCTACGCAGGTGGATTCTATGGATCTTATAAAACCACATTAGCAGGACAAGAAATTAGTAATGCAAAACCTTATTATATGGCTACGATCTACAATAGTTTTACTTTGCCTAATAACTGGACATTTAGATTATCAGGCAATTATCTATCGGCTCTTGCCTATGGCGTAATGGTTCAAAATTCTCAATATCAAGCAGATATGGGATTTAGCAAAAGCTTTTCAGAGAAAAAAGCCATTTTAAAAATCAGCTTTGACGATATTTTCAGAACTGCTCGCGGATATTATACTTCTCGTCTACCAGGGCTTGCCTCAAGCAGTACCAATCACTGGCAAAGCCAAATTGTTAGGGCTTCGTTTACTTACAAATTTGGTAGTAACAAAATCAAAGCTGCTCGACAAAGAAGTACTGTAACTCAAGAAGAACAAGGACGAGTGAATATAAAAGACTAAGCGATGGCACCAGTAAAAAGATATTCGGTAAAGCAAAAAATAGAAGATATCGCCACATGTTTAGCCTTAGACGAAAATCAAATAAAAGGCTTTGGTTATGGAAACGGGAGGCTTGGTATAGCAATCTTCTATCTTTATTATGGACACTTAACAGCCGACAATGCGTATGCTGAAAAAGCCGAACTTTTATTCTCACAAGCCTTTGATGAACTGAGAAACGAAAAATTTGAAGGTCATTTTTTTGAAAAGGATTTAGCTGAGTTTGGCATGTTCATAGAGTTTACTCAAACGGCAAATTGGTTTGATTTTGAAGCAGCTGAAATCCTTGAAAGCATTGACGAGGTACTTCTTAATCACCTTGAACATGCGATAGAAAGAGAAGATTTTGATCCTTTTTCTGGCGCATTAGTGGCAGGAAACTATTATAGTTTTCGTTTAAAAAATACAGATAAAGTAGTACCCTATCTTGAAAAGTTGGTACATGGTCTTTATCAAAAAAAGAACATTGATTCAGACGGCAACTGGTTTTGGAAATCTAAGTTAACAGACCCAAACGGGGTAGTTTATACAGGCATTAGTCACGGGATGGGAGCGATTTTGGCACTTTTAGCCAATTCGTACGAACATAATATTTTGCCTGCTTTGTGTGCTGAAATGATGTTAAAGGGAAGTCATTTCCTATTGGCTCAAGCAAAAGATTTTGAAAAACAAGGTTATTATTTCGACGATATTGTTGGGCAAGCAAACGGTATTTCACGATTGAGTTTATGCTATGGAGATTTGGGAGTATGTTACGGACTTCTAAGAGTTGGGCAAATTTTAAGCAATGATGTTATTTATACCAAAGCAATGAGCATTTTAAGAAACTCTATCTTACGTAGTTCCCTTGAACAAACAGGGGTTCGTGATGCTGGCTTATTGTATGGTGCCTCCGGTAACGCTATGATTTATAACAAGATATTCAGGCTTACAGGTGACAACGTTTTTCTAGCAACTGCTCATTACTGGCAACAAAGAGCCATTGAATACGGACAAGATACTGCTGCCGATTCAACAGCAGGTTTTTTACCTCATTTGAACAGAATGTACCTTGCCACCAACGTTGGTTTTCTACAAGGAATAGCAGGCATTGGTTGTGCTTTTATTCAAACTGTTTGTGATGATGCTCCCAAAATGGATAAATTAATTTGGTTACTCTAAACACTCCGAAAATATGCATACTTCATTTGAAATAGAAACAGATATTGATCTTATTGAGCACCATTTAGAAGATATTTTGGGACTTATTGAAGCAGACAAAAGTGATAAGTTTTCGCTTTTCAGAGGCAACATTGGGAAAGCCCTTTTCTATTCTTATGCGTTCAAATATACTAATGACATCAATCATGGTATGAAAGCCATTAAGTTGATTGAAAAATCTGCCAACCATTTATTGACAGGTCAAATTAAAGCACAAAACATTCATTTATTATCGACAGGCTTTACCGGTTTTGGGTTAGTCATCAATCAATTAAAGCGAGATGAAATATTTGATTTGGAGCTTGAAAAAGAACTTGCCGCTTTTGATAGTGTGCTGTATAATACTGCTTTGCAGGAAATACAACAAGGAAATGTGGGGTTTATGCTAGGACCAATGGCAGCCGTTTACTACCTCTCACAACGAACACTAGCAAATCCTGCTATCGAAAAATACCTTGAAACCATCGTTGATGCCCTCTGGAAAGTAGCTATTCGAGACGATAAAGGGTTGCGTTATATCAATACTTTTAGCTCTACTGCAAAGCCTCGTTTAGATGATACCGTGCTTAATCTTAATCATGGTTTTTGTGGCATCGCCTTGGTTTTATTAGAAATCTACCGTCTAGGAATATGTCAGTCAAAGATTTATACGATTGTTAATGAAGGTATTCATTTTCTTTTGTCCTGCAAAAGACCTATTGATTTTGCCAAAGGACATTATAGCTTTTTCCCAACCTGTATCGATGAGCAATCACCTATTGATTCAGAAAAAAATCAGCTGTATTATCATGCTATTTTAGGTTGGTGCAATGGTGATTTAAACCAAATATTATTGCTATACACCGCAGGGAAGGCGTTTAAGAATCAATCTTATATCAATATTGCCGAAGAAGTTGGATTGGCATCCATGTTGAGAAAAACACCTGAGCAGACTAAATTAAAGAATCCTTACTTCTGTCATGGTACATCAGGAGTGGCTCATATCTATAAGCGAATCGCTGAACGTTCGGGGAATGATGCCTATTTAAGCGCTCATAACTATTGGATTCAGCAGACATTCGATTACATTACCGAAGCCCAAACTAATAATAGTTATGTTGAAAGTGCTGGACATTTGATTGATGGAGCGATGGGAATTGGGCTATCATTACTATCGCATATTTCAGAAGAAGAATTGAAATGGGATAACCTCTTATTACTATGACCACAACAAAAAAAATATCATTTGGCGTGCTCGACTTCGGGTATAGGGCAAAGAATATCAACAGCCTTTCAATTATTGAAGATGTTATTGAATATGCCTCTTCAGCTGACGATTTGGGGTTTTCTAGGTTCTGGATTTCTGAGCATCATGACCCAAATGCATTATTGGCGTGGAGCAATCCACAACCTATGATACCCATTTTGGCTGGTATTACCAAGAATATTAAAATAGGCGCTGCGGGCGTATTGATTGGTATTCACAATCCTTATCATGTAGCTACGCAGTTTAAGTTATTATCTAATCTTTTCCCAGGAAGAATAGATTTGGGTGTTGCCAGAAGCGTAGTGAACCCTTTTGCCATACAGTGTGTCGAACAGCGAGTAGACGTTGATAATAATACGATGTTGGAAACAATTCCTGAAAAAATAAAAAACCTTTTTCATTACCTCGTTGATGAAGATGAAATTTATAAGAATGGAACAGGCGTGGTGATTCCTCCTTACAAAGGAGCCATTCCTGATTTATGGATGCTAGGGTCATCGTATAAAAGTCTTGATAAAGCCTTAGAATTAGGCGCAAATTTTTCTAGGTCTATCTTCCACCCGGGGTCTGATAAAGAATCGAGACTAGACGAATTACACATTTTTAGAGAACAGTATTTGGCAAAACATGGTCGTTTACCCAAAATAAACCTCTCTATTTCTGGTTTTTGCTCGAAAACATCACACAAGGCACAGAAAATCATCAAAGCTCAGAACATGACTCCAGAAAGGCACACGATAGGATGTCCAAATAAGTTTTTTGATGAAATATCTAAGCAACACGAAATGTTTGGTATTGATGAAATTATTTTAATGAATCCCTCTCATAATCTTACTGATAGAATTGAGTCTCTACAATTTATCAGTGAATTATTTCATTTGAATTAACCCCTCATCCAATGATAGATTTACTTGAATTATCCATAGAAAAAGAGCTAACTGCAGAAGAATCTTTGCTTAATCGCATTTCAGATGCCCTTTATGATACTACTTTTAACAACCATTCTCTTCTATCTGGTTCCATAGGTAGCCTCTTGTATGCCTCCTATTTATATAAATATCAACACGAAGAAAGATGGGGAGATAAATTGATAGATATTTTAGAAACGATTATTTCTGAAATCAACGATGTTTCTACGCCACACTTACTGACAGCACCATTGGCTTATGGAGCTTCAGGATTGGGAATGGTGATGAACATCTTGAAAAAAAATGAAACGATTGAAATAGAATATGACGAATATCTATCATTTTTTGATGAGTTAGTCTGTGATGGTATCGTTAAATTACTCGATAATAAATCTACAGATTACTTGTATGGATCAAGTGGAGCAGTTAATTATTTATGCCAAAGAACACACAATGACGCTGTGAAAATATGCTTAGAGCATACTGTCGATAAAATAGAAAGCCTTGTGGAAATGAGACAAAAAGGCATAACTTTTCCCAATGCTCATTTGAAAGTCATGCATGCTGATAATTATGAAATTGACTTAAGTTTATCTCATGGGCAGTGTGGCGTATTGCTTTCTTTATTAAAAATTTATGAAAAGGGTATTGCTCAAGATAAAATTAAAGCATTGGTAGAAGGTGGAATAGATTTTCTGTTGAGTACGATGATGCCTATTGATTTTGAGCAACACAAATATTCGTACTTTCCTCTGAAATTCGATGATAGTCAGCCTTCAGATGCGATGGTCAATCAAGGTTTTTATGGAAACAGATTAGGCTGGTGCTATGGTGATTTGAATCAGGTAATACTATTGTATCGAGCTGGGCAATTGCTTAATAACCACACATGGATACTTCTAGCGGATGAAATTGGATTGTCAATAAGTCAAAGACTTTCGCAAGCAAGTACGGATATGAAAGATTCACATTTTTGTCATGGAACTTCAGGATTGGTGCAATCTTTTAAATCGCTATACGCTATTACGGGATTACCTATCTATCAACAAACCGCTCAATTTTGGTATGCCGAAACACTAAAACATCTTGAAAAAGAACTTTTGTATTACAACACCAATAAAGCTGGGGAGTTATTAGAAGGTTTTGGAGCAACGGCTTTAGTATTAATCGCTGAATTACATGCAGATAGTTCTCAGGAATGGGATGCTATATTTTTACTTTCTTAAACCTTTATCACGATGAAAAAAATAAAAATAGGTTTACTTGACTTTGGCATTAGAGAAAATAAAATGAATAGCCTTCTCAGAGTGCAAGACCTAATCGAATACGCTATTCATGCAGAAGCCTTAGATTATTCAAGAATATGGCTTGCTGAACACCATATTGGTGACCCAACCCTGACTTGGAATTGTCCTGATTCACTTGTGCCTATTGTAGCAGGTATGACTGAAAAAATAAGAATAGGTGTAGCAGGTATTCTTATTGGCATTCACGACCCTTATCATGTAGCTTGTAGCTTCAAATTATATAATAACCTTTATGGTGATAGAATTGATTTAGGCATGGCAAATGGTGGAGTTAGCCAAGCCGTGGCCAATAATACCATCAAGGCAGATAAGAAAGAAGTGCATCTCTCTTTTGAGCGTAAATACAAAGAAGTGGTACATCTATTGCAAGAAGAAGATACCCTTTTTGAGAATGACCAAATTGTTATTCCTCCTTTCAAAGGGGTTGTGCCTCAAATATGGTCGTTGGGGGTTGGCTATGGCAATAGCATGACGCGTGCCATAGAAACAGGCTCTAATCTTTCTCGTTCTATCTTTCATTTTGGCTCCGACTTAAACTATCAAAAAGAGAAATTAAGTGAGTTTAAAGAGCTTTTTTATCAAAAACATCATAGAAAACCACAAGTCAATATGGTGTTTTCAGGGGCATGTCACGAAACTACCCAAAAAGCAAAAAGGGTAATCAAAGGCCTAAAATTAGGATATGATATCAATTTAGTAGGTTGTAAAAACCTCTTTCAAGAAACCCTTTTATCTTTCCAAGAAAACTATGGTATCGATGAAATGATTTTTATGAATGTAGCCATGAAACCATCTGATAGATTAACTTCAATTGAGCTTATTAATAAAGCTCTCAATTAAAACATTACAATTTTTATATATTACAGGGTTATTTATTCAGCATCAAAAGTTTAATAAATAACCCTATAATATATAATTTAGTATTAAACACCTGTTCGTCCTCCTTCAGCAATAGGAAAATGACTCCTATCACTAGTTGAGTATTATTCTATATCAAGTTCTACGTCTTTATACATTTCGGCCCGCCAATCTCCCGAAATCCGCTAGGCATATCCTGCCATACAATTAAGTCAACTTATCCCATCAAAACTCGTAGAAATACTAGCAACATCTCATATTCAAATGTAAATGGTTTGGGTACAATTTTGGTTAGGTACATCTGAACAAGGACTGGATGTATTTGATATTAATACGGTGCATTATCTCTTGGGAAAAGGCTCGAATACTTAGTAAAACTAGCTTTATTATTGGTATAGTATCCTCAACTTTATTTCCATGATAACTATACTATTCTGAAAACTAAGAATGGTAGTGAAGCACTAGAAATAATTGCTAATACTCCTCTACATTTCACAGAGCTATTTTACGAAAAGCTTTCTAAATTAACTCTTCCATACTATACTAAAAGTAAAGTGGTTGTAAAAGTAAATTCAAACGTTAGCAAAGCTCAAAGATATTGGCGTTGAGTATATTTTTGATTTAAGTGATACCAATCTAATCATTAGAAAAATCTAGTTGTTCTACTTTTATATTAGTCCTTTCCACAAAAAACATTATGCAGTCAAATTATAAAGTTCGCCAATAATTTAGCTAAAGAGACTAATTGTGATTTATTGATAAAAAAACAATTAACTTAAATCAGTCTTCCAACAATATTTCCAAAAGTGTCAGTGTTGCTCTTTGGAAACATGAGTCATAATAATGCGATATTAAAATGTTAAAGTAAAGGAATGTGAATTATCTGTTATTATTAAAGCCTTTGGATATCCTGTAAGAATAACGATAGCTGATTATTTATAACTGATGATAGTTGTCTCTGTGGTGATATGGAAAACGAATTACATTTGAATCAGCCCTCTATTTCACAACATTTGAAAGAACTTAAAAATGCAAGAATAATTAAAGGTAATTCTGTTTGTTACTGTATCAATTAAACTGCCATTGAAGATTTAAAATACTTTAATAGTTTTTTCAATTAACTTGAAAATAATAATTAAAACCATTGTTAAAACAAATAAAAATATAACACTATCAGAAATCAAAGCAATATTAGCAACTGCTTAAGAAGTAAGTTTTGAATTAGAAAATAGACAAAGAGTGTCTGTGCATCTTCGCATAACAGCAGTGGAGTTATCACCAAAAATTTTATTGATTGTGGCGGAACGGTGCGCAATGAAGATGGGCAAATTTTTAGTTGTGTAATACCAATGTTTTTGACCATCATCAAGTTCTTCAAAAACCTTTAGTGATTATTGCGTTATCTGAAAAGGTTTTAGGTTGTCACTAATAAAATGCTTTTTTCTGCAATTGAATTGTATGAAAGTTTTCTAAAAATGTTATTAGTGAATGGTTGCCCCAAAAGTAACGGTGAATACTTCAAGTGGTAGGAAATTTCTAACATACGTAAAGGATAATAAATAAACCCTCAAAAACAATTCTACTAAAAGTATGTTGTATCATAGGACTTAAAGCCAAATACATGAAAAGAAGTGAATTTCCACAAAAAACTTGCCCTGTGTGTAATCTGCCATTTACGTGGCGGAAAAAATGGGAAAAACATTGGGCTGACGTTAAGTATTGTAGTGAAAAATGTAGGAGGAATAAAAACACAGCGCATACAAACAATTAAACTCATTTCCCCACATCAACTATTTCAAGGTAGTCTTTTATTTGCTATAGATGATTCAATTTATCTAGTTGAAGCGTTTTTATTTTTCAGACAATACAATTCCCATGAATAAAGCTTTCTACAGAGTTAGCATAAAGTATTATAAAATTTCTTACTCAAAAAAATCTGTAAACTATGAACAAGCCAGTGAACAATAGTAAGATATGAGAAAATATATCCCTCTGATAGAGAGGATCGAACCAAGAAGTATGGGGCTTTGCTAAAAAATACAAAACTTATTACACTGGTCAAAGCCTTTTATAAATGGGATGAAAGTAAAACATGCAATACATCATCATGCCAACGAGTACCTTCCTAGTCTATAAATAATCTGTTTGTGGTTAAAAATATAAGCCTTGTGTTTGGTACATAATTCATGCTTTGTTAAATAATATTTTATTGGGTTTACTATTTCCCCGTCTTTTCATAAGGTGCGTCTACAGGCTTAGATTCTGGTGAACCTTTTTGACGCAAATAAATACTCAAAAATACAATAGATAACACCGCTAAAAATTCACTCTGCCAATTTTGAAACGATTCAAACCAAAAGCGACTTCCGACAAGATACTTTGAGAATGAAATAGCCTCTTCGTGGTTTAAGAATTGCTCTTGTCTATAGACTTCATAACTTCCACAGGCATGTAAACTAAAAGAGATGGTAAATAATAAAGCATATGCTATCGTAAGAGAGTTTTGATAAAGTTTCAGCCATATACCTCCTTGCTTAACAGCCCAAGGAGCATTTGGATGAACTTTGGGTTCTTTATCTTCACTCTCCTCCCCTTCTAATGCTTTGGATTCAGCAGAACCTTTTTGTCTGAGAGAAATCGTAAATAATACATAAACTATCATCTGAAAAAATTCGCTTTCCCAGTTTTCAAAGGTGGCCGATAAAAAATGTCCTGTTTGAAGATAAGCTCCAAATGTTAAACTAGAGGCTCCATGTTCGTTTAATTCTTGATTATGTTCTTGCCATCCAGTAAGAGCCTGCCCTAGCCAAAAGAGCAAAAAACAGCCTAATAAGGCTAATGACAATCCATTGTTTCTCCAAAAAGAATTATTTTTCTTCATAATCTAAATGTTTATTTTATTGATAGATTAAAAAATTATACCACCAAGAAATGGTGGTATAATTTTTTAAAGGTTTTATGAAAACTAAACTTATATGATATGAAAGCGCAAAAAACAACTAAGGATAATACTCCCGGAATCAATAATAAAACTACTTCTGAGATGGTATTTATTAGAAATAATTATCGAGGGTCGGGTAAATTGACAAACAAAATAGCCTTTATTACAGGAGGAGATAGTGGTATTGGGAGAGCAATTGCCCTGCATTTTGCTAGAGAAGGTGCTAATATTGCTATTCTTTATCATCCTTCAGAGAACAAAGATGCCAATATCACCAAAGAACTTATTGAAGATGAAGGAAGAGAATGTTTCTTGATAGGTGGGGATTTATTAGACCCATCTACTCCAAGACGAGCGACTCAAGCTGTCATCAAGCGTTTTAACAAATTAGATATATTAGTTAACAATGCGGGCATACAACATCCTCAAGAGGATTTTACTAAAGTAAAATCAAAAGATTGGGAAGAAACGTTTAAAATAAATGTCTTCGGGTCTTTCCACATGGTTCAAGAAGCCCTAAAATACCTCAAAGAAGGTGGTTGTATTATTATCACTGCTTCTGTGGTGGCTTATCAAGGGAATGGCCATTTGATTGACTATTCTTCCAGCAAAGGTGCTTTGATTAGTTTTACCAGATCGTTGTCGGCTAGTTTAGCACACAAAAATATACGTGTAAATGCTGTTGCACCCGGACCTATATGGACGCCATTGGTTGCTTCGACATTCCCAGATCAGAAGAAAGAAGACTTTGGAAAAGATACACCCATGCAACGGGGCGGACAACCTTGGGAAGTAGCTACAGCTTTTGTTTTTCTAGCCTCTGAAGATAGCTCATATATAACTGGTCAAGTGATTCATCCTAATGGTGGAGTCATCATCAATACTTAAATACAAAACTATAATCATCTAAAAATCATTTATATGCCTTCTATCCTAGTAACAAAAAGTAGCAAACATTTAGTAGCAAACCGCCTAACGATTGCTTTTGCTGAAAGTGCCACTGCAGGAAGAGCTGCTGCTGAGTACTCGATGGTAGAGGATTCGGGGAAACTACTGAAAGGTGGATTAGTTTGCTATGATGCTTGTCTTAAAGAAACTATTTTGGGTGTGCCTACCGAAATGATTAAAAAATATACTCCAGAATCGGCCGAAGTAACCAAAGAGTTGGCTCATAGATTAAAATCCTTAATAGATGCTGATGTTCAAGTAGCGATTACAGGGCTTACTAGTAGTGGGGGAAGCGAAACACTCCAAAAGCCTGTTGGTACGATGTTTATTCATCTGGTAACGAAAGACAAATCTATCGGAATTAAAGAAATCTTTAAGGGGTCTCCTGAAGAAATTGTAATGCAAACCATAGACCAAGTTGCCCAACTTTTGTTGACGTACGTATAAACATAGGGTTAATTTTCGCTTGTTTTTTCATAAAAAATAATTGAAAAGGTATAAAATAAATAATAGGTGTAGAATTAGCATAAAAAATAGGTAGAGGTTTTATTCGTTTTATAAATCAGCGCTATTTAAGCTGGTACTTTATCTTTCTTTTCTCGTTGCCAGAAACGATGTAATGCAATAGCATTTATAAAATCACCAGCTAATGCTTCTATCGAGTTGTTGATAAATACACCTTCCAGTATCTCAGACACATCCTTATAATTTTCAGGAATTTTGCTTCCAAAATAGGTAGCCTTTAATACTGGCAAGGCAGCTGAATCGGCCGCAATTGCTTTACAATGCTTGAAGGTTTCATTCAGAAAATGAATCGCATCGGCATCAGCTTCTAGATAGGCCACACTATTGGAACCCCCGGGTACGTATACCGCATCATATAGTACTGATGCAGCTGTTAGAAAGCTCTTATCTACTTTTATTTCTTGATCATTTTCTGTAATAACGACGCCTAATTTTGGTGCAATTATTTCCACTACAGCCCCTTGAGCTTGCAAAATACTCTTCATCGTTTTGAGTGAATTTTCACTGACTCCGTCTGCTACTAGGAAGGCTATCTTACGGGTGAGAATAGAATTCTTCACGGTGGATGCCATACTTAGAGCTTCTGATTTCTCTAATGAACTCTTTACGATAACAGGCTGATAAGAAGCCACATCTGCATCAGCAGGATAACTCTGATTTAAAGGTGTTTCTAAGGCAGAAGGAATTGATATTCCTAAATTGTAGGCCACTTTTGCAGCCAATCCTTTGTCTATATACCAAAGCATTTTGAGCATTCTTTTACGAATATATTCCGCTTTCACGTTTCCTAATTCAAAGCTCAAGGCATCTACGATATGATTTTTTTCATAATCAGATTGACTGTTGAAAAAAAGTGTAGCTTGACTGAAATGGTCAAAAAAGCTTTGACTACGACCACGAATCTTGTGGGCTTCAATGCGTTCATTATGGCTAGTAAAGCCTCCTTCACTCATTTTAGCCTGAAAAGGGCATCCACCACTTAGGGTGTTAGGGTCATAGCTTGTTTTGCTATGATTAATTGTCTGTCGCATATGTCCATCTCGCTGATTATTATGCACTGGAGCAATTGGGCGATTAATAGGAATTTCGTGAAAATTTGGACTTCCTAAACGAGTGAGCTGAGTATCGGTATATGAAAACAAACGTCCTTGTAAAAGAGGATCATTGGTAAAATCAATACCAGGGACAAGGTGTCCTGGGTGAAAAGCCACTTGTTCGGTTTCAGCAAAAAAGTTATCAGGATTTCTATCCAATGTCATTTTACCAATTTTCATTACTGGTACTAGCTCTTCGGGAATTAGTTTAGTAGGGTCTAGCAAATCAAACTCGAATTTATGTTCATCTTCTTCGGGAACAAGTTGAACACCAAACTCCCATTCAGGAAAATTGCCACTTTCAATCGCTTCCCATAAATCACGGCGATGAAAATCAGGGTCTTTCCCTGAAATTTTTTGGGCTTCATCCCAACTTACCGAATGTACTCCCAACAAAGGTTTCCAGTGAAACTTTACAAAGAACGCCTTACCTTGCTCATTGATAAATTTAAAGGTATGCACACCAAAGCCTTCAATCATGCGTAGACTTCTAGGAAGGGCACGGTCGCTCATTACCCACATAATCATATGCATACTTTCGGGTAATAATGAGATAAAGTCCCAGAAAGTATCATGGGCAGAGGCTGCTTGCGGAATTTCATTATGAGGCTCTGGCTTAACTGCGTGAATTAAATCAGGAAATTTGATAGCGTCTTGAATAAAGAAAACAGGGACATTATTACCTACCAAATCATAATTTCCTTCTTCAGTATAGAACTTAACAGCAAATCCTCTGACATCACGTGCTAAATCACTTGAGCCACGCGAACCAGCAACGGTTGAAAAACGCACAAATACTGGCGTTTTTTGAGCAGGGTCTTGTAGAAACTTAGCTTTTGTATAAGGAGCCATAGATTCATAAACCTGAAAATACCCATGTGCTGCTTCTCCCCTTGCATGAACAACACGTTCTGGAATTCTTTCATGGTCAAAGTGCGTAATTTTCTCTCGAAGTATAAAATCTTCCAGTAAAGAAGGCCCTCGTTCTCCCGCTTTCAGTGAATTTTGGTTGTCATTAATCTTTAATCCCTGATTTGTAGTAAGGAATTGATGTTGACTATCTTCTTTATTACTGTCAAGGTCAGCTTGTTTTTTATTAGTTGATTTTTTCATTTTTCTAACGGATGAGATTTTAGTAGAATAAAACACACTTAAATACCTTTATTACCAGCCAATAACTTCCAATTAAAGTATTTTAAAAGATTAATTGGGAGCCTTATAACAGAACTCTCTTCGAGCATTGATAATATACCAATGCTCAAAGAGAGTCTCATTATTACCTGACTTGAGTTACGATTTGCCTATACCTCTTCTGCAGCTTCAATATTGATTGAACTTTCTGCAATGTTCGATAATGCACTATCGGCTTCTTTCTCTTCTTCTAAGGTTTGGCTCAACAAATGCGCTGCCTCTTTTTCTCCAAGTGTGTTCGCAAAAGCTACCAATGTTCCATAAGTGGCTATTTCGTAGTGTTCCACTTTTTGGCTTGCAGCAATAATACCTGCATCACGCACTACGCCTTCTTGCGTACTTTCCATAATTTCCTCTGCTTCCTTAATCAACCCTTCTATGGCTTCGCATTTCTTGGTTTGTGCTTTTAATCCTAATACTTCAAATACTTTTTCCAGTCTATCCACCTGACCTTCGGTAACTGTCAAATGTTCCGTAATGGCATCTATCAATTCTTGGGAAGTAGCTTTTTTAGCCATTTTTGGCAAAGCTTTCGTCAATGCTTTTTCAGCATAATAAATATCTTTTAAGCTGTCTTCAAATAATTCGCTCAGGCCAGTAGCCACATCTGATTTTTTTTGTGTGTTTTTCATTTTTTCTTCAAATTAAGTTTGAATAGATTGCTTAATAACACAACATGCTAACGTTCAAGCACATGAGTGTTTTGATTAAATAGTAAAAAAATATATACCACATATTATTTATATCGTATAATGAGTAAGAAGTACCCCCAAACGTATTAGTTATTAATACAATGTGGTATAACTACCTCATTTGATGTCAATTAATAATGCTTATAAATATCCACAAGTAGATATGCTAAACTAATAACCGTTACCCAAATAGGTTTCTTTATTAATCGCTATAAACAGCATGAAAATCATTTAAACTTCGTAGTCACTTTGTGCATCTTTTTGAGTTAAAACTATTGTGTATGTTTTACAAGACCCCTTTTGCCTATATTTGTCATAACGGTATAGTGCAATAAGAATATTAATCTTTTTGGAATAAAGTAACCTTGGAAAGGGTTATACAATAACATAGTCCAATTACTGGTATATAAATATTATACGTAACCTTAAAAACCTTGATAAAGAATGACAAACGAACAGAAGGCGATAAGAACAACTTATTTTAGTATAATAGGGAATTTAGCCTTGGCCATTGCAAAAGGATTTGCTGGATTTTTTGGAAACTCGTATGCACTGATAGCAGATGCAATTGAATCTACCACAGATATTTTTTCTTCTATTCTAGTATTATTTGGACTTAAATATGCCAACAGACCTCCTGATAAAAATCACCCTTATGGACATGGTCGAATAGAACCATTAATTACCTTTTTAGTCGTTGTTTTTTTAATAACCTCTGCCGTAATTATTGCTCATGAAAGCATACATAATATAGGCACTCCACACGAATTACCAAAAGCGTGGACGTTAGTAGTTTTAGGAATAATAATTATTTGGAAGGAAATATCTTATCAAATAGTCATTAAAAAGAGTAAAGAAACCCATAGTTCTTCATTAAAAGCAGATGCTTGGCACCATAGAAGCGATGCAATAACTTCTATTTCTGCATTTATAGGCATTTCTATTGCGTTGTACTTTGGAAAAGGTTTTGAATCGGCCGACGATTGGGCTGCACTCTTTGCATCAGGATTTATATTATATAATAGTTATTTAATCTTTAGGCCAGCATTGGGTGAAATCATGGACGAACATGTATATGATGATTTAATAGCCGAAATCAGAATAGTTGCCATAACTGTAAATGGCGTAGTTGATACTGAAAAATGCTTTATCCGAAAAGCAGGTATGAAATACCATGTAGACTTGCATGCCACAGTAGATGGGAACTTAACCGTAAAACAGGGGCACGATATTGCACATCATTTAAAAGACACATTGCAAAAAGAATTGCCTCAACTTGGACAAATTTTGATACATATTGAGCCTAATAATATATAGGAAAAGCTATATCTTGATTTAATATGCGATGATATGATTCCAAATGGCTATACATCATTCCATTCCAACTATAACCCGTAGCTGTATATACGTGCTTTTCATCGCTATTATGTTTTAAAGAGAGAATTAAAAACTATACCAGAAAGACTTTTCTTTTAGAGCAATTCACAAATTTCTTTTCTGTCCCATTGCCTCTAAATACCGATACACAGTTGCTCTTCCAACACCTATAATACTAGCAATTTCATCTGCTGATTTCTTTTGTTGATACAGCATCACTGCCGTTTCTGCTTTTTTTAACGCATCAGAACTTAATCCCTTTTTTCTTCCTCCAGTACGTCCCCTTGCTCTGGCTGAGGCCAAGCCTGCTCTGGTTCTTTCACGGATGATATCGCGCTCAAATTCTGCCAACGAAGCAAAAATATTTAGGAATAATCTCCCTTGAGCACTCGAAGTATCAATCGTATCTTTTATGGATACAAAATGGATTTTCTTATTTTCCAGCATTTCGATTAACTGAATTAATTCCTTTAATGACCTACCTAAACGATCTAGTTTCCAGACAATAAGTGTATCTCCTGCTCTCAAATTATCTAGTAGTCTTACTAGTTGTGGTCGCTCCTTCCCAGAAGATACTTTTTCTTGGTAAATTCTTTCACAGCCAAATTTTGTTAAGTCATCTGTTTGTAAATCTAAATTTTGGTCTTGGGTAGAAACCCTAGCATATCCTATCTTCATATTTTGTATCATTAACCATTAAAATATCACATCTTGATATTTTGTTTTACAAGATAACAATTTGATACAAGATAACACATAAAGTTAGCGAAAATAGTAGCAAGCATTCTTGTCTCATCAAACGGTCGTTTAATGAGATTAGAAATATTACGTTTTTTATCATCTCAAAATAACTGCATTATCTTTTAATTCATACTGCTCTAGCGAAGCTCCTATCACTTTTGCCTTTTGGAAACAAACCTCCAAAGGAATAGGGAAATAGTCTAATTAATTTCAAATACTATATAGGTGAGATATTAAGCTTTTTACTAAGATAAACCACTACAATGCTTAGATAAATTAAACAAAGCCGTAATTTTGAAAGCTTGCAAAAAAACAATAGTCTATTAGTAATAGTAATTTAATTGACCGCTACGAAGTCATCTTGACTTTTTCCTAGAATTGCTTAAAAATAAAAAAAGGTCGCTGATATTTGTTTTGTGAACCATACCAAAGCAACCTTTTTATGTACTACGTACTCAGCAAAGGTATAATAGAATCGGAAATAATTTGTGATTTACCTCTGAGAAAATGAGGGTTTAAGCACAAAGTTCCGACTTATGAAATCATTAGCTGTATTCTTTATAAGCTAAAGGCTGGGATTTAACTTTTTGGAAAGCATAAGCTCTTTCAACAATTATTCTGAAGAATTTATTTAATATCAAATATTGGTCAGCAAGGATGTTTAGGATAGTAAAAGATGTATATTCTACTTTACAATCTTCAAATGTTTGAATGTTTATTTGGCATTTCTTACCATATATAAATGTCTGATAATCAGAAATAAATATTGAATATACATAGAAATTAGTTGATAAATCATTACCTCCTTTATCTATATACTAACCTTATAGTTTACAAGTTCCATTCTACATGATTAACGTTAAGTTTGTAAATTCATTTAACTTGCAGCCTGTCTTTATGTTTTATTATTCCAATTTATTTGGTTTAATTTAATCATTTAAAAAAATTAAATATTGGTGGTGTTAATCTTTTTGAAATTAACAAACTATGAAATAGCCTAGTAAAATTAAATAACTAGCTCAAAACTTTTCAAACCAATTAAATTTATCATGAATGATTTTTGTTTTTTCTTCTTGAAGATAATTCAGATAAGCTTTTGCTACTGGGGAGAAGTTTTTCCCTTTTAGCCAAATTAAATGCCAAGTAGTAATAATGGGTAATCCGTTGACTGCAATGATTTGTAAATCTCCGTTGAGGATCTCATTTTTTATACCAATCAATGGCATAATTGAATAACCTAAACCCGCAATTACTGCTTGCTTTACTGCTTCGTTGGAAGTCAGTTCCATTTTTTTTCTAACCGAAACTTTATTCTCTTCAACATATTTTTCCATCGTATGTCTTGTTCCCGAGCCTTTTTCTCTATAGATAAGGGGTAGCGTCTCAAAAATATCTTTTTCGTAATTTTTATTGATAAAGGATTCTTGTGTGTTACCTACCAAAAATAATTTGTTTTGCATCAAAGCAATTTTTTCAATCTGTAATTTGTCAGGTAAGACAGATACTAATGAAAAATCTACTTCATTACTCTCTAAACTTTCTAATACTTTGGCTTTATTGGTTACATCCAAAATCAATTCTATGCCTTCATGTTGTTTCAAAAAATCAGTTAAAAAGTAAGGAATTACATATTTTCCTGTAGAAACTACAGAAAGTTTTAGCCGTCCAGATAGCTGTCCTCTATAAGCCAATGTTTTAAAATTAATGGCATTTACTTCATCCAAAATTCGCTCGGCAGCAATAGCTATTTCTTTTCCAAAATCTGTGATAAATAGCTTTCTTCCAACTACTTCTGTCAATGGAATATCGAATTGTTCTTGAAAGTTTCGGAGTTGAATCGACACCGCAGGTTGCGTTAAATGCAACTCTTCCGATGCCTTTGTGATACTCTGTGTTTGGGTTACTTTCAAGAATACTTGTAGCTGATGCAAAGTATAATTCATAAATATATTTAATGATTATCATTACAAATATAAATAAAAATATATGAACGACATTTTAGACTTTTGCAAAGTCAAAAAATAAAAGCAAATCAACATGACACGAATCACAGTAGCAAAAGGCGATGGCATTGGGCCAGAAATTATGGATGCCACTTTAGCAATCATCTTAGCAGCAGGAGCGGCTATTGAAGTCGAGGAAATTGAAGTAGGCGAAAAAGTGTATTTGGCAGGAAATACGGCTGGTATCGCTAAGGAATCTTGGGATGTAGTGCGAAGAAACAAAGTATTCTTGAAAGCTCCCATTACTACTCCGCAAGGCGGCGGTTATAAAAGTCTGAATGTAACTACTCGTAAGTTTTTAGGGCTTTACTCAAATGTTCGCCCTTGTACAAGTTTACATCCTTTTGTAAAAACGAAGCACCCTGCAATGGATATCGTGATTATCCGAGAAAACGAAGAAGATTTGTACGCAGGGATTGAACACCAGCAGACAGATGAAGTAGTACAATGTTTGAAATTAATTAGCCGTCCGGGCTGTGAGAAAATAGTTCGTTATGCTTTTGAATACGCCAAACAATACGGACGTAAAAAAGTGACTTGTTTCACCAAAGATAATATCATGAAACAAACAGATGGTTTGTTCCACCAAGTGTTTGATGAAATAGCCAAAGAGTATCCAACAATAGAAAATGAACATTGGATTATCGACATCGGAGCGGCAAAAATGGCTGACACACCAGAAGCTTTTGACGTAATTGTAATGCCGAATTTGTACGGCGATGTACTCTCGGACGTAGCCGCACAAATTGCAGGTTCGGTTGGCTTGGCAGGTTCGGCCAACATTGGTGAAGAATGTGCCATGTTTGAAGCTATTCATGGCTCGGCTCCAAGAAGAGCAGGACAAAACCTTGCTAATCCTTCAGGATTGTTACAAGGAGCGATTATGATGTTGAATCACATAGGCAAAACAGCCGTAGCAGAAAAAGTACAAAATGCTTGGCTAAGAACTATCGAAGAGGGTATTCATACTTACGATATTTATAAAGAAGGAATCAGTACACAGAAAGTAGGTACAAAAGAATTTGCTGAGGCAGTGATTGCTAATTTGGGTAAACAGCCTCAAACCTTTAAACCTGTTAATTATTCAAAGGGAACAGCATTGAATTTACCGAAGTATCAGCGGAAAACTCCTGCTAAAAAAGAACTGGTTGGGGTAGATATATTTGTACACTGGGCTGGTACAGATCCTAACGAATTAGCAGAAAAAATACAATTATTAGATAATGACGATGTAAAACTTTCGATGATTACCAACCGTGGCATTAAGGTTTGGCCAGATGGTTTCAAAGAAACATTCTGCACAGACCACTGGCGTTGTCGATTCAAATCAACCATGAGTCACCATATTCAAAAACAGGATATTATACAATTATTGTATGATGCTAATGAATTATCTATCGATACAATCAAGACAGAAAACTTGTATGAATTTGATGGAAAAGCAGCTTTCTCTTTAGGTCAAGGACAATAAAATACAAAGGAATGGAAATACAACTTATTCTTGGTCGCTTCAGTGCCAAAGAAGCCCTCGAACTCATCACACAGATGATTCACGTTAAAATTAAATATCACGAAGGTAAAATTTCTTCAGAAAGTAACGAAGAAGATATTAAAAGACGTGAGTCAAGAATCAAAGAGCTTCAACATGATTTAGCCGAAATTCGCAAGTATGTGCAAACACAAGGCGAAACCGTAAATATAGATGCTAGGATTCTGATTTAATTCATCATAAAATGTTTGAAGGACGGACATTACTGATTGCAACTAAACATCGAAAAGAGCAAGTAATAGCACCCATTTTAGAGGAAGCATTAGGGGTAAAATGTGTTCTGTCGGAGAATATAGATACAGACGTATTGGGAACATTTACTGGAGAAGTAGAAAGAACGAATAGTCCTTTAGAAACGGCAAGAATGAAATGTGAATTGGCAAGAGAAAAGGATAAGTTTGATTTGATTTTGGCAAGTGAAGGCTCTTTTGGTTTACATCCATATTTGTTTTTTGTGATAGCAAATGAAGAAATGTTGTTATTGAAAGACTATCAAAATCAAATAGAAATAACTGTAAACGAGATTTTTACAGAAACAAACTTTGATGGTGCAAGCATTCGTTCAGAACAAGAATTAATCGACTTCGCCCAAAAAGTACAGTTCCCCAGTCATGGTCTTATTCTTCGACCTTCCAAAGACAATTTCACCTTAATGACCAAAGGAATTATAGATTGGCAAACCCTGAAAAATGTTTTTCATAGCATCTATAACAAGTATGGATTTGTTTATGTAGAAACAGATATGAGGGCAATGTATAATCCGACAAGAATGAAAATGATTGGGGAAACGACGCAAAAACTGGTTGAAAAAGCCAAAAGTCTTTGCCCGATTTGTCAGACACCCGGTTTTGGAATTACAGGTTTTCATTCGGGGCTTCCTTGTAGGATTTGTTCAATGCCCACACGTTCTATAAAAACGGTGATACTTAGCTGTCAAAAATGTTTGTATCACACAGAGCAAATATACCGAGAAAATGAACCAACAGAGGATCCTATGTATTGTGATTTTTGTAATCCATAAAATGTATGATTGAAGTAACAAAAGATATAAACAGAGCAGCCCTTTTTTTAAATAATAACGAAGTAATAGGTATGCCAACCGAAACAGTTTATGGATTGGCAGGGAATATTTACAGTGAACAAGCAGTAAAAAAGATTTTTGAAGTAAAACAAAGACCTTTCTACAATCCGTTGATTGTACATATAAAGTCGGTCGAGTACCTTGAAAAAGTAGCTGTAGAAATACCAGAACAAGCCATCGAATTGAGTAATCATTTTTGGCCTGGGCCACTTACTTTATTATTAAAGAAGCATCCGACTATCCCCAATATCATTACCGCAGGTAAAGAAACTGTTGCTGTTAGGATTCCCAAACATCCAATAGCTCAGTCGCTTTTAAACCTGCTTGATTATCCGCTTGCTGCACCAAGTGCCAATCCATTTGGTTCGATTAGCCCAACAACCGCAGAACACGTAGCAGAGTATTTTAGTGAACAAATACCTGTAGTATTGGATGGTGGGGCATGTGAAAAAGGCTTAGAATCAACCATTATCGGATTTGTAGATAACCAAGCGGTTTTATTCAGACATGGAGCGATTTCGATAGAAGAAATAGAAGAAGTAATCGGTAAAATAGTGATTAAAACCAGTGCCAAAGACCAACCAGATGCTCCGGGAATGCTTTTGAAACACTACGCTCCGCAAACGCCCACCTTTGTTACCGACGATGTTCAGAGTATGATAAAATCCTTTTCGAGAAAAAAAGTAGGCTTAATCTTATTTAAAGAAAGGCTAGAAAAGTTGGAATTGTGTCAAGAAGTGCTATCTACAAAAGGAGATTTGCAAGAAGCAGGAGCAAATCTGTATGCAGTAATGCACCGATTAGATAAACAAAAATTAGATGCAATCATTATAGAAAAACTACCTAATATCGGCATTGGACGAAGTATAAACGATCGCTTAGAAAGAGCGAGATTCAAATAAATATATAAAAGCATAATTCTTAAATCCTTACAATATGAACTTACAATTACTAATTGAAAATTTAACCAATCCAGCACTGCTGTTTTTTGTGTTGGGCATCATTGCTGTACAACTCAAGAGTGATTTAGAAATTCCGCCAAATTCTTCTAAATTCATTTCGCTATATCTCTTGTTTTCTATTGGTTTTAAGGGTGGGCAAGAGTTGGCTCATAGTCCATTTAATCTTGAGATTATTTGGGCTTTACTTTTTGGTGTTTTATTGGCATGTATTATTCCATTTTATAGTTTCTTTATCTTGAAAAAGAAGCTAAGTATTGAAAATGCAGGAGCAATTTGTGCGGCATACGGCTCGGTAAGTGCTGTAACTTTTGTAACGGCAGTGTCGTTTTTGGAAATGCAAAAACTCACGATGAATGGCTATATGGTTGCTGTAATGTCGGTGATGGAAGCACCTGCAATTATTGTCGGTGTGGTTTTGATACGTATTTTCGGCAGTAAAAGTGATACACCACAAAGTTTAAAAACAGTGATAAAACACTCTTTAACCAATGGAAGTGTACTCTTGATTATTGGAAGTTTAATTATCGGTTTGTTGGCAAGTGAGCAACAAGCACAAGGTATAAAACCTTTTACCACGGATATATTCAAAGGGTTTTTAGCGATTTTTCTTTTAGACATGGGAATTATTAGCGGTAAGAAAATCAATAATTTTTATCAATCGGGTTGGTTTACAATACTGTTTGCAGTGCTGATACCTCTTTTTAATGGTTGTTGGGTAGCTATTGCCAGTGGTTTTATTACGCACGAAGTAGGCAATAGATTCATCTTTGCTATTTTGGCGGCAAGTGCATCTTATATTGCCGTACCCGCTGCCATGAAAATAGCAGTACCAAAAGCAAATCCAGGTTTATTTTTACCGATGGCTTTGGCAATAACTTTTCCATTCAACATCACTTTCGGAATGCCCATTTATCTAGCAATTGTTGAGTATTTCTAAATATATATCGAAGCTGTTTAAACTTTCAGTTTCTGAGGTGAAAGTATTGTATTTTTGAATTGATTTTTTCAAAATTTGCGAAGCATAGCATCGCTACGTTGAGTAAATTTTGGAACAAGCTATTCTAAAAGACTTAGTTTAACCCGAAAGGGAAAGTTTAAACAGCTTCATCATTAAAAGACGTGTTACTCCTCTGAAATTATCAAGTATCATATTAAATACCACACAAAATGGAAAAATTTGAACTTTTAAAATTATTAATAACAAAAGTTGAAAAGTACTACGATAACGAAGAAACGAGTAAAAGTTTAGATGCCTTTCTAATTTGGCTTATCATTGATAATAATAGAGATAGTATTTCTTTTGATAAGTTACACGATAAAACCGATGTTGAAAATAATATAGAAATGCTTAATAGTTTATTACATCGTTATGCCAAGATGTATTCTAAACTAGTATTAGGGTACTCTACGAATCTTAGTTTGGAGGAGTTTTCATTTTTGTCGAGGTTGTTAAGTTTGAAAAGCTGTACTAAGTCTGAGTTAATAGATATAATGGTTTATGAGAAGTCAACAGGGCTTGAAATAATAAAAAGGCTTATTAAAGCAAACCTTATTTCTGAAGAGTCAAACCAATCAGACAAACGAAGTAAACAAATCAATTTAACAGATACAGGCAAAAAAAAA
The DNA here is from genome assembly GCF_031456255.1 of Arcicella sp. BE140. Taxonomy (NCBI): domain Bacteria; kingdom Pseudomonadati; phylum Bacteroidota; class Cytophagia; order Cytophagales; family Flectobacillaceae; genus Arcicella; species Arcicella sp. BE140. The sequence goes on along the minus strand of NZ_JAVDUE010000006.1, from coordinate 184,124 downwards.
CTTTCTAAAGCTTTTTCTCAAATGAAGATGGTTTCGATAGAATTGACGTCTATTTTGGATATAGCTGAAAGAAGTACACTTTATCATATATTACTGAAATTAGTAAAGTATCACAGGCAACATATTGATATCAATATTGAAAGTTTGAGAAAGAAATGTAGCATAATTACACCCATCAGTTAACAATTATGATTAAAAGATGAATAGATGAGGACATTATATTTAATATTGCTTACATTTTATTTATTGATAAATAATTCTCAGGCTCAAGCATTTGATTTAGGGACTTGGAGTATATTGAATGTAAAATACAATCTCAATGAAAAATGGAGTGTTTGGGGCGAAGGACAAATTCGTTCACTAAAATTTTTCACTAATTTTCACTACTATGAGTACAAAGGAGGTATTAATTATAAGTTTTCTAAAAACGTTGTATTAACCATTGGAACAGGTAGTTATCAAACCTATAGAGAAGGGGGAGATTTTGTTTTACCTAAAAATAATGATGAATTTAGAATTTGGCCATAGGTTATTCTATATCAATCCATTAATAAAATTAGGATTGAGCAACGATATAGAACTGAATTAAGATTTACAAGTAATGGTTATCGAAATCGATTTCGATATAGGCTCGGATTGTTATATCCTCTAGGCAAACAAAGAAGTGAATACAGCCCTCTACAGATTAATTTAAGCAATGAAATCTTTTTTACCGATAACGAACCATATTTTGAAAGAAACAGGATGTTATTTTCTATCAATTACAAACCTACAAAAGCCTCAACAATACAAATCGGCTATTTACACCAATTTGATTATAAGATTGATGATGAAACAGGTCGAGATTTTCTTCAAATAGGTTACTTTATTGATATATTTCCAGTAAAATCATCTAATAAAACTATTAATAACGACATAAATGATAATTAGAATCTTAAATTTATCTATATAGGAATAGTATCACAGACAGTATGGTAAATATTTTATTTAACTTAATAATTATAAAACCAAAATATTGGCTGTTTATATAAGATTTTGAGCAAATTTAAACAGAGAAAAAAAGAGGCCAATCGTATATACTAAACGTTTTTATATGATTGACCTCTTTTAACTAATTATTCTGAATCAACTAATGCAACATTTTTATTAAGCATCACGTATTCAGATGGCGATATGTTGTATTTTGCTTTAAAAGCTCTAGCAAAATAATTTGGATTTGAAAAGCCCACAGAGTATGCTATTTGGGATATTTTTATATCATTCTTTTGCAAAAGCGTAATTGCTTTCTTCAATTTTTGCGACCTTACATATTCCACTGGAGTCTCACCAGTAAGGCTTAAAACTTTGCTGTAAAGTGTTCCTCGACTAACGAACATGGCTTTGCTCAATTCTTCTACTGATAAATTGGGGTTTTCGATATGTTCTTCCACATAACGTGAAAACTTCAACAAAAACTTTTCGTCTTCTGAGACAAACTCAGCTTCAGGGGTCTCCAATTGAATATGCTTACTGTATGTATTTTTCAATAAACTATTCAAACTAAGCAAGTTTTCTATTTTAATGTTGAGCAAATGAAAATTGAATGGTTTCGACAAGTAATCACTTGCCCCTGATTCCAATCCTTTCATTTGGTCTATTTCATCAGATAAAACAGTCAACATAATAACAGGAATATGCTTGGTACGATTATCACTTTTAATTTTGCGTACCATCTCTACACCATCCATTCTTGGCATATTTACATCGCTGACTATTACCTGAGGATGGCATGACAAGGCCTTTTGCCAACCCTTTATACCATCGGCGGCTTCTATTATTTTATATTTTGTTTTCAGACTTTCAACCAAATAAGCTCTTAAATCGTCATCATCATCCACAATCAATACAACAGGCATATCAATTTTAGGAGGCTCATTTTTAGCAAACCCACCAATCAAATCAGAGGTTTCATTTGAAACGATTGGAGAGGTAGATTGCTGAAAAGTAATTGGCAAAAGTGGCAGAGATATAGTAAAAGCACTTCCTATATCTTCCTCACTTTCTACTTTAATGGTTCCACCGTGAAGTTTGATAAACTCTTGAGCGATTGAAAGACCTATTCCACTTCCCTGATTTAATATGTCAGCGCTGTTATTTACTTGGAAAAATCTTTCAAAAATCTTGTCGGTCATTTCTTTTGGCAATCCGATGCCAGTATCACGTAGAATCAACCTGATACCTGTTTCGCCATCGCCTGCAATTTGAAGGCTAACACTTCCGCCTTCATTGGTGAATTTTATAGCATTAGAAAACAAGTTGATTAGCACTCGTTCTAATTTATCCTTATCAAAACTAGTATGGTAGTTACTATATGAACTTACAAAATGTAGAGAGATATTTTTCCTTACAGCTATATATTTGAAAGAATCTACAATTTCCTGCGCGAATGTAATCAAATCGCCATCTGTTGCGTGCAGCGTCAATTCATTGTCTTCAATTTTTCTAAAATCAAGCAATTGGTTTACCAAATTCAAAAGTCTTTTGGCATTGCGACCTATCAAATTAAGCATTTCCAGCTTTTCTGTACTTTTCTCTTGAAACATCAAGTTCTCTATCGGATTCAAGACAAGTGTCAAAGGTGTTTTTAACTCATGGCTCAGGTTCGTCAGGAATTTAATCTTAATTTGCTCTAACTCTATTTTTTTCTCTGCTTCGTGTCGTTCCTTTTCAATCATATGTTTTACCTCCAAACGTTCCTGTTCTCTGGCAAACTTATTCTTGAATTTTTCAATAGAACGTTTTCTGATAGCCCAAATGGCTCCTGAAACCATGATACAATAGAAAAAATAGGCATAATACGTCCGCCAAAACGGAGGCTTCACAATAATATCAATAACTTTTTCGGGTGTCTGCCATGAGCCATCCTCACTATATGCTTTTAGTCTGAAGATATATTTCCCTGGGTCAAGGTTAGTATAAACAGCCGTATTGGCCGTTCCTACTTGGTTCCACTCTTTGTCGAATCCTTCTAATTTATAAGAATACCTATTTTCATGTGGAGCTGTGTAATTGAGGGCGATAAAGTCTAAAGAAAAATTCTGTTTATAACTCAACACCATTTCTTTTGCTGTCGAGATGTGTTCAGTTATTTCGGCATTTTCACCAGGATTTATTTGTTTGTTATTAATCTTCAAACTAGTAATTACCAGCGTAGGAATATTCTTTTTCTGGAAAATACTAGCAGGATTGAAGTAGTTAAAGCCTGCCAGTCCACCAAAAAACAATTGTCCGTCTGAAGTTTTCAAACCAGCCCCAATATTAAAGTTGCTCTGCTGAACGCCATTATAATGTGTGAAATTTCTAAATACCTTCTTGTCAGGGTCAAATGAACTGATGCCCTTATTAGTACTTATCCATATTTTGCCTTTTTCATCTTCCAAAATTTTGTAAACAACATCATTTGACAAAGAATTTCTTTCATCAAAGCGTTCAAATGTTTTTGTTTGAGGCTTATATAAACAAAGCCCACCTCCCCATGCACCAACCCATATTTTGCCAGAACGGTCACAGTAAATACTCTGGACTTTGTCTATCGGGAGTCCATTCCTATCGTGGTTTAATACCTGAAACCGTTTCTCACTTGGATAATAAACAGCTATTCCTGAACCGTTTGAGCCAATCCAGATATTCCCCATTTTATCTTGCTCAATAGTGGTAATAAAACCATTCAAAGGGAATTTCTGAGCAGATGCTAATTGAAAAACTTTATCAGATGATTCCATTACATCCCGCTGTGGGTCGTATAAATAAACCCCATTGCCATTTGTACCTAGCCAAATTTTCCCATTTTTATCTGCTTTTATGCAGTTGATAGGTATGTTTACATCATCCGTGTTGCTTTTTGGAAGGTGAAAATACCTAGAAGCACCCGTTGCCATATTTATGGTATATAAACCAACTTGATATGTTCCTACCCAAAGCGTATTACCAACAGATTGTAAAGCGATAATAGATGCTCTATTTGCCTTTTTATCTTTTAAATCATAACGTCTTATTAGCCCTGTTTTTCTGTTAAATACATTCAGCCCTGCACCTTCTGTTCCAATAAAGATATCTCCAGAAGGACTTTCGGAAAAGGCCATTATTGAACTGCCCGTCAATCCGTTAGGATCAAAGGGATTGAATTTTTTATAGTTAAAGAACGCCAGATTCGTATCATATTTATTTACGCCACCTTGATGAACACCTATCCAATATACACCATTATTATCAATGTAAATATCCCTAATTGATCGTCCAGAAGTACTAGGCGTAAAGCCATCTTGCTCTACAATCGAACTTTTGACACTGATTGCCTTCTCTGTTTGCGGATTAAATATGTCGATGCCTATTTCTGTACCTACCCAAAGCTGCCCGTCTTTATCAAATACTACCTTAATTATATGATTATTGGAAAGAGAATTAGGGTTGTTTGAATCATGTTTGTAATTGCGAAACGTACCCTTTTTTGTGTCCATTACATTTATTCCCCCTTCTTCAGTACCAATCCAAAGTTTACCATACTTGTCAGCCGTGATGCTCTTTATATTGTTCCATGAAATACTTGCTGGATTATTCGGGTTGTGTAAAAACCTTGTAAATCGTTCGCTCTTTCTGTCATAAACATGTAAACCTTCGTCGGTACCAACCCAAATGTTGTTATGACTATCTTCAAATAGTGAGCGAATCATATTTGAATTTAATTTTGTGGTGTTTGAAGGGTCTGCTTTAAAGACATTAGTTTTTTTCGAGACTGGATCTAGCACAAATAAACCAGAATAAGTTCCAACCCAAATTTTGCCCGAATGGTCAGCACATAATGATATAATCCAGCCTAGCGTACTAAAATCGTAATTAGTAAATGAATTCAAATTCAGATTATAAATAGACAAAGTCAGATTAGTCGCCACCCAAATGTTACCAGCTTTATCCTGAGTCATGGCTGTTATTGGGCCACTTCCGATACTTGTACTATCGTTTTCTTTATGGCGATATTCAGTAAAATTTTGACCATCAAACCTATTGAGTCCATCTTCAGTCCCAAACCACATAAAGCCATTCTTGTCTTTTACAATGGCATTAATGGAATTGGAGGTGAGCCCATTTCTGCTACTGAAATTAATAAATTTATATTCTTTCTGTTGCCCGTGAATCCAGTGAGCAACAAAAATAAAAATTAATAAAAAGTAACATTTCTTCATTTTTACAGTCTTTAACACATCAACCATCGGTTGGATGTTTTCATTATAGTCATTGCCCAATTTAACATAATTTTATTTTAGGCCCTATCTGTTGCTACTGTTAGTAGTATTTACAAAAGCTAATTATTCATAAATCTTACTCTTAGTTCAAAATTTTGTTATAATCAGCATGTGAAACAAACAGACGAATTAAGGTAAGCGTTTATTGTTGCATTTAACAAATAAGCTAATATTTCTTGATTTTAAAAATAGTGGTTAGGTAAATTACTCATACCCATTTATTGAAATAATCCCTAACAAATTGCTAGGGATTATAAACGAAACGGGTAGTTATATATTAATGGATAGGGTTATATAGTAAATAGTGGTTTATTTTTAAAGGATAAACACTTCTCCTTATTATTTCATATTTGCTTTGATAGATTCAGCTACGTAAGAATAAGCTACTTTTCTTACATAATCTTTTGTCCATAGACCAATCGGCTCATCTGCTCTCCAGCTTGAATTGGCAGGGCTGTCTAGTGGACTCCACAACGTGATACCGTATCTCTGTGCGGCAGGTATAAGCTCAAAATATTTGTCGATAACATATTTATACATTTCAGCCTGTGCCTGATATTGTGCCTGAGTTGCATTAGCTGTTTTCACACTACCTAAGCCAATATCCAATTCTGAAATTTTTATCACTTTCCCTGTAGCAGCTAATAGCTTAAACATATCGGCAATCTTGGTTTTGTCCGACTTGATATCAATGTGCATTTGAGTACCAATACCATCAACCTTTGCACCTTTTCCTTCGATATAGCTTACATAAGCGATTAATCCACGACATTTATCCAGATTATATTCCAAATTATAATCATTGATGAAAAGTATGTCACTAGCATTCCCGTATTTTCTAGCTAACTGAAAAGCTGTTACAGCATAATCTTTGCCCAAATAATCTTGCCAATAAAATTCATCAGTGGCTAAAGTTTTGCCTACTCCTGTTTTAAGTTCATAAGGTTTTCCATCGTCCATTGGTTCGTTTACTACATCCCATGCTTTTACATAAGGCTTACTTACTGCCAACATACCCGACATCCATTTATCTAATGCGCCACCTACAAGAATACTTTTCTCCTCAGCTGTTTTTTCAGCAATTGTGATTGCTCCTCCAGTTGCTTTTGAGCTTTTCAGCACTACATTATCAATGTATACAGTTCCTGCAAATTCACCATAGCTAAATACAAGTTTATTTCTATCCGCGGCAGTTGCTGTAGTGGAAACATCAACTAATTTCCATTCTTTCGTTACAGCTATTTGACCGAAACCATTCGAGGCGTAGCTTGGGCTTTGAAGTTCGGGCCTAATGATTCCTTCTGCAGTTCCTTTTACCCAAAATGATAAATTATATGATTCACCATTATTAAGGTTTTTACCTAAATCAAGTGCAGTCTGGGCATCCCAATAGTTTGCCGTCTTTGCAGGCATTGTTACATAAAATGCCTTCCCTTTATTATTATATCCGAGTCCATCAGCAGTAATACCTCTCGATGAATTACCACCATAACCTCCCCAACCTGAACCTGTCTCAAAATCACCATTGGCTACAAGATTAGTAACAACCGCTGTTCCTTGTGTATCATATACATACAGGTTGTTTACATCTATGTAATAGTTTACATTAGGTTTGTACCCTAAGTCAAAGTTAAGCTTGATAGATGTTCCCGTAAAATCACTTACTTGAAATCTTACTTCTTTCCAAGAAATACCAGTCGTAAAAGTAGCTGATGCTTTTCCAGTTTTCATCCAATCTACTTGAGGCGTATTATTTGTTAAACCCTCAAAAGAAATTCTACCTTCTCCTGCCACATCCGATTTAATGTAGCATACTATTTCATATTTGTGTCCAGCTACAACATTAATACTAGGACTTACCAATTGTAAAGCCGTCGCTGACGAAGAACCAGCGGTAGCAGTCAGTTTTATGGCTTTTGTTCCAGTACCCATTCCAGTATTATTCGCTACCGAAATACCTGCACCATTGTTTGTTGCATTCCAACCCGAAAGTACTCCGCTTTGCAGAGCGGAAGTATTCAGGTCATTAGGGAAAGAAGGCGCCGTAACTGTCAACGGAGCAATCACCCCTTTGAGGTAATTAGCATTTTGATTGGCATGCCAACATAAAGTATGGCCATACACAGCAATACCACCATCTTTGGCTGTTGCTAATAATTTACTGACGTTATCCAGTGCTAAGCTACCATCGGCTTGTACTACTGCACCATGCTTCATTTCATAGCCTAAAACTATTTCATCGAAGTTTTTATTGGCAAGTCTGTACATTACGCCCTTGTTAACATAGTCAGACAAGGAAAGAGCAACCCCAAACTTAAAATTGGGGTATGTAGTGCGATTGATATAAGATTTTAATGCAGGATAAGCATCAATATCTTCCTGAGCAGTAGCGCTTTCAGGTTTGATGACGCTAAACTCTAGCGCCTCATATTTGGTACAAGAAGTCACCATCAATGTGGTCAGACCTAGTACTACTTTATATAATTTATTCATAAAATAACTGTTCTAGTTAGACAAATTATTATTTTGTCACTGGCGAAAAGGTTTCCATTGTTACTGTACGATCACGCATAACGAGGGTATCTGTTGTAGATATATTCATTCCTGCCAGATTCACATCATACTTTAGGTATAATGCATCTCTGTCCTTATTCCCCCAACTGTTTTTCTCCCCTTTTTTCACAAATGTGCCACTACCAGTTGCAGTATAACCACTCGTTAATGAAGAAATTGTACACTTGTCGCTTTCAAATTTTAGTGATAATGTTATATTAACATTCTTACCATCTTTATCTTTAAAGACTACAGGGAACTCTAGCTCGCTTAAAGATTTGGTAGAAAGTTTGTTAACTTCATCTTGCTCTACGTATTGTGCATGGCGAACAATCGTTTTATTCAAAGTGCCTGTAACAACGTCCTTTCCACGTCTAAGATAGTTTCCATGCCAAGTATTCACATATTTAATAGCATACAAAATAAAGTGTTTGCCATAAAGTATTGAATCGGCATTAGTTACGCTAGTCATCGTTAAAGGAATAACATAGGTATTTTTGATTGATTTTGGATCTGCAAAAAATGCATCTGTCAATTGTACGTCTACTCCACCTGCCAATGTTCCTTTAGGAATAATAATCTTATCTGAGCCTAACGAGTAGTAATTAGTAGGCATAGGAAGCACCTCGTCTTTTCCTGTTCCAAATAGTAAACCGTTTTTTAGGAGTGAATTATCAACGGCTATTTTTATAGATACATCTTTTCTACTCTCATAAACTCCACCAGTTGAAGCATAAATCTGGCATTTATGTTGATTATCCAAATCAGTATTCACGTACGTATCCTCTCCTAAAGTAATTGTTCTTACAGGATACTGATAAGCGAAATATACAGTTTGGTATTTGTAATCCGGGAACTCATTTTCCGTATTGCAGGAAGCAAGTCCGATTAGGATTAGTACCGACATTAAAACTAATTTCTTCATAAATATTAAATTTTGTCAATAATAAAATTATAGCTGATTATTAATTCCATCCTTCATTTTGTTCAAGTGCAGGGAACTTCAGTATTTCTGAATAAGGAATTGGGCCGTATTTCATATAACTCTTGAATACTCTGTCTTGTACAACTGGGATTAAAGTGTAAACACCATTTTGGATACTCACACCTTTTGCTGGTTCTGTAAGTCCTGCATTCCAACGACGTAAATCCCAGAATCTAAATCCTTCAAAACAAAGTTCTAAGCGACGTTCATTACGAATCAAAGTACGCATCGTTTCCTTATTACCTTTTGCACTTTCCAGATAAGCATCGTTGTTGGTTGTACCAATACCAGCTCTTCTACGGATAGCTCTGATGATATCATAAGCTGAATAAGCATTTGTACCCGTACCCGTAGGTCCCCAAGCCTCGTTAGCTGCTTCTGCATAAGCCAACGCAATTTCGGTATAACGAATATGCGGTTTGTAATGACGCTGATTTGTGGCAGATGTAGGGTTAAGGTTTACATCTTGACGTAACAATTTTCGCAAATAATAACCCGTTCTTGTCGAAGTAGCCACTTTATTAAGCGCATCGTTGGTAGTACCATTAGCAGTAGTATTAATAGCCGTATTATTTACACCAGCGGTTGCACCGTTCACAAGCACAAACATTTTCAAGCGGGGGTCACGGTTAGTATATGGGTCAGCAGGATTATAGCCACTGTTAGCATCAGTAATCGGATACCCATTCAGCATTGGGAAAGCATCTACAAGGTTCTGAGACGGATTGATACGTCCGTTACCAAATAATGTTGGAGGAAAATTAGCTTGTTCTAAATCTCTATTTTCACCCCAGTTATTTCTCCACAATATTTCAGGAGGGTTAGCGCCATCCTTAAGATTAGCAATCTCCGTAGTATTAGTGTACCAAGTAAGACCACTTGCTACATTACTTGTTATAGCATTCAACCCTCCATTAGCATTCAATACATTGGCGGCATAGTTGGCGGCATCTACCCACTTACTTGTATTGCCATTATTAAATGATGGGCTGGCTGCCAGTAATGCAGCTTGTGCTCTTACTGCTTTAGCAATACGACCAGTAAATAAACCACTGAAAGTAACCCCGAATGCACGGTTATATTGCTCAATCGTTACCTGACCATACTTTGCTGGTATCAGAGATTCCTGTCCCAATGAAAAATTCTGATAGTCTAAAGGAAGCTTGACATCTGCACTATCTAAATCTTGATAAATTTGTTTCATACAATCATCAAAAGAAGCTCTTGGAAGATTATAATTATCAGAAGTAGTCTGTGGCTTAAGTAATATAGGTACTCCAAGCATTGCTCCGCTTACTCCTTTACCAGCGTGTGTTAGCAAAAGATGGTACATCAATAAGGCTCTAAGCCCATAAGCTTCTCCTTTAATTCTAGTAGAAAACAATCTGTTAGCAACAGGGTCAGCCACCCATTGAACCTTGTTTACTTCTCCAAGCATAATATTTAGGTATTGAATGCCTGCAAAACAATTTGTCCATTGGTTGGTGGGATTATTGTTTGCCGTCCATTGCCCCGTTGCCATTTTTAGATAGCCATTGTCTTGGTCATTACTTACAGCATCATCAGTTGCCACATCATTAAAAGACCACGAGTTCGTCGGAATTCTATTATAGCCATTCAGCAATATACCGAATGGAAATCTTGAGTCGCTTGGTAAATAAGCACTAGGGTCTAACTGCCTGTTATTCTCTATAGCAGGTTCTATTAGGTCTTCACATCCGGTCAGCAATACAGCAGCGCAAACCAGTAGTTTTAATATTCCTTTATTCATATAAAACATAGTATAATATTCAAAATATGATATTTTCAAAAACTTAGAAAAGGGCTTTTACACCTAAATTGAACAAACGTGTTTGTGGTGCACTTCCCACACTAAGTTCCATGATTTCACGATTGTCTGACACAGTTAGCAGGTTAAAGCCAGTGACATATAATCCAAGTTCACGTACAAAAGATTTCATCTTTAATACATCCGTCAAATCATAGGTTACCTGTACTTTACTCAAGTCAAAACGATTCGTTTTATAAATCCAGAAGTCCGATGGGCGATAGTTATTATCACTTGTCAAAGTGGTAAGTCTTGGATAGGTGGCTGTTAGTTTTGTTGCTTCCGTCCATCTATCTCTCACTACTGCAGAGTACTTATCTTCACCATCAACCCAGAAATAAGAGCTATTACGCATTCCATTAGCCCCAAAACGACCAACACCCATTGCGAAGAAAGTAAGCTTTTTCCACTGAGCAGTAAGGTTGATACCTAAAGTAAGCGGAGCACCAAACCAACCACCTTTTCCTAAAGAGACTTCGTCTCGGCTATTAATAATACCATCACCGTTTTGATCTTTGTATTTAATATCGCCTGGCTTTACTTGTCCATATGTTTGTGTTGGAGAGTTTGCTATATCGTTTTGATCTTGGAAAAATCCCAAACTTTGTAAGCCCCACGTAGCATCAAGCGGTTTTCCTTGACGGTTTTGGTAAGCATCTTCGTATAATTCAGCTCTTTTAGTAGCAGTAGTTTGGTAGTATGTACCATTCACGCCCAAAGTCCAATTTACTTCACCATATCTTTTATTCAAACTAGCACCGAAGTCAAAGCCAACACGTTTGTCTTCATTATAATTTACATAAGGAATAAATGAAGATACTGGAAAGCCAGTCGTGAAATAACTTGGGAATAAAACAGATGCTTGAATGATATTTCCCGAGATGGTATTAACAAAGAATGTTCCGTTTAATGTTAATAATCTTTTGAAAAACGAACCTTCGAATCCTACACTAAGTTCTTCTCTTTTAGGAAACTTCATGTTAGGGTTATCACCTCTTCTTGATTCAGTAGCTTGAATACCCGTACCATCTTTCCAACCATACCACGAACCAGCACCAGTGTAAACACCTTGATATAAATAGTAATTTGGAATATCAAGATCTGTATGTAAAATACTAGCAGAAGCTGTCAACTTCAAATCGTCTACGATATCTGAATTTTTAAGAAACTCTTCTTGACTTAATCTCCAGCCTAAAGTAAGTGACGGAGAAAATGCTTGACGATTACTTGGAGGAAGTTTTGCAGAATGAATATAAGCAGCACTAAAATCCATGTAGTATTTATGCTTGTAATTATAGCTTGCTAAAAAACCTAAATTCGCATTACTTGTCTTGTGGTAAATCGCAGATTCTGATTGTTGAAACCCATTAGCTAATAAAATAGCTGATAAATTATGGTCTTCGTTAAAAGTTCTATCATAATTTAACTGTCCTGAAAATGCAATCGTTTGACGATATCTATTTCCTGATACATTCTGAGTTCCAGATTTTGCATCTTGGCCATACACTGTAAGACTACTAATTAAGTCGGTTCCGCTATACTTATTCCAAGTAGGAGCATATGTAGCATAAGAATAATTATAAGCCAACGTATATTCAGTAGCATAATCAACAGCAAAACTAGATTTGAAACTCAAGCCTTTCAGCACATTTCTAAGGTCTGCTTTAATCCCTGTATTAAACTGAAATTGACGATTAGCAAATTGATTACTACCTCCAGAATAAATGGTAGCGATTGGATTCGTTTGGTCTAATTGAGTACCTCCAAGTAAATATTGTCCATCGATAATATTATTACTGTTTTTAATTAACACCTGTGAAGCTGCATCTTCTTGTTCAATCATACTAAGGGGAATAAGTGGTGCAAAACGATTTGGACGAACCGTTGTTGCACTACTCCAAAAGTTCGCATTGACACCACGACCAGTATAAAAAATAGCAGTAGCATCAGCATTCAGACTTATAAACTCATTCAAGTTTACATCGATATTTCCACGGAAATTAAGACGGTCTGAATTATTGTTGGTTTTTGCTTCTCCAAAGTTCAACAGTGAACCAGATGTTGCAAATCCTAAATTTGTATAGTATTTAACTCTTTCATTTCCACCTGAAATTTCGGCAGTGGCGTCATAACTACCATAACTACTTTTGAGGTACTCTGATGAGTAAAAATCTATATTCGGATAACGATATTTATTGATTCCTGAGGCATAGTTGTAAATATCAGATTCAGAATACAAATTCGTTAATCCATCATTTCTACGTGCTTCATTATATAAAGTCATATATTCCGCTGAACCTAAGTAACGTGGAAAAGCTTTAGGAACATTTACACCACTATTAATTCTGAGGTCAAATCTACTTTGACCTGCTACGCCTCTTTTTGTAATTACATTCACTACACCTTTAGCACCACGGCTACCGTATAGTGCAACAGCGTTAGCTCCTTTCAAAAATACGATTTGCTCTATCTCAGTCGGCATTACGTTCCCTGTCTCACGAGGAACCCCATCAATCATGAACAGATAACTTCCCATTCCCCAATTACTGTTTCCATTAAACCCTGGAACTAAAGATTCCATTCCATCTAGTGGGTAAGTGAAGTAATTCTTCTTAAGAAGCTCCTTTACATTCACAGAAGATACACCACCCAGCAAATCTTGTTTATCAACATTACGGAAAGGAAGACCTACTTGTTCTTGGTTGTCATCGGGTGCGATAACGATTTCACTGATTTGTTGATTAGCAGTGATGTATTTGGTTTTGAAACCTTTCGCAGCAATTGATAATACCTCATTTTTAGGAATTTCAATACTAAAAGTACCCAAAGCATCTGTGGTAACAGCTTTCCCGATTTCTTCGGAGCTACTTACAATAGCGCCAATAACGGGCTGTTTATTCGAGCCAACAACGGTGGCTTTAATTTTAATCGTCGAGGAATTCTGCGCCATTATCGTAGCTTTTGAAAAAGCCAGTAATGCACATAAAACCATAATTATTTTTATAAACTTCATTTCTTGTTCGTTTATCTATTGATTATCTCATTATATGATTTACCAGCCAGGATTTTGAGCAAATTCTAGATACAAATTCACGTCATTAACTTTTAATGGCAACCAATTATGCTTATCTGTGAACTTGCGCTCTAATATGACAGACTCTCTGATGTTCAACACTCTATTGTCTTTAGGGTCTTTCGCTGGATCCAATGTAGCTGCTCTATCAAATTCAATTGATTTTTTAAGCGTATAAGGATTTTTAGCAATCATCAACCAACGACGGAGGTCATTGAAGCGATGACCTTCAAAAGAAAGTTCTACAGCACGTTCACGTCTTAATTCTTCCATATACACATCCAGAGAACCTAAGAATTTGGCATCTACATGACCTACTCCTGCTCTATCTCTAATGACGTTGATAGCATCTACAGAAGTTTTAGAATAACTTCCTGCTTTACCCATAGCCGAGCCATAGCCCTGTGCAGCAGCTTCAGCGTACATCAGATAAATATCTGCCAAACGCATATATGGCAAGTGAATGTTAAGACTTTTATCATAACCATAGCCTTGGTCATACTTATTGGCTGTTCTTGGAACAAACTTAAAGAGTAAATATCCTGTGCGACTACCTGTTGAAATATCACGATAAGAACCTCCAGTATGTAAATTGGCATAACGGTTGTTCACTTCAGCAGCATTTGGAATACTCCCTGCTACCATTCTCACACCATCGAAAATAATATCATTGTAAAAACGTGGGTCTCTTCCTTTCCAAGGATATTCAGGATTATAACCAGACTCTGTGTCAGCTTTTGTAATATCCTTAATAGGCAATCCATTAGCCATTCCGTAGTTGTCAACATAATTGGCTGTTGGCAAAAATTTCACATCACCTTCACTGATAATCTGCGGGCTATATTGTTTACTCGTTCCCCAGTTTGAATTATTCGCACCATAGTATGGCCCTCTGAAAATAGCTTCAGTTCCACCCGGCATTTGCCAGTTCTGACCAGTCGTATAGAAGTTAGTATAATATTGTGCGAAAGGAAGTAAGCGGTAAGGAGCTTCTCCACTCTCACATAAATTAAGTAGTTCAGCAAATGCATCTGCTGCCTTTTTGCAATATTCAGCATTATAAGTAGTACCGCCGCCTGAGACCGAATTCATCAATGGACTACCAGCCCAAAGATAATTTTTCCCCAAATAGCCAAGTGCCATAATCTTGTTGATACGCAATGTGTTTTTACCCAATGTCCTCTTACCTGCCGTTGTGTTGTCCCAGTTAGTTGGTAATAAGTTGGCCGCTGCTCTGAAATCCGCAGCTGCTTTATCGGCACATTCGCTGTATTTAAGACGAGGTAAGGTTAGCTTCTGATCTCCAGGTAATACTTTGTCAATATATGGAAGTCCTCCAAAATACTGCATAAACATAAAGTGATACCAACCTCTAAAAAACAATAGCTGACCTTTAATTAAGTCTTTTTCTTCTTGTGTGGCATCAGTCAGTTTGTCTATATTTTCCAGACCTAAATTAGCCTTGCGGATACCATACCATCCAAGCCCCCAGAGTGATTTTGCAAAGCGGTCATCGTTGGTTGAATTACTGTTACGGTCCATCCATCCAGCTTGCCAGCCGTCAAAATTGCGTTGCCAGCCCCAAAAATCACCATTATCTATTTTTACACCAAAGTGAAAGTTTTGAGCTGTAGATTGGATTTCATCCTCTCCCCAGTTAAAAGAGTTGGTCCAGTAACCATTAGAAAAGTCTGGAATAGTATGATAGAGTTCTTCGGTAAATCCTTGAAAATTCACAAAGTTTTTAAAAGCATCTTTTTCAGACACAAGAGATTGAGGATCACGATCCAAAAAATCTGAGCATGAAGTAACTCCAAAAGTCATAGAACAAACTACAGCTACACACAAAAGTTTTATTCTCTTTTTCATGTTTTTATTAATTAATTAGAAAGTAATGTTTAAACCTAAATTATATCTCTTTACTGTTGGATAAGCTCCTTGTGAAGCCCAACCAGTTCCAGCAAAATTAGACTCCCTATCATCTGGCATTTTGCTCCAAGCAATAAGGTTATTACCATTTAGGTAGATTCGCAGACTACTAAGTCCTAATTTTCTACTAAGCTCAGGATTTACAGTGTATGCTATTTCAGCATTTTTTAATCTTACATAAGAGCCATCGTACATATACTGTGTGCCTCTATAGTCTCCGAAAGGTGTTGTTAACCAACGTGGAATAGGCGTTCCGCTAGTATTTGTTGGTGACCAGTATGCACCTTCTTGATAAACTGTATGGCTTTGTGAACTTAAACTTGTGAAAACCACTTGACGAGTAGCATTATTCACCGCATAGAACTGTACAAAAGCTGAAAATCCTTTCCAATCAAAGCCTAAAGTAGCGTTGTAGGTATTTTGTGGCCAGCCAGTATGTCCATAAGGAATTCTATCTTGCGTGTCAATAACTCCGTCTCCATTATAATCAACCAAGTAGTAGTTACCCAATAATTTTTGGTTGTCGTTTACATTGTGCATCGCACTTCCATACAACTGATCCCAACTATTATACATGCCTTTGCTTACGAATGAATAAGCTTGATCAATCTGCATACCTTCTGGTTTCTGATAATCTGGCAGTAATTCTGGCGTAGCACGTTCAATAATTTTGTTTTGCGTATGAGTCATGTTAAGGTCTGCCCACAAACGGAACTTCCCTACATTTTTATTAAAATGAAGTTCTAATTCATAACCGCTTGCTTTAACAGCACCTAAGTTTGCCACTGGCGGAGATGCCCCAAAATAACTTGGTACGTCTGATCTTCCTGATAATAAAATTTTACTTCTATTATCCTGAAAGAAGTCAGCCTTACCTTTCACAAAACCTCTGAAAAGTTCAAAGTCTAAACCCACATTGAATTTCTCTGATTGTTCCCACTGTACGGTTGGGTTACCAACTGTTGATTGAGAATACCAAGTATATGGGCTTTGTTCAGCTCCTTCACCACTTACACCCAATCTTGATGTTCCGCCGTAAGTCCATTGCTCAAGATACGGCCATCTTACCCCTAGGTTATCAAACCCTGTTTGTCCGTAAGACATACGTAATTTCATAGAATTGATAAATTTCACCGAATTCATGAATTTTTCGTTCGATATTACCCAGTTAGCACCCCCAGAAGAGAAAAAGGCAAAACGATAGTCTTTTGCAAATTGTTCAGAACCATTATAAGCACCATTGTACTCTACTGTGTATTTATTGTTGAATGTATAAGTAGTTCTAAACACCCAGTCTTCTCTATAAGAAGGAATTGTACTACCGCTAGCATACACGTTTCGGTTTGTTAAACCCATCAAAGTCACATTATGTAACCCTGCAAACGTTTTGTTGTAATTAAGCTGTAACTGGTAAAACAAACGACGCTGGCTAGCTCCGATAGTCCCCGCTGCTGGAGCCCACTTGATACCCTCTTGAAAGTCAAAACCTGTAATACCATCAACAGCCGATTGGTAAGTTTCAATACCAGTTTCAGGATTTACCCATTTACGTTGAGTACCATTATAAAGGTCATTAATACCACGATCTGATTCAACAAAAGTATTATCTAACGAGACAGTACCCGAAGCTCTCAAGCCCTTCACTAACATATCCAAATCTTGATCTAACGTAAAATCTGTCGTGATGCGGGCA
This sequence comes from Arcicella sp. BE140, assembly GCF_031456255.1. Taxonomy (NCBI): domain Bacteria; kingdom Pseudomonadati; phylum Bacteroidota; class Cytophagia; order Cytophagales; family Flectobacillaceae; genus Arcicella; species Arcicella sp. BE140. The sequence goes on along the minus strand of NZ_JAVDUE010000006.1, from coordinate 166,784 downwards.
GTAGTTTGATATTGTAAACCCCCAATTGCAAGACTTAATGCAGAGTTTTCTGCTTTAGCTTGGTTTGGATAGTAAAAGCCCCATGAACCATCAGAATATTGTGGTAAGAATAAATCTGGAGCAGCATTATACGCATCTATCCATGGGCCATACTGACTTCCTGTGAAACCCCATGGGCTTTTTCTAACGCCATAAGAACCCGAAAGGTTGGTTTTAAAAAGCGTAGTAGGCGTTAATTGAAAATCTAAATTACTACGAACATTCAGCCTATTGAAGCCAAAGCCTTGCTTGTACCCTCTTTTATTATCATAGATTTTAAATAAATCGGCTTCTTGTAAAAAATCTGCACTGGTAAAATATTTCACAAGATTTGTACCCCCGCTGATGTTCAAATTAGCATTATTAGATATCGCATAAGGTTTAAATAATGCTTCTTCCCAGTTAACATTTGGATAACGTTCTGCTTCCGCTAAATTTGCTGGATTACGATACTTATTAATAATTTGTTGAGGTAAGTAATCTCTCCACCCTTCTGGTCTTGTCGCAAGTTCATACTCAATTGCTTCATTTCTAATTCTTAAAGCATCATATGAATCATACTTTTCCGGTAATTTAGACGGAGCTTTTACAATGGTATTTACGACAGCTCTGATTGATGCTTTTCCCATTTTACCTCGTTTGGTAGTAATTAAAATTACACCATTGGCACCTCTAGAACCGAAAACGGCAGTCGCTGAAGCATCCTTAAGTACAGTAACTGTTTCAACAGAACTGATATCAACGCTGTTCATAGGACGCTCTACACCATCCACTAAAATGAGTGGGTCTGAGTTATTCCAAGAGCTACGACCACGAATGATAATCTGAGGATCTTCTGCACCTGGAAGACCAGTACTTGCATTCGTGATTAAGCCTGGTACATTTCCTGTTAACGCTGCACCAATACTTGAAACACCACCTGCACGCTCTAATTCTTTATTCGTTGTTTGGGTAACTGAAGCTACAACACCTTCTTTCTTTTGTTTTCCATAACCCACAACTACTACCTCATCTAATGCAGATTGAAATTCCTCTAACACTACATTAATACTTGTTTGGTTACCTACTAAAACCTCCTGTGTTTTATAGCCAACTGAGCTGAAAACCAAAGTTGTCTTTGGTGTGGCAGCAATGGAAAAAGTTCCATCTTTACTCGCGCTAACCCCACGGGTAGTACCCTTAACACTAACGGTTGCTCCAGGTATTCCTTCTCCTGAAGCGGACTTAATAGTCCCTTTTACTGTTTGAGCTTTTAATGAAAAGCTCGAAAAACCAATTAAAAGCGATATGCACCATACAACTAAGTACAGCTTTTTTCGCGTAATTGGAATAGATAAGTCAAATTGCTTCATACGACGATAAATATGATTCATTTAATAAATAATATAATATTTTCGTACAAAGTAAGAGAGTAGTATAAGAATACAGTAGCATAAATCTTTAAATATCTATACCAAATGTTCAGCATCGTAAGAAAGTGTTAATTTCACACGATAATTTTCTAAATAGTATACGTAGCAATAAGCTTTTGTCAAAAATATTTGGAAATTGTACCTCTAAAAGAAAAAATTTAAAAGAATTGAGAACTGTCTGGATAAACTAAAATTCATTATTTTAGGTGTTTTAGAGATAAAAATCGTGTGTTTTTAGTAGCCTAGAGGTCTCTTAAAGCTAATAATTGGCAACTTTTTAAACACTTTTTGATGTAAAAGTATTACTTAACAAAATCGCTACAAATTAATACTTTTGTGCTATAGTTTTGTAGAATAAATCCTCAAAATACTTTTAGTTGAACTAATGATTATTTTAAAGATGATATTTAATTTATAAAAAAATCATCTTCAGCATTAGCACCAAGTAATTAAAATCAACAGGTCATTAAAATATGTATTATACTCGTGATATTTTAGTACTATCTCGATTTCCTCTCTATAAACTTTTCATAATTTCTGCATTTTGATGACAGGCTTTACATAATAAAAGCCACCCAAAATATGAGTGGCTTTATGACAAAATAAAAACAGATACTATTTTTTACAAACTATTTTGAACCGAGTAATTCTTTTCTTTTGATGGCAATGCGTACTTTATCTACAATACTCTGAGCATTCAATCCGTATTTTTCCATCAATTGAGCAGGCGTTCCACTTTCACCAAAAGAATTATCTACACCAATCATTTCAATAGGTGCTATGTGGTTTCGGCTGAGTAATTGACACACCGCATCGCCTAATCCACCATTCAATTGATGCTCTTCGGCAGTGACAGCACACCCTGTTTTCTTTACAGAATTCAAAATTGCTTCTTCGTCCAATGGTTTAATCGTATGTATATTGATGATTTCTGCATCGATGCCTTCTTTCGCCAATATTTCTCCAGCCTGTATGGCTTCCCATACTAAATGGCCAGTAGCAAAAATGCTTACATCTTTCCCTTCATTCACCATCCAAGCCTTGCCTATTTCAAATTTTTGGTCGGGGTCTGTAAATACTGGAACGACGGGTCTGCCGAAACGAAGATAAACAGGACCTTCGTAGTCAGCGATTGCGATTGTTGCTGCTTTTGTTTGATTATAATCACATGGATTGATTACCGTCATCCCTGGCATAGCTCTCATCATAGCAATATCTTCCAAAATCTGGTGTGTTGCACCATCCTCTCCTAATGTTAATCCAGCGTGTGACACACAAATTTTCACATTACTGCCTGAGTAAGCAACGCTCTGTCTGATTTGATCATATACTCTTCCCGAACCAAAATTGGCAAAAGTAGTAGCATAAGGAATATAGCCTGCAATAGCCATCCCTGCCGATACGCCAATCATATTTGCTTCTGCAATACCACATTGAACAAATCTTTCAGGATTATCTTTAATGAATGCATCTAATTTTAAGGATGCCACTAAATCTGCGCAAAGTGCGACAACTTTTGGATTTGATTTGCCCAATTCTGCCATACCTGCTCCAAATCCAGAACGAGTATCTTTTTTTTCTGTGAAACTGTATTCTTTCATCTCTAAAATTATTTATTAGTAATCACCAATTGTTTCCTCTAACTGTAATAATGCTGTGTTCAACTGTTCATCATTAGGAGCAGCACCATGCCATTTATGCGTACCCATCATGTAGTCAACGCCATATCCCATTTCTGATTTCATTAGAATCATAATTGGCTTTCCTTGTCCTTTCAATTGTTTGGCTTGGGCTAATGCATCTAATGTTAATTGCATATCGTTCCCATTTTCTAACGTAATCGTGGCCCATCCGAAAGCTTCATATTTTGCTTTCAAATCTTTATTGCTCATTACTTTCTCTGTTGGCCCATCTATTTGCTGTTTATTCCAGTCAATGATAGCAATCAGGTTGTCGAGTTGATAATGTGCTGCAAACTGCGCTGCTTCCCATACTTGTCCTTCTTGCTGTTCGCCATCCCCCATCAATACATATATATTACGGTCATCTCCTCTCAGTCTCTTGGCTTTTGCTGCTCCAGCCGCTACTGACAAACCTTGTCCTAGTGAGCCAGAAGCAATACGAATACCCGGTAAATGTTCATGTGTAGCTGGGTGTCCTTGTAAACGAGAGTTTATTTTTCTGAAAGTAGCCAATTCTGCGGGAGCGAAATATCCACGGTGAGCCAAGACAGAATAGAATAATGGAGAAATATGTCCGTTAGATAAAAAGAATAAGTCTTCATTTTGTCCCGCACGAGAAAACTTCAAGTATCCGTCTGCTCCTTTTTCTTCATTAATTGTCATTTCATGAAAATAAAGTGCTACGACCAAATCAGTACATCCTAATGAACCACCAGGGTGCCCCGATTGACAAGCATGTACCATCCGTACAATATCACGGCGCACTTGCGAAGCTGTATTTTGTAATTGTTTTAATTCCATTTTATTTGTTATTACGTTTTCTTTTAGTCTTAGAAAAAACAGGTATTGTATATAACGGACTGGTATAAACGTGTGTGTTCATTTTATCATGCTGATGTTCAATACTGAAAGAATTCATATTTAAATTTTCTTTGCTGAAGTCTTAATTCTAATTACAGTAAGAGACATTGCCGGAGCAGCATAGTCAAAAACTTTATTTACAGTAACTGTTGAATACACAGGTGCAATGTTCTGTGGATGCTCTAACGTATTTTCGGCATTGGCATTTCCAGACAGCACAATTTGCGCTGCGCTACTCATATAGTTTTTGAATGTTGAAAGATTTACTTTCATACTTTTTGCTACATTGCTATTGTTGACGAATTTTAAAATAATATCACCCGTTTTGCTATCTTTTACACATGAAGCTGCAAGAGTAGTATCTTTAACATTTTGAGCAATAACATTATCATAATAATAATCTCCCTGATTGGTAGTAAACATCTTCTGAACATGATAATTGGGAGTAAGGCTGATTTTTGAGTTATCAAAAAATATCATATCTGTATTCCATTGAGTATGATTTTTCTTCGCCAACAAAGGAGCATACGATGCCATTCTTACGATATCCCCATTGCGTTCTAGCCCAGTCATATAAGCAGCTTCCGCAATAGCATTATACAATTTATTTCCCCATGAGGCATATTCACCTAAATAAACGCCAGATTTTTTTCTGTCATAAGTATCATAGCGATTCATATTTGAAAGAAACCACTTTGGGTCTTTATAATAATGTTCATCAATCATCGGAACATTGCTATTACTAGCAACTTGCCATCCCTTATCAAAATCTTCTCCGTCAGAAAATGGTCCAGAAGTACCAATAACAGTAATTTCTGGATGCTTCGCTCTTACAGCATCATAAATCATTTTAAAGCGAGCCTCAAATTCTGGCGTAATTTTATCTTCATTCCCTATTCCTACAAATTCAAGATTAAATGGTAGTGGATGACCAGCCGCCGCACGCTTTGCTCCCCACGTAGATGTTGCAGGGCCATTTGCCCATTCTATTAAATCTAGCACTTCTTGAATATACTCCTGCATTTCATCCATTGGCAAGGCTTTTTGTCCTGTCCCACCAATACGCCAAGTACCTCCTGAGTTCTGACAACTAACTGCTGCGGGCAATACAGGAAGTGGTTTTGCACCTATGTCTTCGCAAAACTGAAAATATTCATAATATCCCAAACCTGCCGTTTGATGATATCCCCAGATATTTTTTTGTTCTACACGTTGTTCTATTGGACCTACCGTATTTTTCCAACGATACATATTTCCTAGTCCATCGCCATGAGCAAGACACCCCCCTGGAAAACGAATGAAAGATGGTTTCATATCTGCCAATAATTGAGCTAAGTCTGCTCGTAGCCCATTCTGACGATTCAGGAAAGTCTTCTCAGGAAAAAGTGATACAACATCTAAGGCTATTTTTCCTTTTGTAGTAGCCAAAATAACTAATGAAGTACTGTCGTTACTCGCTGAAGCAGTAAGCGTAGCAGTATATTTATTCCAATCTTTAGTGTTAATATTTATTTTACTTTCGGCAACTACTTTCCCTTTTGGCGTTTGCAGACTAATTGTAATAGCAATGGGGTTTGATGAAAGCTGACGTGCAAACATTGAAAAAGAATATTTTTCACCTTGTTTTATTACGATATTTTCAAACCCATGATTTTTTACGCCAACACCTGCTTCTCCAACATGCTCAATATTCAATACCGCATAATGTGGATTGTTGGAATGCACAGGAGTACTGGTTTCAACATTAAGTGAGCCATACGAATACCCCGGAGTAGTGTATTCCCAGAAAGAAAGTGAGTGCCAATCTGTTCGGTCAGTTGGGCTGTATTCAAACGAGCGATTTTGTATCAATTCGGCATATAATCCTCCATCAGCAGCGTAGTTGATATCTTCAAAAAATAATCCGAATAAATAAGGACTGATTTTTTTTCCCGTTTCTGTCTTCTTTGTTTGTGATTGACCAAAACTAATTATTGCAGGAAAAATCAAGAAATACAACAAACATACTCGCATATATTTATACTTTTTACTTTGAGATATTTTCCTATTTTTTCCCATTTTTAACTGAAAGTTTATAATAACCAAAACAATATAAATCTATAACACACTAGAACAGTGTACGCAAAAAAATATTTTTAAAAATATGCCCTAATCACAAATGATTGTCGGGCTTTACTAGCAACTTCTTTTAAATGATATTTTAATAATAGTAAAAGCTTAATTTATAGTAAATAAATTTATAAACAAACAATATAACTAAAACAAGATAAGTATATAACACAGTAGAACACATAGCGCAAAAAAATATTTTCTACCAAAAAACAAAAATTAAACACATTTGAATTGTGTTAATTATACACAATTTCTATTACATATAACTAATATTAGCAAAGTTATCAATAAAATATAACTTGAACAACTTAAACTTTAATAAATTCAAGAAAAAATATAAGTAGGCCGTATCATTACTGTAAATGTCATATCTATATGTCTGATTATTAAGTAGTTCTTCCTAATAAATGAATTCTATCTATTGCTTTGACGTTCTCAAAAATATCAAAGTATATGCGATGGTCAGAATGTATTGATAGAAGACTATATTTTTGATTAAGGAGAAGACAGTTCTGAGAGAAGACAAGACGAGACGTGGTCTGACAAAAGCAAATCAAGCTATCGAAGAATCGATGATTTTGTTTCGCTTGATAAAGTTTTAATTGATTAATTAAAATTATACTTTTGTTCATAAGACAAATCCCTCTACTAAACTAGTGACTTGTTTAAGCAAAGGGATTTGTTATTTTGTTAGTTCCTTTATCAAAAAGGACTTATCATATAATTAACAGTACAAATCAAGGCTAATTTTTTAGCCTTGATTATTTGGAAGAGTATTCACGCATAAAACTAAGAAGAATCTCAAATTTTCTGACATTTCTCTTGGCTTGTAAAGGAAGTGGGTAGTATCTTTACTTTAATTTATAATCAGTCTAAATAAAGCGTCTGTAAAAATAGATAAAATGAAGAAAGTACAAGAATATGTCATAAGATTATTGCAAGTAGAAGTACTAATATCTAAATGCAAAGTTATGGTTACGCATAAAACGTATATTACATTGCGTTCATACTTGCAAAACTTGCCCCTCACTTTATCAACCTGAAATTACCCAATTAATTAAGACCAATATTTAGCATACACTAAACCTTTTGCTTTTCAAAAAATCTAAAGATTTAGTCAACAATTTAGTATCAATTATAACTACTTTAATTCAACATTATTCATTATGAAAAAATTATTTATTGTGGCAATAACTTTATTGACGTTTGCTGCAAAAGCTCAACAAAACACATTGTTAGAGCAATCGTTTTGGAGAAGTAAACCAACAGTGAGTACAGTAAAAGCAGAGGTGGAAAAAGGGAATAATCCTGCTCAACTCAATGGAGCAAGTTTTGACCCCGTGGTAATGGCTATTAATGCAAAAGTGCCCAATGAAACAATTCTATATCTTCTGTCTCAGCCTGGTAACGATATTACAAAGATAACGCATGATAGCCGTACCTATTTACACTGGGCAGCTTCTACTGGTAATGTGGAAATTATGGAGTATTTAATAGGGAAAGGTGCAAAAGCTGATATTGAAGATAGCCATGGAGCAACGCCTCTTAATTTTGCAGCTTCTGCTGGTCAGACGAATACACAAATTTTTGACTTATGTTTGAAAGCAGGTGCTAATTTAAAGAAAGATTTAACCAACGAGGGAGCGAATGCTTTATTATTAGTGGTTGCCAATGATAAAGACTTTACATTGACGAACTATTTCATCTCAAAAGGGCTAGATTTAAAAAGCACTGACGCTAATGGAAATAATGCTTTCAGTTATGCAGCCAGAAGTGGTAATATAGAAATCTTAAAGGCTCTTTTACAAAAAGGAGTCCCTGCTACAGATAATGCCATGATTATGGCGGCACAAGGTACACGTCAAGGCGCTAATACAATAGAGACATTTCAGTACTTAGAAAGCTTGAAGCTAAAACCAACAGCAACGAATAAAAATGGGGAAAATGCATTGCATTTTATTGTTAGAAAACCGAAGCAACACGATATTATTCAATATTTTTTGAGCAAAGGAACCGACGTTAACCAAGCAGATAGCGAAGGGAATACTGCATTTATGACTGCCGCACTTGGTAGCCGTGATACTACAGTATTAGCGTTGTTACTTCCAAAAGTAAAAAACATCAACCAAGGTAATCAAAAAGGTGTTACAGCATTGGCAATGGCTGTGCGTAGTAACTCTCCTGACGTAGTTCGTTATCTGATTAACCAAGGGGCTTCTATACAGGTTGCAGATAAGAATGGCGACAATTTGGCAGCTTACCTTATTTTATCATATAGTAGTGGCGAAGGAAGAGGTCCGAATGGCCCTAAACCAGAAGATTTTGAAACAAAACTAAAGCTATTACAAGCAAAGGGATTGAACGTATTAGCACCACAAAAAAATGGAAATACGCTTTATCACTTGGCCGTAGCTAAAAGCGACTTATCCCTTTTGAAACGTCTTCAACCTTTGGGTATTGATATCAACGCTAAAAATAGCGAAGGAATTACAGCGTTACATAAAGCGGCGATGATTGCCAAAGATGATAATATCCTAAAATATTTGGTGTCAATTGGAGCAGCAAAGGATGCTCAGACTAATTTTAAAGAAACAGCTTTTGACTTAGCGAGTGAAAATGAAACACTTTCTAAAGCTAAAATTTCCATTAATTTTCTTAAATAAACTATGCAATTATTTCGTAAAGCAACCTTACTCCTTGTGCTAATGTTTTTTGTTTCATTAGCAACATCGGCACAAAATACAGGTACCAGCAAGTACAAATGTATGATTCAGATGACAAACTATATGGGTGAAGGAGCCTATTTAGTTGTTTCGCTTGTAGATGCGAAAGATAATTATCAAAAAACATTGTATGTACTTGGTTCTGACAAAAAATGGTATCGAAATTTAAAAGAATGGCATAAAGCTTTTGCTAAAAAACCAACTAATATTAGTGCCATTACTGGAGCATCAGTAACGGGAGGTGATAGAAGTGTTGTGGTTTTAGAATTGGACAATGCCACTATTAATTCAAACTATAAATTGCGCTTCGAAACAGCGGTAGAAGATAAGCCTTATTATGTAAAAGACTTAGAAATCCCACTGACAACCGAAAGCCTTTCTGCTAAAAGCGAAGGTACTGGATATATCCGTTACGTACGCTTTAGCGCTAACCAATAGTAGATATTTATGATAATTTCTCTTTGGAGATACAGCCACTTAGTATTGGCTGTATCTTCTTTTCTATTTTTAACCTTAGCTGCTGTGACGGGTCTTATTTTGGCCTTTGAACCCGTAGTCAATCCTACTAATACCTATCGGGTTAATGATTTTTCACAGATTACGCTTGCTCAGACACTTCCAATTCTTAAAACAAACTATCCAGACCTTATTGAACTAACGGTCGAACCGAATAATGTAGTGAGCATAAATGGTAGCGATGCGGATGGCAAAAATATCCATGCTTATGTAAATCCATTAACGGGTAAACTGTTGGGTGATTACCGAGAAAAGAATGCTTTTTTTCAATGGACAACTACCTTACACCGCTCACTTTTTTTGCATGAAACGGGTCGTTTAATAATGGGTTTTACCGCATTTATCCTATTATTAATTACGCTTTCGGGGCTGATGTTATTAATTCAAAGGCAACGTGGTATCAAGCGAATATTTACGCGTATTATTCGCGAAGACTTTGCTCAATATTACCACGTAGTACTAAGCAGGTGGGCCATTATACCAATTATTATCATTGCTTTTACAGGCGCACATTTATCGCTGAACAGATTTGGGAGCAAAGAGGCTCCTAAAGTAAATCTTGATGTAAACATTGATGACATCAAAACACAACCAGTACAAAAGCCAGCAGATTTTACTTTATTTAAAAATATCAAGCTTTCAGCAGTAAAAAGTATTGAGTTTCCTTTTTCGGAAGATGTAGAAGAGTATTATGTCATCAAACTTAAAGACAGAGAACTCGCTGTCAATCAAATTACGGGGGATGTCCTCAGTCAAGTAGTATACCCTACCTCACAGCAACTTGCCGACTTAAGTTTATCCATACATACTGGTAATATCAATATTGTTTGGGCAATTATTTTAGCCTTGGCGTCTGCTAATATTCTCTTTTTTATTTATTCTGGATTTCGTATTACTTGGAAGCGAAGAGCAACTTCTATTAAAAATAAATATTCAGCCAAAGAAAGTAATTTTATCATCTTGGTTGGTTCTGAAAATGGTAGCACTTTCCGCTTTGCTCAAGCTATTTATAATGAACTGGATAGTCAAGGGAAAACAGTTTTTATGGGAAATATGAATCATTATGCTCTTTTCCCAAAAGCTGAACAACTACTTGTCATTACCTCTACCTACGGGCTAGGAGAAGCGCCGAGTAATGCTCTAAAATTCAAATCGTTGCTCGAACAATACCCTCAGAATCAGTCAGTACAATTTTCAGTAGTAGGTTTTGGTTCGCATGCTTATCCAGATTTTTGTAAGTTTGCTTTCGAAGTAAACCATTGGTTATTGCATCAGCAGTGGGCTAAGCCATTGGTTGATGTGCATACTATCAATGACAAATCAGAACAGGAGTTTAGTATTTGGGCTGAGGCTTGGTCACAACAAGCAGGTATTCCTCTTTCGCCTAAAATGGTAAAAGCAGAGCCAGCATCGCTAGAAGCTTTTGAAGTGATGGACACTACTTCTGAGAAGTCTGTTGATGACACATTTTTAATTCGTTTTGAAGCTAAAAGAAAATTGCGTGCCAAATCTGGCGACTTATTGGCAATATATCCTGCAAATGATCATCGGGAAAGACTTTATTCTGTTGGTATTTGTGAAAAGCAGATACAGCTAAGTGTGAGACTTCATCCTGAAGGACTAGGTTCTGGCTTTTTGCATAGACTAAAGGCGGGAGAAACTATTCAAGCACGTGTTATCCAAAATAAGCATTTCCATTTTCCTAAAAATGCAACTAGTGTAGTGATGATTTGTAATGGAACAGGTATTGCTCCTTTCTTAGGAATGATTAGCCAGAATAAGCGAAAGGTTCCTTGTTATCTTTACGGAGGTTTTAGACAGCAAATTTCTTTAGAAAAATATGCTCCTATTTTAGAGTCATCTTTAGAAAATAAAGGTCTCATCCAGTTTCATACGGCTTTCTCACGAGAAACGGCACTTAATAAACAATACATTGGCGAGTTGATTGCTAGAGATAGGGATTTCATCGCCCAAACATTGGCTTCAAAAGGAGTAATAATGTTGTGTGGGTCATTATCTATGCAAAAAGGTGTTATTGAAATTATTGATGAAATCTGTCAATCACAACTTGGTAATGATGTTAGCTTTTATCAGTCTAGAAGCCAGATACTGATGGACTGTTATTAAATAACTGGAAAGGAAATATGAAAAAAATATTGATATGTCTTCTTTTGTTAAGTTTTGGTAGCACAGCACAAGTGTTGCGAAAAAGGACGGTAAAATTGATGGGAGGTCGATTTGATATTACAATAGTGGCTAAAGATTCGTTATCGGCTGAGGAAAATATAGATGCCGTCATCGCTGAAATAACTCGGATAGAGAATCTTATTTCCGACTGGAAAAGCGATACTCAGATTTCGGAAGTAAACAGAAATGCAGGGATTGCAGCCGTAAAAGTTGACCCAGAAGTATTTCGATTGACAGAAAGAGCCATCCATTTTTCTGAAATAACCAATGGCGCTTTTGATATTAGCTTTGCAGCGATGGATAGAATCTGGAAGTTTGATGGCTCAATGACTCAAATGCCAACTCCTGAGGCCATTAAGAAATCTGTTGAAAAAGTTGGATACCGTAATATTATATTAGACTCCCAGAACTCTACTATTTTCCTAAAGCTAAAAGGCATGAAAATTGGCTTTGGAGCTTTGGGAGAAGGATATGCTGCCGACCGTTGTAGAGATATGATGCTAGCCAAAGGCATTAAGGCTGGTATAGTAAACGGCTCAGGCGATATGAGTACTTGGGGGAAGCAACCCAATGGAAAACCTTGGGGCGTAGGTATAACCAATCCAATTCATAAAGACACGATATTTGCTGTTATACCGCTCTACAAAAGTGCTGTGGTAACTTCTGGAAGTTATGAAAAATATGTTATTTTCAACGGCAAGCGATATGCTCATATTATCAATCCAGTGACGGGGTATCCAGCTACTGGATTATGCAGTGTAACCGTTTTGGGACCTAGTGCCGAAATGGCCAACGGTTTTAGTACATCTGTAATGGTGTTGGGTAAAGACCTTGGGCTTGCTCTTTTAAAAAAATATCCTGCCTATAAAGCGATACTTATCACAGATGAAGGCAAAATACACTCTACTACTAATATTGATATCAATAAGTATAAATTAGAATAGGTATGGATACTAAAGTAGTGAGTGAAACTTGTTAAAATAATCCACTGAATAAGCTTGTAAATAGCTTATTCAGTGGATTATTTATTGTTACCTAGCCAAAATAATCATTCCTAATCCTAAGAGATAAAAAAGTAACATTATATTGAGTAAAACATTCGTGCTTTTACTAGCATTTTTGAATTCCTTCCAAACATAAATCCCCCAAATAGCTGCAACAATAGTTGCTCCTTGACCAAGTCCATACGAAATAGCAGGTCCAGCTTTTCCACTAGCAATAATATTGAATGCCATACCTAAACACCAAATCGTTCCGCCCAAGACCCCAAAACTATGATTTTTGAAACTCCCTTGCCAATATGCCTTATAATTGAGTGAATCGCCCACAAACGGACGATAAATCAATATAGTGTTGAAGATAAAATTGCTTAATAATATTCCAATGGCAAAAAAGAAAATAGCCGTATAGGGACTCAATTTACCAACTTCTGGTACTTCAAAATCTGGAAACATGGCATTGGCTACGTATTTATAAAACAAGCCCATCAACAAACCACTTATTACAGACAGTGCCAATCCCTTCGTTGAAACCTTAGCACTTTCCGAAGAATTACGATACACTTTTGCATTCAGCAAAATTGCCAACGTGATAAGCCCTACTCCTATCGCCAAAAGAATTCCATTGCCTAGTGGATGGTCTAAATAATTAACAATTACCCCAATGACTAATGCTAAACCTATACCTACAGGAAACGCTACAGACATCCCTGCAATGTCCATCGCAGCGGTTAGTAAGATATTCGCAGCATTGAAAATAATGCCACCAATAATGGCAGAACCAATATTTTCATTAGAAGCTTGTTGGAAATCCCTCAAGAAATCCCTTCCTTTTTCACCATGACTACCAAGGGTAATTGCCAAAATAAAAGATGTTAGTAGAATCCCTAATACGTAATCCCAATAAAAAAGCTCGAAACGCCAGTTGTTTGCCGTGAGTTTTTGAGTATTGGCCCAAGACCCCCAGCAGAGCATCGTAATTAGACAGAAGAATACAGCCGTGGAGTAATTTTCAATGATAAACATGTCTTCTAATATTGAGTGGTTTATTGTTTGGGTTTGATAGGCTGACCAAATCTAAATACATTTTCATTAGCTGTACTATTGGGTTGGTCGCTATAAATTAAAATATCTGTTATTCTACAATCGTGTTCAGCAGAAGGGTTCAATAATTTTAAGGATACCGTATGTTTTCCTTTTGGGAGCTTGTACTTCCATGTCAATTCGTGTCTTCTGGTAGTAAATGAAGTGGGTAACTTTGCTGTTTCGAACAGTTTGCCGTCTATATATACTTCCATCTCAAAAACATAATTACTGGTTGATGCCCATTTTGCTGTTTCGCCTTTTACAACAAAGCCTGTTCCTTCAAAATCAAAGGAATATTCATCTTTCAAAGATTTGTACACATACTTTCTATCGATAGGATAAGTGTTGTCAAAACTTTTTTCAAAAGGTACTGCTACTGGTATTTGTATTGGAATCGTTACAGATTCTTTGAGAACCTTCCCTCCATTACGTTCTATATTTAAAAGAGCATGTTTGTAACCAACTTCATAAACCTTGTTCAAAGACGTAGAAGTATATTTAAAGTCGATGTCTTCCGCTTCTTTCAAGCCCATTTTCCAATAAGCTGGAATGGCATCATAGCCCAAGATTGTTCCTAAAATTCCTCCTGCCGAAGATGGGTTACAATCAGCGTCTTGACCACAACGGGTAGTGATTTCCATCGTTTTAGTAAAATCACCATTGCCATACAATAGTCCTACTACTACATAGGCTGAATTAATGGTAGCATCAATATTAAAAGGGGCAAAAACGCCATCTGGACAACCTACATCTTGCGACCATTTATTTTGAATTTCATACCAAGTTCTTTTCCAGTCGTTCGGATACATTTTATGCCATTTAATCACATCCGCAATGCATTTATAATAATTGCTTTCTTTAGGAACAGTTTTTAACGCTTCCTGAACCACATAACGAACATCTTTTGAGACAAAAGCCAAAGCGTAACAAGCACCTAAATAAACCCCACCATAATAGCCATCGCCATAATTCATGATGTGCCCGATTTTATCAGAAATCTTAGAGGCAGTATTGGGCATGGCAGGAGACATCAAGCCTGCGAAATCACATTCGATTTGATAGTCTATACAATCAGCATGTGGGTTATTTTCCCAATAGCCTGATTGTGGGGGCATGATTCCGTTCAAAATGTTACTTCGCCCTACTTGATTAGCGTGCCAAAGAGCGTAGCCCGCATTGGCATAAGCTTTGGCATGAGAATTTACTGGAGCATCGAGTCCTTCTTTTTCAAAAACTTCTACAAAGGTTAAATCCATGTATAAATCATCGTAGAGTCCGGGATTTTCTAACATCATTTTTTTGAGATAACCATCATACCAAGGCACAGGTTGATATTCGTTGATGATAGTCCCATTGTATTTGAATTCCATCGGTCCTCCGAAGGTTACGCCAATGGTCTGTCCAGCCCAACCACCCTTTATTTTATTTTTAAGGTCTTTCTGAGAGATGGTAATTGTTTTTGCCGTCTGAGCAATGCTACAGCATGCGGTTGAAAGTAAAGCAATTAATAATAGTATTTTTTTCATGTGTATCAATCTAGTTTTCAATAGTTTTACGTTTAAAGTAGTCATGGAAAAACTCACAACAATTATTAAATCACCATTCACTAACTCACAGCTAATTCCTTGCGATATGGAATAGAAGATTGTGCTCCCATCTTTTTTACCGAGGCTGCTGCTGCTTTGCAAGCAAATTGTACTGCTTCCTTCAACGACATTTTTTCAAATAATCCTACAGCCAAAGCACCATTAAAACAATCTCCGGCGGCAGTGGTGTCAACAGCTTCTACTTTTACTGAATCTACCATTCCCTCAAACTCATCAGATAAAATATAAGCTCCTTTTGAGCCACGGGTAATCACTACATGCTTCACCCCTTTTTCTCTGAGAATATTAGCGGCTTTTCGCAGTCCGTCTTCATTGACCACAGATATTCCTGTAAGGATTTCTGCCTCCGTTTCGTTAGGGGTGATTACTGTTAAATATTTTAAAATGTCTTCTTTGAGCGGAGTGGCTGGAGCAGGGTTTAGGATAATCGTCGCTTCAGTTTGATGCAATTTATTAACCACGTATTCCACCGTTTCGAGGGGTGTTTCTAATTGCATCAATATTAAATCATCCTTGTCAAATATGGCACTGGCTTTATCTATATTGGCGGGTGATAGAAAAGCATTTGCCCCAGGAGCAACCGTAATACAATTTTCTCCTTGTATATCTACATTAATTAAAGCAACCCCCGAAGGTTGTTCTGCATCAGTAAACACAAAATCTGTTTGAATACCTTCTTTTTCAAATTGCTGTAAAGCCATTTTACCAAAAACATCATTGCCAACTTTACAGATAAAAACCGTCGGACAGCCTAACCTAGCAGACGTAACGGCTTGATTTGCTCCTTTCCCTCCCGGGTTCATCAAAAATTTTCCACCCATGACCGTTTCACCGGGCAAGGGTAATTTTGGTGCTTTTATCACCATATCTGTATTTGAACTACCTATTATAATAATCTTACGCATTTGTATTCTTTTTTTTATACAAAAATACCTTTTATTAATTCAATTAAAAGTAGAATTTTTATCATTTTTAGTCATAGCTAAAATTAATATTCTTAATCTTTATTTGTATTTTTAGCGATTTAAATGGAATAATAATTCTATAATATAAATATGGCTAAATCTGAACTCTTACTTTTACATAAATTAATACAATCCTTATCAAAAGCAGAAAAGAGGTATTTCAGGTTAACGACGCAAATGCAAGAAGGGCCTAAAACTTTTATGCAACTTTATGATATTCTGGATAGTTGTTCAAATTTTGAGGAAGAAGCAACTCAAAGAGTAGCAAATGAACTCACATCAAAATCTATAGAACCCGCAAGAAAGTATTTGTATGCCAATATTTTAAAAAGTCTGAGATTATTTGAAGAAGAAAATTCGCTTGAAAGTCAACTTTTAAACATGATTCAGGAATGTAAAATCCTATTCAACAAGGGACATATTGATTTGTATAATAAGCGATTAGCCAAAGCCATTCAACTTTCAGCTAAACATGATAAACATCTTTTTTACTTACTACTCAGTAAATTAGAACTACAAAACTTGGTAAGTCTACAGTTTTCTGACATTAGTGAAACAGCGCTTATACGTAAGCAGGAACAATTCAAAGCCTTGTTAAAACAAGAAAATATCCATCACGAGCAAGCCATGCTTTATGAAATACTTTGGTTTAGGTATCTCAAAAATGGGATGGTCAGAAGTTCGGCGGATATTGAAAAGCTCAATGATTTACTGTTAGAAGAAAGTCAGATTTTACAGCAAGCAAGACAAAAAACATTTGAGTCAAAACGGTTGCACTTACAATTTCAGTCCACTTACTTTTTAGCAGTAGGCAATTCAAAAGGGAGTATCGCTATTTTTTATGAGTTGATAGATTTATTTGAGCAACATCAAACACTTTGGATAGACAACCCAATGTATTACATCTATTGCATTGAAGGTATTTTAACCGATTTAAGAGCCATGGAAAAATGGGAAGAGATGGCTTTTTTTATAGCGAAACTCCAAAACATTCCAGCCCTCAATGAAAGTTCCAGATACTATTTACAAGTACTTATTTTTTCATATCAAGTTAACCTTCATAACGATTTAGAACAAACCCATCAAGGACTAGCATGGGTAAACAATCAGCTAAGCGAAATTCAAAAAAGCATAGCACAAGTACCCGTCAAGCTTCAAATCAAAGCTTACTATGCTTTGGCTAGGCTTTACTATTTTACAAAAGATTATACCATAGCACTGCAATATGTCAACGAGATTCTAGCTGCTTTTCAAGAAGACCTCGGCACATCATTGTATGCTGAAATTAGGATATTGAATTTATTGATTCATCATCGTTTAGGTAATTTTGATTACTTAAGTTATGATTTGCTATCGCTAGAAAGAAAATTGAAAATCGAAAAGAAATACCATGCCCTTGAAAAAGTAATCATTCAAGTGTTCAGAAACGTATTTACATTAAATAATCGTTCTCAAAAACTATGGAATACGTTTAATGACCTTTCAAAAATGCCCTATCATCAACCCATTATCAAAAATCTGAAATTAGATAAATGGGTATATAGTCGATTGTTTGAGAAGCATAGAAACGAATAAATTATCCTCAATTAAGCATTATATCTCTCTTTCAACAAATTCATCATATATACATTTATTTCCCATTGGTTAGCTACAGGCATTTGTGTATAAGGCAGTGCGGGCATATAAGTAGCAGGGCCAAATTCGGTAGTGATAGTAAGCTGTGTTCCTTGTTGTCGATGCATTGCTACGACTTTGTCCCACCAAGCCAGATGTATATCTAAGGTTTCTTTCCATTCTGGGGCTCTTGGGTCGTTAACTTGTGGTCCTTCAGGGTGGCCTACTCTGCTATGAATGTGATTGGCATGGTCTATCGCTAGGGTTACAGCTTCTTGCTGATCATCCAATAATGACTCGTGGACGTTACACCAATGAGAAATATCTAAACAAATCCGCAAAGCTGGGAGTTGAGTTAGATATTCCTGCGTAATATGGGCTGCAAAAAGACTTTTACCTCGATGAGTTTCATGAATAATTGTAACCCCTGTTTCCTCAGAAATCCTACTGGCTAGTTCAAATAACTGTTTATTTTGTTCAAAAGTAAAGTAGTCTTTTCCAGTTTGACAGTTAATGAAAATAGGTTTAGCCGAAATAAGGTTTCTCAAATACTTTTCATAATTATGAGCATGTTCACCTAAATCTTTTTCATGAGATTGCCAATATTGACCGATAAGCTCAAGGTCAAAATCATGTAAGGCAGCCAGTATTTCAGCTTTTTCTTTTTCATCAAAAGGTAAAGCCATTTCTACACCGTCGTATCCTGCTCTCTTTACGTTGTGACAAAAAGTTTCAAAAGGAAGTACATTGCCCCAATGAGGAGCATAAAATTTAATATTCATGAATGATGGTTTACACGTTACTGCCATGCTAAATTAATTCAAAGCCCCTAATTCATCAGAAACATAATAACTCAAGAAACAAAAATCGTTTTATGTTATCTTCTTCTAGTTTAGTTTTTACCATTCTAATCTTTGTTTATCTTTTAATAGAACAGCTTTTAGTTTATTGTAGGATAACTGTTGAGGAGACGTTTTATCATTGATAGCAAGAACAGCTGCTGTTGCAGCTGATTGACCCAAAATCATAAAAACAGGCTCCATCCTGATTGAACCATAAGCAATATGACTACTTGATAAACAAACAGGCACTAATAGGTTGTTGCATTCTTGTTCTTTTGGTAAGATAGCACCATAAGCAATAGAGTAAGGCTTGTCGGGATGCACGCCTATATCACCTTCGTTTTGAACAAAGCCATCTTTTGTTACATAGCGTTGGGCATTATGAGCATCCAAAGCATAGGAACCCATTCCGATTGGCTTAGGCACTTGGGTTTTTCCTAAGGCATCTGCTTCTTTCATCACAAATTCGCCAATCATCCTTCTTGCCTCACGTATATAGAGCTGATGAGGCCAATTGCCATTATCTTTAAATTCATCCTTGGGTAAACCCCATTCTTGCATGCTATTCCGTACATCAATAGGGACACTTTCATCATTTTGCAAAAAATACATTAAGCCTTTTTGGTATAATTCATGTTCCTTAATTATTTGTTTGCGTCGCTCGTAAGTTGCTTCTGGATAATCATAATTTTTGCCGATGTAATCAGTACTAAAAGGTCCATGATTATTAGTATCCGTTTTGCGATTGGGAATCAGGTCAAATTTATCAAAGGTTTCACGCCAACCTGTAGCAAATACTCTTGCCAATAATTCATATCGTGCTGGGTTGTACCCCTCTGGTTTTGCAAAAGGTATTCTATTGGCTGGATTACTGCTCAAACACATCCTGAAACAATAAGCCTGAATCTTATTGTCACCAGAACCATATTCTGCTATTGGTTCAGAAGAAATTTCTGATAAAAGCCCACTATTTGGGTCATTTGCGATTTTATAGGGACTAATCTTTGTTTTAAAATGATGACCGTGCTGAAAAACCTCTGGTTGAACGCCATTCCATTTTTCACCGTAAACACTGTTGGCTTCGCGACCAATATGATACTTTACTCCTGCCAATGCCATCAGGTCGCCTTCATAAGTAGCATCAATAAACATTTTTGCCTGATAAACCTTTCCGCTTAGGGTTCGAAAAGATCGAATACCTCCAGATGTCTTTACTATACTTGTTGGTGAACGATTTAACCATTCATTCCGATAAACAACCAATTTGTTTTCTTTTACTAAATCTTCAAATATTTTCTCGGCTGCATGTGGCTCAAATATCCACATGGTTCGGTTAGCACCATCAATGGCGGGTGTTCCTTGCCCCTTATTGCCATATTCTTCTTTCTTTTGCCATTTCCAAGCACTATTATCCTGATAATGTTGATATAATCGTTGGTAAAATTCACGTGCTAAACCAGCTATTACTTCTTTGTTGCCTGTGTCGGTAAATCCTAAACCTCCAGACGACAAACCTCCTAAATGTATATCAGGCGACACAACGATAACCGATTTACCCATTTTCTTTACCTGTACCGCAGCAATTATGGCAGCAGAAGTGCCTCCATAAATAATTACATCGGCTTGTCTGATGCTGGGAGCTCCAGCAATAAGCGTCTTCGGAATAGACATGAGAAGAACCAATGATACAACAAAAAATATGTTTTTTTTCATAGCTTGAATCTGCTTAACATTTATTTTAATAATGTTGGTTTAGAGTAAATAAAGAAGATATGCTTTATTAAAAAGACTAAAAGATGGCAATGTATATTGAAGTTTGTATAAGTACATTCTTCAATAAAAGCCTTATAATAAAAACACACTATCTCTGAAATATTCAAAAATAGCGTATTATATTATATGGAATAATTACGATTAATGAAATCTTCTGTTTCAAGTTAGCTTGAAATAGCAGAAGAACTATCTGCTCTTGGGGTTGTTCCTTCTTGAAAACTTGATTTAATTATACTTTTATTTCCAAGCCCTTATTGTATTCCGTAGCCCAAAGTTTATTCACATCTTTATCGTTTAGAATATGGACTAGGCAACCTTCAACTACTTGCTTATTCTTTAATAAATTGTGACCATTCAGCAGCAAACAAGGAGAGCAGATAATACCGTTGGAGATTAAAGCCTCTAATAAAAGAGCAATGCAAAAAAAATTTATATTTTTGAAAAACGAGCTATAGGATTCCGTCTTTCTTTGGAAAATTTTGCTACATACCCACCACCCATAGAGGGATATGCAATCTATGCTATTTCGACGATTAGAATTGATTAAAATTAAAAAAGCAGTAAACTATATCCGTTTACTGCTTTAAAAACTAACTGTTATTTTTCGTAATTATTATTTGAATAGAAGGTTTTTTACATTTAATGCTTTACTATTGCCCGTTGGGAATTTCACAAACACATCGTGTTGTCCTGAAACCCCTTTTATTTTCTGGCTAATATATTTAAAGCTGTTGACACCCGTTGGAGAAAAAGGGATAGTCGCTATCAATTTTCCCGTTTTTAAATCATCCAACCAAATCTCTATTTTACCCGTCACACTTGCTGAAATCTGTACTTGTACTTCCTTGCTTTTTTTATCTCCTAATTCTACGCCAGATAGCATAAACCATCCCCCCAAGTTTGAATTATTCGTAACGACATCTTCTGTACCAACCTTTACTTTTTCAACGCCATAGTAATTACTATAACCCACCGCAGGAAGTTCAGTAAAACCATCTTTACACACAAAGAAATCAAAGTCAGCAGGTTTTTTTTCTGTAAATAACCCTACGCTCGTACCTACCCATGAATTATAATTTGGTTGGGTTTTATCAAGATTTCTCAAATTGATACTCTCACCTACCTGTTTCCAATCTTTGCCATCTCCACTACAATATCCCGTCAGATTGTGTAGATTTCGTACAACTTTAAGCCATACGATATTACCAAAGGTGTTTGGAATAGACTGTGTTTTCTTTTCAAAACTAAAAATGATTTTTTTACCATTTTCGAAACCACTATACAAACGCACTGTCACTTTTTGATTACCACTACTCAGATAAAGTCCTGCTTTGGTTAGAGAATCAGTCGCATTAAAATCTACTTTTGTAACGGCTGAATAATAGTGGTCTGTTTCCTTTTGAACAATACTAGTTCTGCTACTATCTGAAACAAGGCGTAACCAACCTTTTCTACTAGTAAGTGAATATTTATCTGCATATTTCTTGCTCAAAAAGTGCCAATCTAACGCAAGGGTTTCTTTCTCAAAATAATCAGTCGCAACACTTCGCCAATTGATTTCACCTTTGGGAAGATTAGGACTTTCGATAGGTAATGTAGTAGGAGCCATTCCCCAAGGGCGGTCTCCTTCCCAAATCACAGGGAAAAGCGATGTTTGACGACCCGTACCTGACCAATCATCACCATCATACTTTTCATAACTTTGTCCAATTGTCCACCAGCTTCCATCGGCCAATTGAATAGGTGCTGAAATATGGTTAGGACGACGGAACCCTACTTTTGGGTCGGTAATAGGTTTAAAAAACTCTCCTAATCGTTCCCATTTGGTTGAGTCACCTGTCAAAGCCGTACCCCTCATTACATATTGCCCTCCTGATACATCCCCTGCAGGGAAGTAATAATAATAGCCATTACGCTTACACATAACAGGACCTTCTGCCCAACTATATTGTAGTTTTGCATTTACCCAGTCCATATCAATCACTGATGATGTCAGTTGACCATCTTTGCCTAATTCTTGCAAACGATTGGTTTTTTGTCCGTTCTTGATAACCATGTAAGGTTTGCCATCATCATCTACAAAAATGGCATTGTCATATCCTAATGGTCCTGTTTTCGGATTTGACTTTACCTGTACTGGCGTAGACCAAGGTCCTGCCGGAGAATCTGCCTTGCTAAACCATTGTCCATTAGAAGAGAAATATATCCAATATGAGCCATAAAAATACGTAATAGCACCCTGCCAAATTCCTGCAGACGGATTATCTGAGACAAAGCTACCTATCGTTGGTGGTACTACACGGCTAATAACTTTCCAATGCACCATATCTTTTGAATGATAAATTGGTAAGTAAGGAGTAAAATGGAAACTTGAGCCACAATGATAAAAATCATCCCCTACTTTTAGCATCGTTGGGTCTGGATGGTCGCCAGGTAAAACAGGATTTACGTATGTTTTTACTTCGTTGAAAAAATCTTGTGCAATTACAGATACTGAGCTAGTAAAGCATAATAAGCCTATTAATAAGATGTACTGATTTATTTTATATTTCATACAAAGTTTTCTTTAGTGAATAATCAAGAGGATATTAATTAAAATTGATTCAAAAAGCTATTTAATCGTCAATGTACCTTTATCAGGAAGGTAGCCAATGGTAGGGTCAACTCTGAACCAATCAATACCTATATACCCTCCCAGTAATTGAGTAGCATGGTTATTTATTTCCCGTCAATAACGTAAGGTTGAACCTCATTTTTAAAGTATTTCCTAAATGTGTAAACCTTTTGTTATCAGTACTATATCCAAAATTAGCTAATCCTGTTCCAAAATCTGGCTGGGTCATTAGGTAAATGGCAGATATTTTTAATTGAATAGAATCAATCGTTATTCCATTGTTAACCATCATTAATAGGTATCACCAACACGTATAATGTCAATATCTGGGAAGTATGATGCAATTAGGGGATTGGTATAGGTGTCATCACCATTATCCCCTTGCATTTTTTTGCAAAACTTCCACTTGCTAATACTATACAGAATATAGCTAACAAATAGATTTTATATTTTTCATCTTCTCATTTAGGATAACACTTGCCAACCTTATCGGTTTACCTATTTTACTTACCCTTTGTACTGATCACTGAGTAAAAAGCAGGCTTAGGTTGATAGTTACGGTCAAACAATAATGGATAGTTTGTTCTACCACGTACAGGCCATCCATTCAGCCAACTTTGTCCATCATGTACTCCCCAAAAAGTTACTCTCGAAATCTTGTCTTTATGCTTCAAAAACAGGTTAAAAAGAGCTTCGTAATCCATCGCTAATTGAGTTTGAAGGCTGTCGGGCAATCCATTGGCATAAGGATTCAATGATGGAGAATTTTGCATGCGTTGGTTCACGTCAGCTCCTTGAAAATCACGTTTTAATACCTCAATGTCCAGTTCTGTAAAAGCTACTTTGATGCCCAATGCAGCATATTGCACAATACTTTCTTCAATCTGTTTCAGCGGGATTTTGCCCAAATGCCAATGCCCTTGTATCCCTACACCATCAATTTTTACACCTGCCGCTTGAATTTTTTTAATCAACGCAATACATCCTGCTCTTTTAGCAGGTTGTTCGTTATTATAATCGTTGTAGTAAAGTTCTGACTTTGGTGAGGCAAGCTGTGCTAGTCTAAAAGCTTCAGTAACAAAGTTTTCGCCCAATTTATTCAAAAAAATAGACCTGCGCATTGTTCCATCTTCGTTGAGTGCTTCATTGACAACATCCCATGTTTTTACTTTTCCATCATATCTTTTGGCAACTGTTGTAATATGATTTTCAAAGAAAGTTTTCACAGAATCAGCATCTTTTATCTGGCGAACAAAATTTGGCAGTTGACTATGCCAAATTAACGCATGTGCATTCACTTCAAGATTCAAGTTTTTGCAGTAGGTTATTAACTTATCGGCAGGTTCAAAGTTGTATACATCCCATTTTGGATGAATAATCTGAGCCTTCATAATATTTTCAGGTGTAGCCGTATTAAACTGTTGAGCAATTAAACTTGTCGCCTGAGGGTCTTTATCGTCTATTTGATAAATACTTAAGGCTGTGCCAATCACAAAATCTTTTTTAAATACCTTTTTCAATGAAGGGATTTCTTTCACAGATTTCGTATGCTTTATCGGAGGTTTTGCCGATACCTCTACCATGCCACATAGTAAAAGTGCTAATAATGTTTTTTTATTTATCATTGGATAATTTTAGTTTTTTATATTTTATTGAACTATCTAGTAATCAAACAAATAATACATATTTTGCTATTTATAAGCAGTAATCGTTTGTATAGTTCCATCTGGATTATAATGCAATTCTGTCACTTTTACATTTCGTAAATGCGTTTTTCCAGAAAGCTGAATATCATGATAAAACAAGTACCATTTTCCTTTGACCTCAACAATTGAGTGGTGGCTTGTCCAACCGTCAACAGGATTTAATATTATACCTTTGTAAGTAAAAGGGCCATAAGGAGTATCGCCAACGGCATAACAAAGGTTATGGGTATCCCCTGTTGAATACGAGAAGTAATATTTGCCTTTATATTTGTGCATCCATGAAGCTTCAAAGAAGCGTTTGTCATTATTATCTTCTAAGAACAATTTGCCATTCTCATCCAAAATTTTGATTTCTTTTACTTCACCGTCAAATTGTTTCATATCTGCGGTTAGCTTTGCTATTCTTGGCAAACGAGCCACTTCGCCTTTCTTTGGATTATCTGTTACTCCTAAGTACGTATTTTTGTCATAACGCTGTAGTTGACCACCCCAAATACCCCCAAAATACATATAAAAACTACCGTCATTATCTTTAAAAACGCAAGGATCTATGCTGTAACTACCTTTGATGGGTTCTTTTTCTGCCTTAAATGGGCCTACCGGACTTTTACTAGTTGCTACGCCCATTCGGAATATATCTTTTTTATCTTTCACGGGAAAATACAAATAATACGTACCGTTTTTGAAGGCTGCATCAGGTGCCCAAAGCTGACGACCCGCCCAAGGAATATCTTTAATAGACAATCCCACACCATTATCTGTCACTTTCCCTCCAATTTTATCCATCGATAAAATGTGAAAGTCTTTCATATCAAAATGCCCTCCTTCATCGTCTTGAGCAACGCCAGATTCAATGTCATGTGAAGGATAAACATAGATTTTTCCATTGAAAACATGCGCAGAAGGGTCTGCCGTATAGATTTCCTTTATTAATGGCTGTGAAATCGGTTGTTTTTTTGATTCTTGTGCTACTACTGATAATGTGATCATTGTCATTGAAACAATCATCAAAAAAATAGACTTGTTTTTCATTGCTTAAAATTAGTTTTGGTCATTTCTGCGACCTACTTGTTTAATATTTACTACAAAAATTGATTATCATCATAAACAAATACATCCCGCTATATGAAGATTAATAGTTTTGCATGATGCCTAAATCATAGGGAATTATTCCATAGTCAGCATAATTGCCATTTACTACGCCCTGAAATATTACTTGACAATGATTTATATCTTCTATTTCACACATTTCATCTATCCCCGAACGCAAAATTTCTCCATGCGATACTTGGTCTGTCCAATGCTCATTCGTTTCAATTAAATTAGCGTAATCAGCCCACTTTTCATTAAGTTTTGTCCAAGTGCCATCAAGACTTGATGCTTGCCATATTTCAAAGTAGCGTCTTATATCTTCTACCATCATATAGTATTTGCCATCCGCTTTATTTTTATATACATGGGGTGCTTCAAAAGTATCTGTAGCAACTACCACTGGCTCAGACCATTTATAGGGAAAATCAGCAACAAGCGTACTCCGTTTTTTAATCGTAAAAGAGCCATCCTGAGCTGAATAAAAACAATGTATTTTTGTGCCATCTGAGATACACCAAAAATCAATTCCATCGGTAAAACCCATGGCTTTACCCGCTGACCATCCTTGAGGACTATTGATATCTGCATTGGTTGAAAAAGTTGCTCCTAAACCGCTTTGGTAGATTAAATACCAAGTTTTTTTTGATTTAAGTTGAAAAACCTGTGGCGCACAAAAATATGACCCTCCATTTAATGAAGCCATATAATTTCTATCGGCTTTTTTCAAGTCTGTTAGCTCTTTACCAGCAATATAACCCATGCGCCATTTAGTAGCGTCTCTTCCAGTATAGAACACATGCCATTTTCCATCAACATTCACAATGGTTGGATCTTTTACCGAAACGTCGTCAAAAGTTCCAGCAATTCCTTCTAAGAAAATCCTATCTCCAGTTCTCCAAATAGGATTTGATTTCATCGTATAAGGAGGGCTTATTATCGTAGGCGTTACTTCTGTTTTTTTGCAACATATAAGTGCCGAAAAAACGAATAACCATCGAACTATTTTGAGACTGCATTTATTCACTACGCTTATCATTTAAGATTGATTATATTATTATTTTGGATATTTAAGTTGATAACCGAAGTCAATAGATTGTCTCCAAATTTCAGACATCGCAAAGTAAAATAATAAGTGAAAAAACATGTAGCACAAATTAATATATCTGTATTCCAAATGTTCAAAGGAAAATATAAAACGATAAATTCAATTCATTTTAATATAAAAATGAGTTTTTAAAAACGATAAGTGATGAATTAATCACAAGTAAGCGATAAAGTAATGAACTTTATCGCTTGAGTAACTGCAAGAATTATTTAATTATTTAGTAAGGCTCTTTAACTACTAAAATGCTTATTTTTGAGACTGAATATTGTGTGTTAGTGATAATATTTTTCTACTATAAATTGTCTCCCTATCAAACTATTTTTAGCTCATATCATTTGAAAATTTCCAATAATATGGGCTAAAAATAACGAGACTTTACTATCAGTTTTTTTATATATTTTCCAAAGATTAAAAAGATAACGTTACGAACCATTATCAATATACGTTACATATCTTATTTAATGGTCTGGGTATAATTTTACATATTAAATATCGTTATGCTAATTATTTATCACCACTGTCGTAATACTACTTGGTGCCACGTTTAGTTCCACAATACTGCTTGTAACAGTCAAATTTTGCTTAGTTAAATTTTCTTTTTCAGTAGTAGTATAAGCAATAGCAGTAGTAGCAGCTAGTCCATTTAGCTGAACATTTTTAACAGAATTACTTTCTGGGTTTAGTATTACCACAACCGTCTGCGTCCCTTTCTTATAAGCTGTTATTTTTAAATAAGTATTCGTGCTGAAATCTGTACCTATGCGAACAAATCCTGGGCGGACAAATTTTGAATAATGCGAGAAACCATATCCACGTTTAAGCACTTCTCCATTGATAGTACCCTCTTCCCCATCGCCAATAAATGAATAGTAGCGTTGCAAATACCACCAAATGTAGGCATTCCAATTATTAGTCATTGCATCATGGACGGAAACAAGCATTTTTATACTTTCAGCCCATTTGGCAGTTTCTGAATAAGTATTCCATTTAGCAGCCCCAGTATTTCCAGTATCCAGATTCAATAAAAATTCAGTCATCCAGATTTCTTTTTTCTTTTGCTCTGCCAAAGGGAACTTCGCTAAACCACCACCATAAATATGACCCGCCACGATGTCAAATTTTTGAGAAGCCTCTTCATTCGATAGCAAGGCATTAGTCATGTTCTGGTTAAAATTCAAAGATTCTGGCGCAGCAAGTTTTGCTCCAATAATTTCGCCCGGAGCCTTCAAGAAATTAATCATGTCGTCGGCAGTCCAATCACAAGATTCATAAGAAGCTTTCCAATCAGGCTCATTTTGAATAGAAACCACATCTACGGGTGCGCCGTTTTGAGTCATAAAAACGATAAATTCATTGATATAATCTTTAAATGCTTTGTAGTTTTCAGGCAATAAATGGCCCCCTATATCGCTTTTATTACTCTTGAGTGCTGCAGGAGGCGACCAAGGACAAGCCAATACTTTTGCTCCATATTTTTTTGCCTCTTTTACAGCTTCTACAATAATAGGCCATTCATTTTTATTAGAAGACAATCTTACCCTGAAAATGCTAAGCCCCAATTGGTTTTCATCTACCCCAAATGCTTTTGTTGCTTCCGTAGGTTTCAACGATTGTGTCCCCCACATTCTGTTTGCTGCACCAAACCCTGTGATTGTCTGATAGGTTGTCTGGGGGTTTATATTAATATTAAAAGATGTGGGCTTAACCACAACAGGATTAGTATCAACTGCTTTTTCACAAGCTGAACAGATAACTATTAACGTGAAGAAATAGAAAAAAGATTTGAACAAATTTTGCATAGTTATGGTAGGTTTTGTTTTATAAATGACAATAAAGGCTCTCACCAAGCCATCTGAAACGGCTCGATAATTCTTAAACTCCTAAGAAAAATATAACCACTATTCATAAAAAATGGTGGTTATGTTTGTGGGATATTATTTAGTAAGTCGTTCGTATTTCAACAGTTTACTTGCCCAAGGAATGAAAAACTGAAAGTTAGGGGCATCCGTATGACCGCCATTGTGTTGTCTCCAAGCTAATTCGCCGTCGAGTAAGCCAGAAAGTACGGGAGGCATATTTTCAGTATTGTAATCATTACTTACCCCTAAATCCTTTGCACCCAACAGTTTAAATACTGTTCCTGCCGCTATGGTAGCTTTATAACTCCCAACTTGGTCAAGCCATTTAGCATCTCCCTTTTCTGGTATGCCATAACTCACAAAAGTAGGGCGTGGTGCACAAAGTGCCAGAAGTTCGTGTGAGTCTACGGGAATATCACAGCCTGTTTTACTCCCAAAAGAAGATTCAGCCGTAGCATACTTGAGGTAATTGCCAGCTAACCAATGATATCCTCCTGAACTAGCCAAACTTTCTACTGCTTCACCAAAAACTCGTCTTTGTAGGGTAGTTCCACCCTTTCCCGATGAGCCAATTAATCCTAAGGCAAAACGTTGGTCAAAAGCCATTGCCACTAGCGCCGCTTTTCCATACCTAGAAACGCCTTCGATTCCTACTTGCTTGGCATTGACCAAAGGTTCTGTCTCGAGGTAGTCTAGTGCTTTGGATGCACCCCAACCCCACGCTCTTAAAGCGCCCCAATCGTCTGGCTTTCTTGGTTGTCCTTTATTTACTAAACCAATAATTCCGCGCGTTAGTCCTGCACCATTATCAGCCTGTATACTACCTGTTTCTAGCGTACAATATCCCCAACCAGCCGCTAACAATTGCTCGGTAGGTGGAGAATCACCCGTGACTGGCGGTGCAAAAAAGCTAGGTGCGGGTAGTCTGGTGATAGGCGAATAAGCAGGGTACTTATCAAAAATCTGCTTTAAATCTGGATTAGCCTTTATCATCATTTCCTTAAAAGCCAGATTTATTTTCTCCATATCGCTTGGGATTGGCTGAGCTGGTGCTGGTAAAGTAGGGAAACCAAACATGATAAGTACTGGCACTGGACCTTTTACATTAGTCGGTAATACTACTACCATATTGATATTTACATCAATCAAAGGATAGTCAGTATTATCTACATGACCAATCAGGTGTTTAGCCACTACGGGAACACGCCCTACAAATTCGTTATCGGTAACTTTTACTGTCCAAGTTACTTTAGGTATATTCTTAGGGATTCGCCCATACATTGCTTTTTCAAAGTCCTCAGTGATTTCTGGGCGACGTTGATTCCACCACGCTGTAGGAGTAGTTATTTTTTTGCCATTTTTGGCAGTAAGAATATCTGGTAACAAAGGGCAAGGATTGGCCAATTGTTCATCATAGTTGGCATGATTAGGGTCGGCTTCATTAGCACTGGGTCCTGGTCTTAGTTTTTTAATACCCAATTGCTGCATCATATTGGCTTGGTCTTGCTGTGCAGTAAATATAGTAAGGGGCGGGTATTTGTTACTATCAATGACAGTCTGTTGCGATAAGCCTAAATAGCTTAGGCTCATAGCTCCAATAAATATTAAGTATATTTTCATAGTATAGGAATTTTTAAACGCAATGATTATTTATCGGTTCTAAATGGTGATGCAGGAAGCCCCTCTTTATTATATAAATTAGGATTCACAGGATTATCAGCCCATGCATATCGTACATATAATGGCTTTGTTACTTCATCACTCCATACTATTACTTTATCTCCTTCAATTGTTGTTTTTGCCCAAACGAATTTTTTATCTTCTCCCGCAATAGCAAAATCTCCCAGTTGTTCGCCATCATTGGTTGTTAAGCCTGTTCCTACATTCGTAAAGCTGATAACAATTTTATTTCCGTCTATTACAGAAGACTCAAACAAAGGTCCAGAGCTAACCAAGTTTTCGTGATAAGCTAATTTCATGGCTGTGAGCGATAATCGTTCACCGACATCTTTTTTATTATCTGGATGAATATCGTTCCATTCACCAAGGTCAATAGCAACGGTCATCGCTGTATTAGGAACTGATAATGCTTTTAGCTGAGACTCCCTTAACAAAGCCCAACTACTTTCTGTAGGCAGATAGCTATATTCCATGAAATTAGGTAGTTGCACATACAAAAATGGTAGCGAATCTTGCATCCATTTAGTACGCCAATCGTGAATTAAGGCAGGCAATAATTTTTCATAGGCTTGTGGCTGCCCCGCATTGCTTTCTCCTTGATACCAACAAAATCCTTTAATCGCATAATTGATCGTTGGCGCGACCATGGCATTAAACAAAGCTGTTGGTTGATTTTGAGCATTGATTCCACCGCCCCAATTACCCCCAGTAATGGGTTTATAGACTAACCCCACCTTATATTGCCAGCTACCTTTAAGGTCAACAGTATCTGACCCTGAAAAAATACAATATGGCTTATCAGGCACAAATCCGCCTTTGCCTGTCGTATTTGTTACACGGACTACAAAAAGATTTTTGCCTGATTTTAATACATCTTTACCGACTTTATACCTACGTTGTGGATATAGATAGGAAGTACTACCTATCCTCTTACCATTAATATACAGTTCGTCGGCATCTACTATTCTGCCTAAAAATACTTGTGCCTGCTTGCCTGTCATAGTAGCAGGAATATTTATTTCTCTTCTATACCACACTACGCCATTAAGGTCTTTTAATCCTTGGTCTTCCCAATATCCGGGAATATTGATATTCCGCCAATGCTTAGGCATATAAGCAGGCTCATACCATTTTGAGGCCCCCGATAAACCTTCGTCTACTACTTGTACCGGTTTATTAGTACTAGTAGGAGGTTTTCGATTCAAACTATTAACATAGGAAGTATCCTTATTTTTCTCAATAATCCCCTTGATTGCCCCAAAATCTTTGAAGCCTTCTTCACTCATCCATGCCTCTATAGGTGTACCGCCTACACTGGCATTGATGATACCCACTGGCACTTTATATTTTTCATGTAGTTTCTTAGCAAAAAAATAGGCTACCGCGGAAAAAGGTCTTACATCTTCACCAACCGCCGCTTTCCACTGACCATCGGGAAGGTCATTTTGAGCACCTTGAAGATTAGTGAGAGTAGGTATCCAAAACTGTCTGATTTGTGGATAGTTAGCTTCAGCAATTTCTTTTGCATAGGTTACATCATGGATATTCAACTGATGAACCATATTACTTTGTCCGCTACAAAACCACACATCTCCAATAAGAATATCTTGTATGTTGATTTGTGTCTGTCCTACAATATCCATCGTAAATGGCCCACCAGCCTCCATAGCAGGTAAAACAATTTGCCAATTTCCCTTAGTATCAGTCGTAGTTTTATATTGTTTATTTTTAAACTTCACGGTGATTTTCTCGTTAGGAGATGCCCATCCCCATATTTTCAGGTTGGTATTTCGTTGAAGAATCATTCCGTTGCTAATTAATTTCGGCAATCGGAGTTGTGCCTGAGTAGCTAAGCTTATCACAGCCATTAAACAAAAGAGCATTGTTTTTTTCATAATAAAATCTTGATGCTAGTATCTAGTACAAAAGGGTCTCAATCTTTTATATCCGATAATCTGTAGGTTATTTTTTAGTGTTATTATTTAATGTTTCTTCGGGGCCAAGGTAACTTTGTGCTATACCTCCAAAATCAGCTACTAACTTTTGTAATACCACCCCTGGCGTTACTAACCAAAATTTCAAAGTATGCTTTCCTGCATTAGCGATATTATGCTTAGTGGTTTTAATAATAATATTTTCTGATACCCATTTATTCCATACGCCCTTATCACTTGTTTTATCTTCTTTGTTTAAACTAATGATTTGAGGAGCCTCGTCATCTACAGAAATTGCGTATTGCAAACCATTCTCTTCTCCATTAAAATTTAGACTAGGTGAAAAATAGGCATTTATCGCAAAGTCTCCCTTGCTATAAGTATAGATTTCGTATTCCAAATGAGGGGCATTGCCTTCTGGCTTTTGCTCCTTCCCAACCACTGGGAAAGCAGTAATAGCCGACCCCGTTCTGCCGTGGTCAGGAAGCACCGTCCATTTTATGCCATTTGTATTGATTGCTTTTGAATAATGATTTGCATCAATCGATACACCTTTTTGTTCGTCTTGGTAAAAAATATTTCCTTTCAGTCCGATAGGAATCTGGGCTTTTTTCACTGTTTTAACCCCCAAGTCCTTTTGTTCTGCCACTGAATCTGCTAATACATACTTAACTGTTGGTATTTTCTGTTTTACTGGTTGTTGCCAGTAAGTGTATCCAATGTGAGTCTGGCTCATCATATGGTTCCATTTGCCGTTATTCAATTGGTGGTATGCCAGCGTAATTAATGAATCATTCGCATACAGTTGTTTTACTTTATCGGCATAAGTATTCGCTACGTTCCATTTATTATTAGCTGCTCTTTTGTTCAATGCCACATGATAATACATTTCATTGAGATTGGCACAGGCTTTTATAGGATGCAATACTAGTTGAAAATAAGCATCATGGTATTCAGAAGGCAATTGTTTATTGATGTCTTCCGCTTTTTTTAGCAAATCATTATATTCAGTTACCACCTTTTTCCACTCATTATTATTAAGACTATACGTATCAGCGTCAAGTAATTCTGGTTTTCTTCTGCCATTATACTTGGCATATTGATTCATTAAATAGGCAATTTCTTGCGCTTGTTTTTTTCCAAATTGCGCCTCAGCCCATGTTTCACTATACTTTTGTAAGTCGTTCGCCTTCATCTTTTCGGGATTCCAAGCATATGCTAAAAAGAACGAAATCGGAAATTCCATTGGTTTGATATCCCCTACATTTACAATCCATATATCCTTTACCTGATGTTCCCAAGCTAAGTGCATCTGTTCCCAAATACGTGGAAGCGGGTTAGTATTCAACCATTTATAATTTCGAGGCCCACCTACGTAATCAAAATGATAATAGATGCCATAGCCTCCTTTTCTAGCTTTATCTTCTAATTTTGGTAGTCTACGTATATTCCCCCAATTGTCATCACAAAGTAAAAGAGTCACGTCATCTGGGACACTCATACCTTTTTCATAATACTCTTGAACTTCTTTGTATAATGCCCACAGTTGTGGCGTTTCACTAGCGGGCTTGCCAGTTTCTTCGCTAATGATATTCCTTTGGTCTTTTACTATTCGTTCCAGCAAGGCTGTAGCAGTTTCACGAGACATAGGCTCATCGCCATCACCTCTCATACCAATACTTACTATTTTCTCATTATATGCCCTTTTTATCCCTTCTCGCCAAAACTGCTGTAGCTTATCTTTGTTGGTTTCATAGTTCCAAGCACCCTTTCCAACTCTTCGCCATTCATCATGCGCACGCATCAACGGTTCGTGGTGTGAAGTACCTATGACTATTCCATACTGATCAGCTATTTTTATATTCAGCGAATCATCAGCATAAAAAGCATTGCCCCACATCGCTGGCCATAGATAGTTTGCTTTTGAACGAAGTAACAATTCAAATACTTTTTCATAAAATGTATGATTAAAGCCTCCAAACTTTTCTTTAGTCCAGCCAGATAAAGCAGGAGCTTCGTCATTAATAAAAATCCCTCTATATTTTACCTTTGGAGCATCAACAATCCTGATACTTTGTTTAAGATAAACATCCTTTTGTTTTTTGACAGGCACATCTGCCCACCAATACCAAGGTGAAACACCTATTTGTTTAGATAGTTCGAATACACCATAAGCTGCTCCACGACGGTCGTTGCCTGCAATAACAAGAACATTAGATACACCTGATTTTTGATTATTGACCGACTGTATCAGCGACGCTTCCCATTGGTTTTTAATTGCATTAACATCTATTTTCTTCTGTAAAATCAGTTCATTAATAAATGATGATTGCTGTATCGTACCGATTACAATGACATTTTTCGGCATTTTATCAACCGTATTAATAATAGGTATTTTTTTGCCTATTACTAATGCTATGTCTTGTTGCAAAAGTTCTGCTGATTTTTTTACAAGCGCAACTTCAGCATTATCAACATAGATGGCTGCTGTAGAGAGAGCAAAAGAAGATTTATCAACAGTAATACTTTGAGATAGCCCTGATATGGAAACAAGGAAAAATAAGGCAATGAATAGTTTTATTTTCATTTATCTTTTTGAAATAATTAAATAGAGATTAATAGTTATATGTTCAGATAATTATGGCACTTTCATGATTACTTGTGCAAGAGAATACCCTATCGGACGAGGTGTCTCACTGCTTACAATTAACTTATCAGAAAATTGCTTATCGAAGGCTGTATAAAATATAAGCCCACAGGGTGATTAAACGGTGTGGTTGCTTTTGACTGATAAGCAAAGAAATACGATACGGATATGTTACACCGCATCTGCCTTTTCCGATACTAATAATATCATTTTCTGGATGCTTATAGGCAGCAAAATTGTATCCTTCAAATCTCTCTAATCACCTTGACACAACAGAAAGAGGGCAATTGTCAAAATTGTCGCTTGTTATCCAACAAATTAAATTGCCAAATTAGGTTTATCTATAGCAAAGATACAAATAAAAAATTTCGTGCAACCGATTGCATGAAATTTTAAAGAATAAATTGTTATTATTGAAGTTATACTTAGTATTATATAACCTTAAATAGTAGTATCATATTTAAAAAAGGAAAAATAAGCTCACGATTACTTATTATAAATATGGAATCGGTTCAAATTAAATATTGACAGCTATATAAACGTTAGGATTGTGTTTATTAGAGATTCCCGGAAATTGGGAAACTGGTATTGAGCGAAGTTTAATGAATGCTTGAAAATAATAGGAGCATTTAAAAAACACTCCTATTCATGATAATTTATAGCTTTGTTGGATAATTTAATACCCAAAAATGAATCAATCATTTATAAGAGAGAATTTGGAATTCAAAGATTGAACATTTTTATCATAGACTGATAAAATGTATTCTGTAACCTAATCAATGTCTACTATTTTGTATTTACATCTATTCCTCTCCCATCGAATTCTACATAATCAATGCATCTGCTTATTTGTTTAACTAACAAAATAAATAAATCTGTTTTTTTACAAAATATTAAATACTCATAATATTCTGACTTACAGACCATTATCTATTTATTTCAATATTTTATAAAAAATATCCCTTTTCCGAAGGTTACAAAAGGTTTATTGCACTTTCTATACATTTAAAATAACTATTTGTAGTCTAATTATAAATATACACAGTGGGTTATTGTTTTAAAAAATTGCTTAATCGTTTAAACAGTAAATAATGTTTGTATTAAATAGCTAACCATGTTGAACATGAAAAAAGAAAAATAATACCTTGAAAAACAAGCGACTAGTTCGCTGAATAATTTATTATTCCCTCTTATCAGTATTGAAAAACATCCTAAAAAAGGATGCAGGGAAGCTTTTTGCCAAAAAATTAAACAAAAAAGTATGAAGAACATGTTACAAATTAACAAACCATTTTTAACGGCTATTAGAGCGGGTTTTTATCAAATTCCTCTGGCTGTTATTCTTTTAATAACCAACAATGTATATGCCTTAGACGCTAGCAAAAAGTCTGATGTTGCTAAAGTTGTTGCATTATTTGCAGACCATACTGTTACGGGACGAGTAGTGGATTCAGAAAAAGGTGAAGGCTTGCCGGGGGTAAGTATCACTATCAAAGGGAGTGCTAAAGGAGGAACCACAGATGCAAAAGGTAATTTCAGCATTGTGGTACCAAACGACAATGACGTACTAGTGTTTTCTTTTATTGGCTATGCTCGCCAAGAAGTAGCCGTTAATAAACGTACAGTTATTAACGTTAGCTTACTTTCTGACATTCAGGCATTAGATGAAGTCGTTGTGGTGGGTTACGGAACTACTAAGAAAGCAACTTTAACAGGGGCTGTTTCGATGGTAGATGATAAGGCTTTTAAAGATAGGCCTGTACAAAATGCCGCTTTGGCCTTGCAAGGAGAAGTACCGGGATTGGTGATTTCTAGAACGTCTACTCGTCCAGGAAACGAAGGATTAAGTATTAGATTAAGAGGTGAATCATCAGTTACTGGCGTTGACCCTTTAATCATTATTGATGGTGTGCCTGTAATCGGTACTTGGGAATTTAACCAAATCAACCCTAATGATATTGAATCTGTTACAGCGTTGAAAGATGCCTCAGCAGCTATCTATGGTGCAAGGTCAGCGGGTGGTGTAATCTTAGTGAAGACCAAAAGAGGGAAAAGTGGCAAGATGAAAATCAATTATAATACTAATTATAAACTCAATACCATTGGTATGGCTGTGCCTTGGGCTGATATGTCTCAATGGGCTACTATGTACTTAAATGCATCTACGCAAGATAAAGTTGATGCGAATGGCAATCCAGTTGAGTGGTTTCCACAGTGGACGAAAGAAAACCTTTTGAAAATGCAAACCGATCAAGTCGTTGACTATGTCAACCCAACAAATGGTGAGATTGTGAGGTATGCTAATAATAACTGGTTGAACGAATTGTATGGTTCTGCTTATTCATCTCAGCATAATTTAAGTTTGAGTGGTTCTTCAGATAAAACTTCTTATATGTTGTCTTTGGGATATGCAAATAACAAATCATTATTAAAAACGGCCTATGATGGAGAAAAGAAATACAATTTGAGATTCAATTACGATTATTTTATTTCTGACAAAATAAAATTAGAGACAGGTGTTTCATTTGATAGCAGGATTGTAGAAAGTCCAAGAAATGGGATTGGTAATGGTTTTTTTGATGCTCCTATCTTCCCAACCTATAATAAAAATGGAGATTATTATGATATTTATGGTTACAGAAACCCAATCGCTTTTACAAAAAGCGGTGGAACGGTTTCCAATAACGATGCCATTGCCCGCTTGAATACTACTTTAACAGCAGAAATTGTAAAAGGATTAAATTTAATAGGAAGTGCTGCGCTTGTAAAAAGAAATACAGAGAAGACAGAGTACAATCAAACGTTTAGATTTTATAACTGGATAGGCGATAAAATAATGTCAACGCAATATCCCAAGCCTGGTATTACTGAAACAATTGGTACTACTTTGTATCAAAATTATGGCGCTTTTTTAGATTATAAACATACTTTTGGGAAAGACCATAATTTCGGTATCATGGTGGGTAATACGGCAGAGTTAACTGAAAATAAGACCATTGTAGCAGGAAGAGATAACTTACAATTTCCCGGATTGTATGATTTGAACACCGCTTATTCCTCAGACCCAACTACTGGCTTAAATGTTCAAAGTAATTCAGGGGGTTCAAACCACGTCGGTTTGGTTTCTTATATTAGCCGTGCTAATTATAACTATAAGCAAAAATATTTATTAGAAGTATTGGGGCGTAGAGATGGCTCGTCACGTTTTCACCCCGATTTCAGATGGGCTAATTTCTATGGAATTTCTGGGGGTTGGGTACTTACTCAAGAGAAGTTTA
This sequence comes from Arcicella sp. BE140, assembly GCF_031456255.1. Lineage (NCBI taxonomy): Bacteria > Pseudomonadati > Bacteroidota > Cytophagia > Cytophagales > Flectobacillaceae > Arcicella > Arcicella sp. BE140. The sequence continues at coordinate 128,452 of NZ_JAVDUE010000006.1, read as the reverse complement.
TGGAAAAAATCAAAGGGATTAGTATTTTAAAAATCAGAGGAAGCTATGGAGAAACTGGTGGACAAGCCAATATTGGTAACTATGATTATATCTCTGCAGTAACTACAACGGGAACAGCTTTATTCGGACAAACGCCTTCGCTTCAAGGTACTGCCAGTGCTGCCAGCTCTATTAGTTTGACAAGAACTTGGGAAAGAATGGTGAATAAAAACATCGGGATTGATATTGCTTTATTACAAAATAAATTAACAGCAACTTTTGATGTATTTGAGAAAAGAAATATTGGTATGTTAATCGATATTACTTATCCGCAGATATATGGTGCGACAGCGCCAAAATCTAATAGTGGAGAGTTGAAAACATCAGGATGGGAATTCTCAATGAATTGGAAAGCAAGTGCTGGTGAAGTTAAATACAACATTGGTTTTCAATTAAGTGATAATCAAACAAACCTGATATCGATGCAAGGAAAAGATACTTGGGGAGCTGGCAAAATAGCACTTCGTCAAGGGTATCCTCTTAACGCTTTGTTTGTCTATAAAACAGCAGGATATTTCACAAACAATGATGATGTAAATGCCTATTATGCCAAATACGGTGGTTTTGATAACTTATCAGCCATGACTGGTGCAACGACTAGATTGCGTCCTGGAGATTTAAAAATCGTTGATTTAGATGGGAATAATAAAATAAGTGCCACTGGTGATGGTAAACCGGGCAGTGGTGATGTGTATTATTATGGTGATGCTAACCCTCACTATACGTTTGGGCTCAATTTAGGATTACAGTGGAGAGGTCTTGATTTCTCTGCATTTATTCAAGGAGTAGGTCAGCAAAATATTCTTAGATCTGGAAATGCTAGAGCACCATTTTTCAGAAACTACCTGAACGTAAACACCACTTACATTGGCAAAACTTGGACGCCAGAAAATCCAAATGCTGAATTTCCTAGAATATCATTTGATGCCACAAGAAATAACTGGAACTGGCAAACCAATGATGTAAATATTCAAAATTTGCAGTATGCTCGTTTAAAAGCCTTGGTGATAGGATATACTTTACCAAAACAGGTATCAAATAAAATAAAATCGGATAGAATAAGAGTCTATTTCTCAGGAAACGATTTGTTTGAAATTACATCAGTAAAAGATGGTTTTGACCCAGAAAGAGGAGAAAGTTCAGATAGCAGTTATCCATTTGCTAGAACGTGGTCATTAGGTCTAGATATTTCTTTTTAACAACAACGCAATTACAAAATTATGAAATCAAGATATTTTTTAGTTCAGCTATTCGCTTTAGTTAGTTTAATGCTGACATCATGCGAAGATAAGTTTTTAAATCTTGCCCCGTTGGATCAAGCAACAGAGTCTATTTATTTCACCAAAGCTACTGATTTTAAGGCCGCTGCCAATGGTTTTTATAATCAAATGATTGGCTTTCGCCCTACCAATAGTAGCAATATTTATGATTTCATGGATGTTGGCTCAGACTTGTCGGCATCTACTTCCCTATTAGGACAAGGTGCGAATGCTATTCCGACAACAGATATTTATTGGAAGAATTCTTATTCTTATATTCGTTCTAATTGCTATCTAATCCAAAAAGGAGCGGAATATAAGGGCAATCAAGCTGAAATCAAGCAGTACATTTCAGCAGCTTATTTTTTTAGGGCTTGGCAATATTTTTTCTTATTGAAAAGATATGGTGGCGTTCCTATCGTTACAAAAGTATTGGATTTGAATGATGATATTTTGTATGGTGCCAGAAATACACGGTATGAAGTAGTAGCTCAGATTTTAAGTGATTTAGACATGGCCATTGCGGGTCTTCCTACTGAGGCTAATATTGCCGTAATTGATAAAGGACAAGTTAGTCAACAAGCGGCTAAATCGCTTAAAGCTAGGGTATTATTACACGAAGCTACTTGGGAAAAATATGTAGGCGAAAGTACCGATTTAGTGACGGGACAAAAGCCAGCGGATAAAACAACGGCTTACCTTACTGAAGCGGCAGACTTAGCATATCAGGTAATGACGGATAATACTTATCAGTTATTCAATGGTTTAGATAGCTTAAGCTATTATTACTTGTTTATTCTGGAAGATGGATTATCAAATCCTAAAGGATTGACCAAGGCTAGCAATAAAGAATTTATTCTAAAAAGCTCTTATGACTATACGTTGCTACAAGGAAATGCAAACTTATCCCATACTTTAGGTGGATTAATTGCTCCTAACCGCAAAATGATGGATATGTATTTGTGTAAAGATGGATTACCATACACAGTATCCCCACTAGCAAAAGGTTATTACGGCATAGCGGATGAATTTGTAAATAGAGATGCAAGACTGAACAATTTTGTACCAAAGCCTGGGCAAAAATATTGGGGACGTGGCACAAGTACAGGAGCTGATTATACTAAGGCAAATTATACTACCCTGAATAATTGGCCAACAGTTATCACTCCGTTTTATCCAAACTTGACTCTTAGTGCGTCAGATGCAGGTTATGGGAACAGAAAGTTTATCACAGAACATCCTAACAGACAGGATTATCAAGAATCTTATGATTACCCTCAAATTCGTTTGGCTGAATTGTATTTGATTTATGCGGAAGCGAAATGTGAGTTAGGCGGTGGTAAAATCTCAGATGCGGATTTGAATATTTCCATCAATAAAATTAGAGCCAGAGCTTATGTGGCACCATTAACCAATGCCTTGATTGCTCCTTATCCAAGTTTGAACATGCTAGGCGAAATCAGAAGAGAGAGAGCCTTAGAATTATATGCAGAAAATTTCCGTTTTGATGATTTGAGACGTTGGGGAATAGCAGAAGCTGAATTGAATAAACCTATTTTAGGCAGAGTGGTATCATATAATGGCAAGCCTACAGAAATAACAACTTTCGTCAGTCCTGTTACTAAACTTCCTATTTATAAGGCAAGTGTTTATACTTTCGGCGTAGATGCCTCTGGAGCATTAATCATTGATCCACTTTCTAATAGAAAATTCACGAAAAAACATTATTTGTTACCGATTCCTACTGACCAATTGCTTTTGAATTCAAATTTAAAGCAAAATCCAGGGTGGTAATTGTTTCACTCTTTAAATGCTTGAAATATGGGACGATGCTGATTCGTCCTATATTTCAAACCTAACAACTTCTAGCCATTCTTATTATTCCATTTACGCTACTACTTCCTTGATTCAGGTAGTATTACCTCGTTATGAGCAATTACTACCAAAAATAAAGGCTGAAAGATTAATGGGATTAAACGATAATACTAAAATTAACCTTTAACAAAACAGTACTATGAAAAAGTATTACTCAAATTTTATATTTGGATTGTTGTTACTGATTTTTGTGACTCAGCATCAACTTAAAGCCCAAAAGACATTTGTACATCCCGGTATTCCATTTACCCAGTACGATTTGAATCAACTGAAAGCCAACATTACCCAAGAGCCTTGGCTGACAGGTTATAATGCCTTGAAGAATGATTATCGTTCTCAACTTTCATTCGCTATGCGGGGGCCATTTGCAAATGTTACGAGGTCTCCAGATTTAAACAATAGTGCATGGAAAATAGACATGGTGGCTATCCATAACCTTACGTTTATGTATGTTTTTACGGGGGATGCAGCTTATGCTGCCAAAGCCACTCAGATACTAGACGCTTGGGCTGTTACCAATACTACGTGGGGTGGTGGCGAAAATATGCTCGATATTGGCGATTATGCCCCGTATTTTATCACAGCAGCAGATATTTTAAAGAGTACTTATTCGGGTTGGACGGCCGACAATACGGCACACGTAAATAATTATTTTGCGAATGTACTCTATCCAGCTTCGTGGGTTCCTAATCCGCTTAGGGATTGTAATAAAGGGGCTATCCAACTGCAAATTGCATTGGGTATTGCAGCATTTTTGGATGACGAAGTAAAGTGGAATCAAGCGATTGAATCGTATCGTATGGAAGCAGGTGCTGGCTTACGCAACAGTATTCCTTCTGGTCAGGTTGGCGATACGGGTAGAGACGACCACTGGTTTGGACAGGCTTGGGCATTGGCTTGGGATGGTGAAGTGGCTTTTAAACAAGGCAATGATATGTTTGCAGAAATGAATAATCGTTTGTTAGCGATTGGCGAGTTATATAATCATTATGCCATTGACCCTACTGGACTAACATTCACGCCTTATGGTGGTTATTCTGTTTATTGGACTTCAGGCTGGGGAATTGCTACAGGGTCTCGTAAACAGCACCCATTCAATAATATCATCCAAGGTGCTTATTCCCTTCGTAAAGGCATTCCTACTCCTTATACAGACCAGATGAGAGCGCTAGTCGGCGAAGGGGCTTGGTCATTCTTATACTTGAAGTCATCGGATAATTCAACAGCTACTCCAATGACACCGATTGTTTATCCTTCTGAAAGTGCTGTTCCTTCAAGTTATTTTAGTAATACTGATATTGGTGTGACTGGCATCAAAGGAAGTGTTAATCACAATGCAGGAACATGGACAGTGAAAGGAGCAGGAACAGCACCCGCAAATTCAAGTAATTTCACCTTCAAACCTGTGAAAGGAGACGTTGCCATCGTTGCTAAAATTGAGAATAATTCTGTAGCGAACGCTGTATCAGGCTTAATGATTCGTGAATCACTATCAACTACCTCTAATTACGTATCCATCAACTTTAATCCCCCAGGAACTATCAATGTAAGTGGTGTAGGAGCAACTGCCGCCAACAGTGGTTATACTCATTACAGTACTAGTTCATCATGGTGGCTCAAATTAGAGCGTGTTGGAAACAGAGTGTTTGCCTATCACTCACACGATGGTGTAACATGGACAAACATTGCTTTGTTTATCATTCCACTGCCTACGGATACTTATATTGGTTTCTATACTGCCTCAAAAAATACTTCTGCTTTAAACACAGCAACTTTTACTAATGTAGCAGTCAACAATACTTTTGCTGTTGGGTCTCCTGAAATTAATAGTACTACTTCGGCAGTAGCAACGGTGGGAACAGCCTTTAATTTTAATGTGACTGCTGTAGGAACACCTACCACTTTTGCGGCAACAGGCTTACCTACGGGGCTAAGCATCAATGCAACAACTGGTGCAATTATTGGAACACCAACAACTGTTGGTAAAAGTGTAGTACTTTTAGAAGCGACTAATGCGAGTGGAACAGGAAAGGCTGCATTAGTGATTGATGTGATTAGCAATCAAGCACCTATTGCCATTAATAGCTTGGCCGTCAATTCTGCTAACTCTTCTATCAAACTTACATGGACGGCAACCGATAATGCCACGAGTTATTCGGTAAAACGTTCTTTAACGTCGGGCGGACCTTATACTACTATTCAAGCAAATATTACGGGAACTTCATTTACAGACCCCTCACCTGCTTATGAAGTTAATAATTATTATGTGGTAACGGCTTTGGTTGGGGAAAACGAAAGTGCCGTATCTAATGAAGTTTTTGGTTCAGTTCCTCCTGCTGTACCAACGAATGTGGTGGCGACAAACCAAAATGGGCAAGTAAATTTAACATGGGATAGTGCTGACGGAGCATCAACGTATAAAGTAAAGCGTGCGACTATCAGTGGTGGGCCTTATACAGAAATTGCTTCTGTTGCTACCAATACCTATACCGATAATAATGTTACGAACGGCACGGCGTATTACTACGTTATCACTTCAAAAGGCACTAATTTAGAAAGTGGTATTTCATCAGAAGTATTCGGGAATCCAGGTACCAATAGCTTAACTTGGAACGAAACGCCAACGAGTAATACATTCAACGTTTCTGCTAACTGGTTAGAAAATGTTGTTCCAATAAATCCAGCGATTTTAACTTTTAAAGATACAGAAACCAATACTCTGAGCAATGATTTAACAGGATTGGTGGCTTCAAGAATACTCTTTGCTAATGATGCTGTGAATTATACCATTGCTGGAAATGGCATCACGTTAAAGAGTGATTTGGTGAATAATTCTTCACAGAGTCAGGTATTGACAATGCCTATTAATGTAGACGGACAATTAAACGTGAACGCCAAAAATAATAGTATTGAACTTAGTGGCGTAGTGAGCGGTACAGGTAGCTTGCTAAAAACAGGAAGTTCGGCACTTGTGATGTCAGGTGCAAATACTTATACTGGTAATACTATCATTCGTGGAACTAAAGGGTATGCTTGGGGTTCTACTGACGGTATTCAAGTGCTAGGCATCGGTACTGGCACTTCGGGTTCTCCTATTAATGGACCTTTGGGTACTGGCAAAATCATCTTAGAAGGGGGAGCTTTATACACAGGTACAAATGTAAATCCTGCTACTTTATACAACGACATTGAAGTAACAGCTGGAAACACTGGATACTTTTATGAACGTCAAGGACATTTGAATTTGTACGGGCGACTTTTGGGAAGTGGTACATTCATCAATGATGGTTCTGATAATTATGCAACCATCAGCCTTTACGGAAATAACAGCAGTTTTACAGGAACATTCATTACTAAATTACGCAGTGGAAATCATCGTATGGCATTTATGGTGCCAGAATCTGGAAGCGCTAATGCTGCATGGTTATTGGATGCCGTCGGAGTAGATTGTCACAGAATTATGTATAGTTCAGGAGCACTTGAATTTGGCTCATTGTCGGGTAGAGGTGGTATTCGTTGTAATGTTGCTGGAACTCCTATTATCAGAATTGGCGCTTTGAATACAAATACTAACTTTAGCGGTACAATAGCCAATGCGGCAGGAACATTATCGGTTGAAAAAGTAGGTACTGGTACTTTGACCTTCTCTGGAAATAGTACTTTTGGAGGAACAACCACCATATTAAACGGAACGTTTTTATTGAATAACAGCAATACAACAGGTACATACAGTAGTCAAATTATTGCTAAAAGTGGTTCATTCGGTGGAACTGGCAAAAGTACAGCCGTTGTAACAATTGGTACGAATGATGGAACTGGAGCTTTATTAGTACCAGGAACAGACGGAACAATTGGTACTTTTACAACAAGTGCACTCCTTGCGTTAAACAGTGATGCAACGTATAAGGTTGACATCAATAACGTAGCCGTCTCTTCCGATAAAGTTATTGTCGGGAATGCACAACTAAATCAGGCTAAATTGGTGATAAACAATGTTGTTACAGGAACAATACCTTTAGGTTCAATATTCACTATTTTGGATAATACGGGTACTAGTGCCATCATAGGAACCTTCAAAGATTTACCAGAAATGGCCTTGGTAAATGTTGGTGGCTATAATTTCCGTATTACTTATAAAGGAGGGACAGGGAATGATATTCAATTATTGGATAATCGTGCTACTTATACCAATAGTACTATTACTGGGGTATATTATATCAAAATAGCTGGGTCAGATTCTTTGCTGACAAAAAACACATCAAGCAATAGCCTGACTTTTGGAACACTAAACTCTGATAAAAATTTGCAACGTTGGAGAGTTACCAAAGAAACAAACGGCAGATATAAGATTTCATCATTCGGCGATGCTCCTAGTGGATATAATAACCATATCGATGAGAATGCGCAATTCGGAACGGAAGTTTATGATTCCACGCTACATACGATGAACATCTACCGCAATGGTATTAGATACGCCATTCAGAAAACTGGGAATGGAGGATACTGGTATGTCGACAGAGATACCGTTCGAGCACAACAAGGAAATGCCTATAGTAATGTCCCTTATTCTTTTCCATTTGAATTAGTATTGGATATTTATTATCCTCTTGATGCCAAACTTGATGAAGCTAAAGCAATTAGAGATGCTGCTCAAACCTCTACAACGCAAGAGGTAGGAAAGTATCCTGTAGATGCCAAGCAGACTTTTAGTAATGTCATTGCTACTACGTTAGCTCGCTATAACACTTTGGTAACGGCCGACCAAGTAAATGCTGAAATACTCATTTTAACAAATGCTATAAATGAGTTTAAAAAGACGATTTATTATAGCACAAATCTGTTAGCGAATGGTAATTATTTTATCAAGATTCCTAATACTGAATCTTACTGGACTAAAAACACTACAAATGTTCCCGTTTTTGAAGCATTGAATACTGATAGGACAAACCAAATTTGGAATATTACGAAGCAGTCTAATGGTCGATACAAAATAACGCATGAGAGTGCACCAAATAGTACCTATCTAAACTATATCAATGAAGGCGCTCAGTTTGGGAAAAACGTATATGATGCTACTTGGAATACGATGAGTGTGTATTTTAATGGTACTACTTACGCCATTCAAAAAGCACAAAAAGCTGGCTATGGATATTGGTATATCAATGAGGCCAATATACTGTCGACATCGTCTACGACGTCATCCCCTCCTACCTCATTCCCTATTTTGCTAATTCCTGTGGCTAGTTTGCAAGTTATTACTTTTAACCCTTTGCAAACTAAAACAGTTGGTGATGTTGATTTTGATGGTGGAGCAACAGTAAATTCGGGTTTACCTGTAGCTTATACAAGCAGCAATCTATCTGTAGCAACAATTGTAAATGGCAAAATCCATATTGTTGGCGCTGGAACAACAAATATCACAGCCACACAAGTTGGAAATGCAACATACACCGCAGCAACACCTGTGACACAGACGTTAACAGTGTTGAAAAGAAGCCAAAGTATTACCTTCAATGCTTTAGCAAATAAATATGTTGGTGATGAAGACTTTGAAACTGGAGCTATTACTAGTTCAAATTTGACGGTTGTTTATACCAGTTCAAATCCAACAGTAGCTACAATTGTAAGCGGTAAAATCCATATTATCGGTGCTGGCACGACTACGATTACGGCTTCACAAGCTGGCAATGCAACATATTTGTCTGCAACGCCTGTGACTCAGAGTTTGATAGTTTTAAAGAAATCCCAAAGCATCACTTTCGCTAACATTCCTAATAAGATTCTAGGTGATGCTGATTTTGAAGGTGGAGCGGTGGCTAGTTCTAATTTGGGCATTTCTTATACAAGTTCAAATCCTGCTGTCGCCACTATCGTTAACGGTAAAATTCATTTAGTAGGTACAGGAACAAGTACGATTACTGCTTCACAAAATGGTAATCAGATTTATAACCCTGCTATCGATGTTACTCAGACTTTAACAGTTATCGCGACTCTGAAAGTAAAATACCAAGATGGGGATAATAATCTGACGAATAATCAAATTAAACCTAACTTGATTGTTTACAATGAGGGTACTAGCACTATTCCTTACAATGAACTGACGCTTCGCTACTGGGTGACTCCTGAAAACTATGCTGGTATAAATACTTGGATTGATTATGCACAACTTGGGAATGGCAATGTAAAAATGAAGTACGTCGCTTTGTCTAGCCCAAGAAACGGTGCTTTCGGATACATAGAATATAGTTTTGAAGCTAGTGCTGGAAACCTAGTTGCTGGGGGTAACTCTGGACAAATACAATCAAGATTCGCAAATAGTAATTGGAGCAATCTTGCTGAAGGTGATGATTATTCTTACACTAATTCAAGCGTTTATGCTTATAACGAACATATTACGATGTATCGCAATGGCGTGTTGGTTTGGGGTGTTGAACCTGTTACTGTGCCATCTAGCGTTAATTTAAAGGTATATACTGAAACGAAAGCTAGTGCTACGACGAACACGATTAGTACTTATCTGAAAATTAACAACGAAGGAAATGTACCCGTAGCCTATGGAGATGTAAAAGTAAGGTATTGGTTTACAAAGGAAGGCACTGCTAACCTGAATTATTACTTAGACTATGCGGCCTTAGGAAATGCTAATATTGAATCTGGATTTGTAACATTGAACCCTGTTCAAACAGGTGCGAATACTTATTTGCAGTTGGGTGTAAAAGCAAGTTTAGGCACTTTCTATCCATCAAGCAGTACTGGTAATATTCAGTATAGAATAGGCAAGACGGACTGGTCGAATTTTAATCAAGCAGATGACTATTCATTCAATATCAACACAACAATGACGCTGAATGATAAAGTGACAGTGTATTACCAAGGTCAATTGATTTATGGTACAGAACCATCAGTAATTGCTAACGGTAGAATTTCGGCAGACAAAGAGGAATCGTCATCTGGTTTAGAGGCTATTATGTTAGGGAATCCTATTGCAGGTGATAGAGGTGAAGTATTAATCAAAGGAACAAAAGGTTTGCCGCTTACCATTTCTTTGACAAATATTAATGGACTTCAAGTATTGAGCCATTCAATAGAACAACCTAGTGATACAGAGCAATTTGTATTTCCAGTAAACAATCTTAGCAGTGGGGTATATCTTTTGAAAGTTGTCAATGAATTTCAAGCTGTTGTTATTAAAGTAATTAAATAGCACCTAATCAATAAATAGATTAATAAAAGGTCTTTGACCTGTTGAAAATCAGGCTGATATTTTTCAGCCTGATTACTCATTTATAAACATTATTGATGCTTGTTAAAAAACCTTTTTAATCGTTATTATTAATGCAAAATCATGAACATACTACGAATATTATTTTTATCGGTACTACTATTTATCCAACACAATCTTTATTCACAAGAATTAATCACTTATTCTGTTCCCAAGGAATTATATTATGTTGCTCATAATGATGACTTTACAGTAAGAGTGCGAAGTATTGGCGGACAATGGCAAGATTTATATGAGTATAAAGTAAAGGTTGATATGGACAATGTGCAGGAAGCCTCGATGGTCAATTTTGATTTTTCTAAAGCTGTAGAAGTAGCCGTTACAAAAAACAATGGAGATATTCATGCTGTTAAGATTCGCCCATTATCGTATGGTATAAAATCTACTGTAAAGGACAATACGATTTTCTTTACGCTGAATAAGCCTCGTAATCTCTCCATTGAAGTAAATGGCGATAGATTGCATAATCTACATGTTTTTGCCAATGCTATTCTTCAAAATATTCCAAATGCTACCGATAAAAACGTAATGTATTTTGGTAAAGGAACACATTTACCGACCGATTCGACTAAAAAAGCCTTTATTATTCCTAGTAATACCATTGTTTATATTGATGGCGGGGCTGTATTGAAAGGTAAATTAGTATGCAATAAAGTAGAAAATGTAAAAATATTTGGAAGAGGAATTATTGATAATCCACAACGTGGCATAGAGATTATGCACGCTAAAAACATTGAAGTGGACGGAATAATTATCAGAAATCCAGACCATTACACCGTATATGGTGGCGAAAGTCAAGGAATTACTATCAAAAATATCAAATCGTTTAGCTGTAAAGGTTGGAGTGATGGTATTGACTTGATGAGTTGTTCGGATGTTGTGGTTGATGGCGTATTTCTGCGTACTTCAGATGATTGTATCGCCATTTATGCCCATCGTTGGAATTTTTATGGCAATTCTAAAAATGTGATGGTCAAAAATTCTACGCTTTGGGCAGACATAGCACATCCAACCAATGTTGGTTTACATGGCAACACCGAAAAAGGATGGGTAGGTGATACCTTGGAAAATATTACCTTTAAAAACATTGATATTTTAGAGCATGACGAGGACGACCGAAATTATCAGGGTTGTTTATCCATCAATGCAAGCGACAATAATTTAGTCCGTAATTTATTATATGATGATATACGCATTGAAAAATTTCAAGAAGGACAAGTATTCAACCTGCGCGTTTATTTTAATGAAAAATACAGTGGGGCGCCTGGCAGAGGAATCCAACATGTGCGTTTTAAAAATATTAGTTACCAAGGTACTTTGGATAATACTAGCCTAATACAAGGCTTTGATGATACTAGAAAAGTAGAAGGTATCATTTTTGACAATGTAAGTATCAATGGAAAAATAATATCCAATGCTAAGGAAGGCAATATAGCAATTGATAAACATGTGCTTAATGTAAAATTTACAAAAAGCGCTAATAAGTAGGTAATAAATAGGTAAGTTCAATATGTTTATCATCACTGAACCTACCTATTTATTGATTTTACCAACCCGGGTTTTGCTTCAACGAAGGATTTAATATAATTTGATTTAAAGGAATAGGTGACAAATAGCTTTTCTTAGTAAATTTTCGATTACTGACAGGGTCCATGATAATTGCCCCTGTTTGTGGGTCTGTGCCAAAAGTAATATAGGCCGAAGGAATAAAAAGAGGCTGACCATTATTGACAAAGGTTTCATATTCATTCCCCATTACCCTGACCCCCATCACTGTTTGATTCAGTTCTTGTTCTGCAATATTCCAGCGTTTTAAATCATCAAAACGAGTATTTTCTCCATACAATTCCAACGTTCGCTCTCTTCTGATTTCTCCTAACATCGTTAGTTTTGGATGTGTATTTATCAATTCATTGGTGAGATGCGCTACTCCTGCCCTATCTCTGATTTTATTAATAGAAATATCTAAATTAGCATCTGAAATAAAACCGTCTTTTTCATACAGTGCTTCGGCATACATTAAATATACTTCTGCCAATCTGATTTGCGGATAATCATAAGACTCTTGATTATCTTCTCTGAAACGATGTTCAGATAAGAATTTTCTATTCAAGTATCCGCTATTAACGTTTGTATAAAGCTGTGGATAAAAGGGCACTATTGTTGGTGGGAAGTCTTGTCCATATATTGCTCCCCCTCCCCAAGTGCTTAATCCATAGCCCCAATATTTTTTCCCAGGCCTAAAAACAAAATTTGTTAATCTATTATCTCTATTTTCAAACTCGTCACTCATTTTTTGATACCCTTTAAATACCGAAGATTCAGAAGGGGGAAGTCCATCCTTACACAGATACATATCCATCATCTTTCTATTAGGAGCTAATAATGAGCTTAGGGTATGGGTAAGGTTATTCAATGACTTGTAGAATACAAAATCGTAATTACTTTTTAAGATAAACTCTTTGTTAGAAGCTTTCGTAAAACCGAGCGGATTAGAAAGACCATCATCTAAATTAAACAAATAAAAATAGCTTTCATCGCCCAGTTTATTCCACAGCTCATATCCGCCCTGTTCGATTACTATTTTGGTTAGGCTAATAACTTCGTTTAAATACTTCAGCGTATTATTTTCTTTTTTTTGGCCTTTCTCAAAATCAGTCGCTTCTCCTACATATTTTTCCCATGTTGCCTCATAAAGTAAAACTCTAGCTTTGAAAGCCATCGCTGCCCATTTACTCACATGTCCTTTCTCGGCAGTACTAATGGTTTGTTCAATAGGCAAGTCTTTAATTGCTAAGTCTAAGTCATTAATGATTTGCTTAGTCAATTCATATCTGGTTGCTCTTTTTGAATATAGTTCTGGCGAATCAACATCAAGAACGGTAGTAATGATAGGTACTCCACCAAAACGTTTTAATAAAAAGAAGTAGTGCCATGCTCTAAAAAAATAAGCCTCTGCGACATATTGTTTTATTCCCTCTTTATTATCTGGGTACTCTTGGGCTTTTTTTAGGAGTATATTATTATTCCTAATATATTTATAAGGGTTTCTCCAGTAAATATCTATGGCATTTGTGATGCCCCCGCCTTGTCCATATACAGTAGTTTTGGTTGTTAAGTCAGACCCTACATCCATCCAATCATAAATGGAACTATCGTCTATTTTTCTCCATGAAATCATTTTGGTGTAGAAATCATTTGCTGCGGCTTTGAACTGTTCGGGTGTATTGAAATAGACAAATTCTGTTGTTTGATCAATGGGCTGTAAATCAAGCACTTCTTCTTCACAACTCAACAGTCCTATGAATAGTATGATAACTTTAAAAAATGTATATCGTTGTTTCATTGACAATACCCTTTAAAAATGTAATTCAAGACCCATCGACCAAGTTCTGGCAAAGGGGTACGTCTGATTAGTGTTTTCGCCAAACTCTGGGTCAAAGCCATCTTTGATGGTAGTCCATTCCCATAAATCATTACCCGATACATACAAACGACATTTATCAAGACCTATTTTTTTAACTAAATTATTAGGAAGTGAATACCCCAACACAAATGTTTTTAGTCTTAGATAACGGAGCTTCTGAACCATAATATCGGTATTATTATAATTCCAGTTATTTCTTTGAGATACTAGAGAGAGCCTTGGAAAAGCGGCATTAGTATTATCGGGCGTCCAAGTATTTCCTAAAAAATTAGGATTTTGATTCACATACATCACCCTAAAAGGAGCATTAAGATAACCCCATCTTAACATATTTTGACTGCCAACTCCTTGCAGAAAAGTAGTTAAATCAAACCCTTTCCACGTAAAGCCCATATTAAAACCATACGTAAAATGTGGGGCATTATCTCCGATGTACTGTAGGTCACCTGTGCTTCCGTTTTGATTAGCATTTCCTATCGCACTAATGTATCCATTCCCATCTAAATCAAGTTTTCTCAAATCGCCAGGGCGTAGTTTCTGGGTGCCTACGGTAGGTAGTTCTCCATCATTAATGGCTGTATATTTCGCATAATAAGCATCTACTTCTTCTTGCGTTTGAAAGTACCCATCTGTTTTATACACAAAAATTGCGTTAAGAGGATAGCCCTGTATTTGGGATACCAAACCCGTATTCCAAGCGTTCTTGCCTTCCATGGCAATCAATTTATTTCGATTATCGCTTATGTTAAAAGAGAGATTATAGGCAAAGTCTTCTCCTATTTTATCTTTCCAGTTTACCTGAAATTCCCATCCTTTTATCGCTAATATGCCATTATTAGTTTTGGGAGCAGTTGCACCCAATAGCTCTGGATACGCGACATCCACCAGCATTCCACTATTTCGTTTCAAAAAATAATCAAATGAACCACTTAGTTTATTATTGATAATGCCAAAATCAAACCCTATATTTTTCACACTAATACGTTCCCAAGTGCGGGTAGTACTAGTCATTCCTGTCAAAGAAGCCGTTTGTTGAATCGTGTAAGGTTCTCCGAAAATGGTAGTGCCTGTATTAATCGTTGACAAATAATCGTAAAGTCCTATACCCGACTGTCCGCCTGTCTCGCCATAACCACCCCTGATTTTCAATTCATTAATAAAAGGTATTTCTTCCATAAATTTCTCTTTGGAAATCAGCCATCCTACCGAAACGCTTCCGAAAGTAGACCACTTAAAGCCCTTTGCAAAACGTGAAGAGCCATCCCTCCTACCTGTCAATTCAAGTATATATTTCCCTTCATAATCATAATTTAAGCGACTGACATAAGAAAACAAACCCCAGTGGCTTGCTCCTCCTGCATTGGTAGCATTAACAGGGTCAGCGGTATTTAAATCATACAATCCTGGATAGAGAAGGCGCATTCTTTTACCCATTAAACTTTTGTTGTCGTTGAGTTCAGTAGTGATACCCACCATTGCAGAAAAACTGTGCTTAGCAAAAGTCTTTTTATAATCCAGAAAACCTCCATAATTTTGATACGTAGTATTATAAACATCTTCTTGAATGGTTGGATCTGGGTTTTGGATATTTGTAACCCTGTCCCCTATCCAATTGTATAATTTGTAGGTTTGATAATACTGTTTTCGCCATCCTCTGAGGTTGACATTAGATAGTTGACTACTAAAGGTAACATTCTTCCATAATTTGGCAGAAAGCTTTAAATTAAGCCTTATAATATCGTCAGTCGTCGTTACTCTCCCACTTTCTGCTGTTTTGGCTATAGGGTTCCGAAAACCAAAATCATCATACCAATTTCCTTTACTATTATAAACAGGAAAGATGGGTGGGTCATACCATCCATCTCCAATACCAGCAATCGGGAAAGAAACTTCTCTCTTATCATAAGAAATACCCGTTTCAATTTTTACTTTTTCTGAGAGCGCATAGTCATAATTGACTCGCATATTATATTTTTTTTCTCCATCATAAGCAGGCTTCAATAGCCCTTTATTGTTAGCATAAGCTAATGAAATTCTGTAATTTGATTTATCTGTACTACTGCTTAAACTAAGGTTGTGTTGCTGAGATACTGCCATACCATACAACGCTTTCATCCAGTTATTATCTTGATATACTTGCTCATAGCCTGTTAAGGGGTTATTCCATAGAAATGTTTCTCCACGTTTCATTTTTTCCAGCCTTTCTCTGTCATAAATCCAATAATAGCCCAAGCCATCTTGCTCAGAGGCTTCTAATAATAACTGGGCATATTGTGACATATTAGATACAGGCGTTGTTCTTCCTAAAGTAGAAGCCCTGATATTGGAATGGTAGGTTAATTTCATTTTCCCATCCTTTCCTCTTTTGGTCGTAATCAAAATTACCCCTCCAGCAGACCTTGCACCATAAATAGCAGCCGAGGCATCTTTCAACACACTAATTGAAGCGATATCGTCAGTATTCAATTGACTCAGCTCCCAAGTACCTAATGTAGGAATACCATCAATCACTATCAGTGGATCAACATCAGTAATGGATGATTCTCCCCGAATTCTGATTTTTAACCCTTCATTGCCAGGTCTTGAAGAACTCCGTGTAATCACTAAGCCAGAGGTAGAACCCTGAAGGGCCAAAGCCGCATTACTAATCGCCCTATCCTTAAATGTCTCTGCACCAATGGTAGCAATCGACCCTGTAAGATTTTGTTTTTTTTGAATACCATAGCCTACTACTACTACTTCTGACAGAGGACTATTATCAATTTTGAGGGCTACTTCTATCAAGCGTTTGTCATTGATAGCAACTTCTTCCTTCAAATAGCCAATGCTAGAAATGATTAATACGGCGTTCTCTTTAGGAACAGTTAATGTAAAATTACCTTCTTTATCGGTTGAAGTCCCTTTAGAAAACCCTTTGATAAGGATGCTTACTCCTTGAAGGGTTTCATTTCCATCTTCACTCTTTACTTTTCCTTTGATGATTACGCCTTCAGCAGGTCTATTCGTTGTTTTTTTTATCTCAACGCCTATTTTTTTTTTTATGTTAATAGTGGGGTCATAAATAAGATAAGATTGTTCGTTAAATTTTTCAAATTTAAACGAGAAGGGTTTAATAAGGAAGTCGAGCGTTTTTTCAAGGGTAGAATATTTATTAAGTGCCGACAATTCGACGGTTTTATCGGCTAATAATTTGTCATTGTACTCAAAAATTACATGATGATGTTTACCTAAAATTTCGATGGCTTCGACTAATGAAATTTTTAAGGGTGAATTAGACAACCCTTTTTTTCTTTGTGCAGTAGATTGGCTACATAAAGAAAAACACATTAAAAGCAGTAAAAAGATATTTCTAAGTAATTTTCGATACATTAATTTATTAGCCAAAAATAATGCTAGTTTCTCTGTTACTAATGAGCGTCGTTACAAAATCTATATTATTTTAAATGTATATTATCTCCCTTTTTAGTGACTTGTATCGGATATAGTTTTTGTAATTTCACAAAGAAAACATCCACTGAATCCGTCGGGAATGAACCTGTAAATGTTTCGTTTTTCAAGGTTGGGTTATCTATTATTATGTTTATATCATACCATTCCTTCATCATTACCGCAATCTCTGCCAAAGATTTTTGTTTAAAAAGTGTTATTTTATCTTTCCAAGAGGTGTAATAACGGGTATCTATTTCTTGTTTGATGAGCGTAATTTGCTCTTGAGATTGACTAACACCTTCACCAGGGCGTAATATTACAGTGTTGGCTATATTATTTTCATCTGTAACTTTTACTGAACCATGCTGTAAAGCAATATCTTTTTTATCCCTCCGATTTGACACGCTAAAAATAGTACCAAGTACTTCAACATTCAGATTGTCGGCATGCACTACGAAGGGGATTTTTTCACCATTAACTTCTTGCTTACTTACTTCAAAAATAGCATCGCCCTTTATCCATACTTCACGATTTGAATTTGCATACCACCCATTTTTATAAATAATGGATGAGTTTGCATTCAGTGTCACAACAGAGCCGTCGTTGAGTAAAACCTTCTTTGTTTCTCTAAAAGTGGTACTCGTTTCTTGTGTTCTGAAGCGATAAAAATACAATGCGACCGAACAAATAATTATCAATGAGCAGGCAACTGCCAACCAACTCCAGTTACTTTTTAGTCTTACTTTTTTATAATTACTTTGGTCTTTTTCAAGGTTCGATTCAATATACGACCACATTTTAGCGCGTTCTGACGGTGTCCATTTTTCATTAAAATCAACTTTTTTAATAAAGTGCATGGCATTATCTATCTCTTTTTTCTTTTCTGGATGTGCTAAAATCCATTGCGTCCAAAACTTATCACTATCCTCATCTGGTGCTTTTACCCATTTTTGGAAAAAATCATCCATTATAAAATCTTCTATGTCAAATTCTAAATAGTTCATTTTCAAATGGGAAGCTATTAATGATTAAGGATTATATAGTTAAAGATATAAATTATGGCTTTTGTAACCTTTCCAGTATTTTTTTATTAAGAAAAAGCATTAATTCCTTAATAAACAAGCAAATAACAATAGCATCAAAGGCAATAACAGGTCTATTTTATCAGAAAGATTATGTCTTAAACTTTTGATGGCTCTGTATAAAGTATTGCGAAGAATCTGATAGTCTAGCCCTGTCACTTCTGAAATAGCTTCGTAGCTCATATTTTCAAAGAATCTTAGAAATACCAATTCTTGTTGTCGTGGTGGGAGCGTCCTAATAGCACCTTGTAAAATATTATCAATGTCAGGAACATCTAATTCTGTTATTTGGCTATAATTATTTACGAAATAATCGTCATCAGAATTCGTATCTAATTGTTTTCTATCGTCAATAACACTTTTTAGAATAATCCTTCTCAGTGAAGCTATTAGATAATATTTTACAGAATTTGGGGTAGTCAAGTTTTTCCTACGATTCCATATTTGGACAAAAAGCTCTTGAACAGCATCACGCACTAAATCCCTATTATACACTATCGAAAGTCCATATTTCAAGAGGGTATCAGCATATTTTTGGTAAAAATATCCTAGTGCTTCTTGATCTCCATCAAGAAGGCGTAGCCACCAATCGGTTTCAGTATTTGGTAATTCTGAATACAAGTTTTAATAATTTCAAGAAAAAACATCATTCGTATAATACGCAAGATAAAACAAGAATCTAGGGTTTACAAAGAAAAGTAATGATGATGTTAAAAAAGCTTTTAAGACTTACTATAAAATGAAGGAGGAATTTATCTAAATTGACAATATTAGTTCATGCCGTTATTAATGCTTATTGTCGTTTTTAGTTAGAAATTCTTATTATAACTACTGTAAGCTGTGTAATCTATTATGAAGCCGAGTCATTTCTTTGTTGAATTGATTCATTAATGACTGATATTCAGGAAACATTTCAAATAATATTGCTGTTCGCAACCCTTTGATGCTATCTCGTTCTAAATTATTTTCTAACGATTGCTTATGATCATAAAAACTATTCGCTTGAATTTTATCAATTATTTGTTGGTAAAGAACAGGATTTTCTAATAAATAGCGTTTATCCAGCCCAGCAAGCGCTTTTTCATATTCCTGTTGTAACATATTGATGTTTTCTTTTAACATCGATATTTCGCTATTTTTTTCAGTATTACGCTTAACTACTTTTTTTACTTTTTCTTTCTTTACTTCGTATTTATCAAAAAGATTAGGCGTATAAACCATTGTATTGAGGAATCCACCAATATTTTCTATGCTTTTCCCTGATGCTAACGTATGGAGGGTATAGGTAATAGCTCTTTCTACTTGCTCTGCTGGCACCTCTCCTACCCACTTCTTTACTTGCTGTATGGTAACATATTTTTCTACTTTCTGAAATAATGTTTCAACCACATTATCAACAGCAATTATTTCTATGCCTTTTTCCGTAGTTTTTGCAGAAGCAACAGATTCTACTTTCAATCGTTGGTTTTTTGTATTCTCGAAAATATAGAAAGTAACAGCTACTACTTTCCTTTTCTGAATTTCTTCTTCAAACTGAAAATATATATCTGTGTACTTAGCCAAGTCTTTTTCTGCTCGTTTGATTAAGCCTTTAAAATGACCATAGAGTTGGTATTCGTGTGATTCTATCGACAGCAATTCCTTTAGTTCATCCAGCATGAACTTTCTTTTGCCTATCTTTTGGTATTGTTTTAGTAATTCAAATAGCCTAACAGAATAAATACTGGTTAGACTCAGAATATTTCTGATATCATATACTAAGTATCTGGCTTTTAGTTCTAATAAAAATTGTTTGAGCGCAGGATGAAAACTAAGCTTGATATAATTTTCCTTAGCGCCTTCTTCTGGGTTAGCCGTTGATGCCACTAAGTGTGTTTTAAAATACTCTCGCTTTCCTTCGGCTGTAGTGCGAAGTATTTCAACTTTTTTATCAAGCAATTTTTCAGCAGCTTTTTTTATACTATCGTATACTAACCCTGAGTCATGCAAATTAAACTCTCGCACGATATCTCCAGTGTTGATAGTATATTCATTAAAGTCTGTATCATTATGTTTAATAAGTGTTAGCATATAAGCAAAAACCCTTGTTTCCCAAATATCAAATTTATATCGGGCTTCTACCAATTCGTTAGCTTTTCGAATTAGCTTAATATCCGAATCGGTGGTTAATGGAGCTTTTTTCTTTTTGGTTGCCATTCATTAAAAAGGTAAATGCTCGTAAAAATATGTGAATACTTATTAAAAAACAATAAATATATCACATTAAAAAATGGATGTGATATATTGAATTTTTAAAGGTAATTAATTACTCCGAATTATTTGTGATAGATAAATAAAGCCTTTTGTATTTTTGAAAGTAACATTTTAATAAGATAGATGTTATTACATTTATTTTCCGTATCCGTTGTGATAGTTGATAAGTCATGGTTCTCTATAACTTCTATTATAGAATGACTTTTCAAAAAACACATTAATTACTCCGAATTATTTGTGATAGTTGGATACAAAGAATAGCTAAATAATAGGCATATCAAAGGTAATAAGACATAAAAAGATGATTGGTATAATTGGTACATTTAACATCGGTTAAATAATCATTAAATGTGAAATATTAAGGAAAAGATTGTACAAAAAAACATTGAAAATTAGCTTAAACACATTTCCGAATTATTTGTGATAGATAAAACTATTGACATTTATACACAAACGTTACTACGTCAATATTTGCTCCGAATTTTATGCGATACTTCTCCGAATTATTTGTGATACTTCTCCGAATTATTTGCGATAGATAAGTGCCTTTTTCCGAATTATTTGTGATAGATACCGAATTATTTGTGATAGATAGGCTCATAATACACTAATTTTCAAATAGTTACAACGGCAGAAAGTATTTAAAATAATAAATTAAAATAAAACAACATTGTTATTGTTTATGTTTTTTATTAAAAAATAAAACTGAAATTGATATTTGACTACTATTAGTAGTATCCAAATATCATCAAGAGATACTACTAATAGTTTAAAATTAGGCTGTAATATATAACCTCCTTAATATAAAAAATGTATTTTACTTAGTAATATTAAATACAGGACTTATATTTGCACAACTTATTTTATACTATAAAAAATGCTGACAACCGAATTATTGATAAGATTCTTGAATAGGAATCCGGCCTTAACAATCACAGGCATTGAGAAAGAAGCGGGCATGCCTACAAGGTCGCTGACGCAAATTATTAATCTCAAAAGAGAACTATCAGATAAACAACGCTTGAAACTATTACCGATTTTGATGAAGTATGGTTATAGCGAGACGTTCAATTTAAAAGCTACTACAATTGCGATTGCTAATAACAAGGGTGGCGTTGGTAAAACAACCACAACGGCTTATCTAGGAGAGGCATTATCGAACAGAGGGCTAAAAGTACTTTTAGTAGATTTAGATTCTCAGGGAAATTTGAGCCAAATTTTTAATGTAACTACTGACGAGGGACAGGTGTTCAATTCGTTGATTAATTTTAATGAAACGTTGCATATCAAGCAAATTACAGAAAATCTGCATATTGCACCATCTGATTTAGAATTGCAAAAGGCTGAGTTATCTCTGCTTTCAGCTCCTGCTAATCAACAACGTTTACAACGAGCTTTAGTACCATTTTTAGATGTGTATGACTTTATTTTAATAGATTGCCCCCCTTCCCTATCTGTTTTGACGTTAAATGCCCTAAATGCGTCTAATTCATGTATTGTAGCCATGCAGCCTGAAATGAATGCTGTGAACGGGTTAAATTCTTTGTTTGGTGTAATTCTTGAAACACAAATTTTATCTAATCCAGGACTGAGAATAGAAGGCATCTTGTTTACGATTGTTGAAAAGAATACTGTGCATATTGGCTTGAAAGAAGCTGTTCGTGAAACGTATAGCAGCGTAAATATTTTTGAAACAGAAATTAAGAAAGGAATAGAAATCAAGAAAGCACAAGCGCTTAAATCACTAATTTTTGACTTTGATAAGAACTCAGCCGCTGCTAAGTCTTATGATCAATTGGCAGTAGAGCTTCTTAATAACTTGAACAATAAAAAGTAATCAGGGAATGGCAAAAAAGATTGATTTTAAAACACAGATGAAATCTAATGTTACGCAGACAGTAACTTCTGGTTTGATTTCTAATGAAACAATAAAACAAAAAATAGTTATCTTAGATGAGCTCAAGAATCTTATTGAGCCTTTGCAAGAGGAAGAATTACAAGGTTTAGAGAGCAATATTCTTGCCAATGGATGTAAAGATTCTTTAATCATCTGGCAGACTACCGAAAAAGTAATAAATCCAGAAGCTATTACAGATACTGAACGGTTTGTATTAGTAGATGGACATAACCGTTATAAAATTTGCACCAAACATAACATTTCTTTTAATGTTATGCTGATGTTTTTTCATAGCTTACAGGATGTCAAAAATTACATGCTTGACCTTCAGATGGGTAGGAGGAACCTGAGCCAAATTCAAATGGCATATTATCGTGGGCTGAGGTACAATAATGAAAAAATTACGAGCAAAGCTGAAAATTTTAGCAAAGACGCAGGTGATGAAAAAACATCTCAAAAAATAGCAAAGCAATTTAATGTAGATGAAAAAACTATTCGCCGTGACGGTGAATTCGCGATTGGATTAGAAAAACTTAGTCCCGCTTTTAAGAAAGAGGTGCTTGCCGGGAAACAAAAAGTTTCAAAGAAATCGGTACAACAACTAACGAAAGTGGCCGTAGATAATTCGATAGAATCTATTGAAGATTTAGAAAAGGTATTGTCTAAGAAAGATAGTGCGGAAACAACTCTTGTAACGGAAAGAAAAATAAATAGAGATACTATTCTAACAATTCAGAATATGCTTGAGAAAGTATATGAAACCAATAGTTTAGATGATTATCAATCTTTAAAAGTAAAAGTAGAGGAACTAGGAAAGATACTTTCTGAGGCTTAATTAGAAATTTTCTCCAAGTGGACATAATGTCCACTTGGAGAAAACCATGTTTAGCTTTACATCTGTCGTTTGGCATTAAATTGGATTCATTTAACTAAGTAATCATTTTAACATTTACAATAATCATACAAAGCACTGTTTTTATTTGGGATACTGTATGTATTAAGCCATTAAAATACGATTGTTACAGTGCAAAGAACCAAATTGTGCTGGTTAAAAAATATCTATTTTAATAACTTTATCTTTTAAATGTTTGAATGAAAGTATTAGTAGAATCTGAGCTTATTTTTGGGTTAACCAGTTTTCTACGGCTCTCGAAAAATCGGCTACGTCAATAGGGTGTCTGCTAGTAATAATGTTTCCGTCTGTTACTACTGGAGCTTCTAGTACATTGCCACCAGCATTTTTTAAATCAACCTGAATATTCCAATAGCCTGTTAGTTTTCTTCCTTTCAAAATATCTGCCGAAGCCAGTACAACAGGAGCATGGCAGATAGCTGCTATGAGTTTCCCTGATTTATTGAACTCCTGAATAAACTTAATTACGTCTTTGTCATTGCGTAAGTTATCAGGATTCCATGCACCTCCTGGAATGAATACAGCATCATAATCTGCTACTTTTATCTGATCTGCCGTTCTATCAAATTTTATCCACCCTACTGGTTGAATATATTGAATAGCCATTACATGAGTTTTTGACATTTCAGGATAAGAAAGTCCGAATCTTTCTGGAGCTGGGTTGAATTTTGGAGCAACGATTTCCACTTCAGCACCTAGCTCTTTGAAATACCATACTGGACCTGTCAATTCAATTTCTTCAAATCCGTCGGCTACAATTACAGCTATTTTTTTCCCTTTTAAAACAGTCTTATTTTTTACGGGTGTGAAGAAGAAGTCTTTCAACGCTTCATTACCCGGAGCATTCAATAATTGACTAACTGGCATATTAACAACAGCAGGCTGAGTAGATAATCTATTGATAATTTCTAACTCATTTGAGTGATTTGTTTTCATTTCCTTTGTGCTTTGTTTAGTTTGAGCATTAGTATTTAATGTTGCAAGCAAACAGAACGTACTTGCAACAATGAGTTGATATATAGTTTTCATTGTTTTAACAGTATTAGTACTACTTTCTTTGATACTTTCCGAAGAGTAATGCTCAGATAATTTGTGCTATTTTTACTATATTTGATGGGTCGAATAAACTTCTCTATTAGCTAATAGCGGGACAATTTTGTTGACAACTATACTTTGAAAATGTGCTGAATTTCTATGATCATTCAATGCACTCTCATCTTTATACGCTTCCGAGAATTGCAATGTGTTTGTATCTGTTTGACTTTGATGGACTTTATAAAACAGATTGCCAGACTCTAATCTACTTTTTGGGCAACTTCATTTAAAAGGTCTAATACGTTTGACAATTGGCTTTCTGAAACCTGCCATTTAGCAAATACAAAAATTGCATTTGAGCTCATGTCTTTACAAATTTGAGTTTGTTTGAAAATTTTATCTGAAAGATAGTCCTTGCTCTTATGATTCAGATAAGAGCAAGGATAGGAAATTTAGGCCGCTAAGATGGCAATGATTTTTTCGGCAACACCTTTGGCAGAAGCTGGATTTTGACCAGTTACAATGTGTCCATCGGCGATACTATTGGCAGACCACGGTTCGGCAGCGTGGAAGATAGCTCCTTGCTTAATAAGTGCCGATTGAAGGTCGAATGACACATCAGGACGAGCGTAATTATCTTCTTCAGCTGTGGTAAACGAAGCAACATTTTTACCATTCACTAAATAGCTTCCATCACTCAATTTTACATTTAGTAAAGAAACAGGGCCATGACAAACAGCACCTACTACAGCACCACGTTCGTAAGTATCAGCGATTACTTTTTTCAACAAAGGTTCTTCGACCATATCTACCATCGGAGCTAAACCACCCGGAATGAAAATCGCATCATATTGACTTACATCAACGTCTGATAGTTTAGTTGCTTTTTGCATTTTAGCCCAACCATCACCTGTTAAGAAAGCCAAGTTATCTGGGTCGTCAGCTAAAAATAAGGCATCTAAATACGGCGTGTCGCCAGTTAAAGTTGCAAAATCAATTTGGTAGCCAGCTCTTTTAAATTCAGCATAGGGGTGGGCTACTTCAGGTAAAAATGTACCTGTTCTTCTATTATGAGGACCAATTGCATTGGCATTTGAAGCGATGATTAATACTTTGGTTTCCATGACTTTAAATAGTTTAATTGTTACATCTAATAGTAGAATTTGAACATCATCGTGAGCTGCTCCATGTCGATTTTGTTCTGATTTCTGATGTAAAATTACTAGGTGTAAGCCCCCCAATCGAAGGAAGTAAATCACTTTGTTTCTGTGATTTGAGTCACACAAAACACCCAAAGCGTACAGATATTGATATTTTTTGGTGACTGTATATTAGCTAGTATATATTAAAAAAAATGTAGCTATTATTGACCTATTTTAACTAGCAAATTAGTCCGTTTTCATAGGTTTAAAGATTTGACTAAAAATAGAAATAGCTGTTTATTATTGATACAAACGGCTCAGGGTTTCTCGGCTTACTCCTAAAAACTCTGCGATTAACTTTTTGGGTATTTGTTGCATTAAGTTAGGGTATAGTCTAGCAAATTCCTCATAACGTTGTTGAGGTGTTCCCGAAAGTAAAAGCTTGATTCTTAATTGTAGTGCAACATAACCATTGGTCAGTTTTACTCTAAAAAAATGTTCCATTTTATGAAAAGTTGCTGAAAGCTTTTCTCTATTTTGCAGAGTTAAACATAACACTTCACCTTCTACCAAACATTCTATGTACATGGTTGCATCTTTTTGTTTAAAGAAAGAAGGATAATCTGACATCCACCAATTTTCTTGTGCAAATTGTAATATATACTCTTTCTCTTGCCCATCAATATAAAAGACTTTATAAATACCAGATAGCACAAAGTACTCATGTTTTACTTCATCGCCTTCGCTGAGAAGGTATTGCCCTTTTCTAACTTTTTTGAGCGTGAAATGAGTTTTTATTTCTTCAAACTCCTCATCATTGATGGGGGCAATATGTTGAATATGTGTTCGTAGTTTTTCCATGCGATATAAATTCACTTTTTACAAATATAGAGTATAGTCAAATTTTAGTCGCAAATACGATGGCTTTATTTTAGATTATCTTGTAGTTTGCTTTTCAGCTTCATGACAAAGCCGATGTATTTAAGGGTTATAGGATTTTTGTTTGAATAAGTGTATATGCTTTCACTTATTCATTGATAAAAATGTATATTTGTACAAATAATCAAACTAAAAAATGTTAAGAGACCTTTATAAAGATTTAGTTCATTGGAAAAATTCACCCAATCGAAAACCGCTTATCTTGCAAGGAGCAAGACAAGTTGGAAAAACTTGGCTGATGAAAGACTTTGGGAAACAGGAGTTTGACAATACAGTTTACCTAAATTTCGAGAGTAGCGAAAGACTAAAAAGCTTATTTTCAGTCGATTTTGATATACAACGTATCATTACTACGATTGAAATTGAAGTAGGCTACAAAATTCTGGCAGACAAATGTTTAATTATTTTTGATGAAATTCAAGAAGCTGATAAAGGACTTACTGCTCTAAAGTACTTCTACGAACAAGCATCCCATTATTTTATTATCGCTGCTGGCTCGCTTTTGGGCGTTTCTTTACAAAAAAGCACTTCTTTTCCAGTGGGGAAAGTAGATTTTTTGCAGATGTACCCGATGAGCTTT
Organism: Arcicella sp. BE140; assembly: GCF_031456255.1. Classification (NCBI taxonomy): domain Bacteria; kingdom Pseudomonadati; phylum Bacteroidota; class Cytophagia; order Cytophagales; family Flectobacillaceae; genus Arcicella; species Arcicella sp. BE140. Next base: position 101,300 of record NZ_JAVDUE010000006.1, on the reverse strand, counting down.
GCCGAGTTTTTAGAAAATACGGGTCAGCAATTACTCTTAGATCAACTTAAAGTTGAAAATTGGGCTGTAATAGATACCTTTCACGATAAATTGGTCGATTTACTACGACGGTATTATTTCGTTGGAGGAATGCCTGAAGCGGTTGATAATTATATTCAATTTCAGGATTTATACCAAGTTAGAGAAATTCAAAACAAAATCCTACTGGGTTATGAAAACGATTTTGCCAAACATGCTCCAATCGAAACAGTGCCAAGAATTCGATTGGTTTGGAGCCATTTGATTAGCCAATTGTCTAAAGAAAATAGAAAGTTTATTTACGGACAAATCAAGAAAGGTTCAAGGGCAAAAGACTTTGAAACAGCAATCAGATGGCTTACGGATGCGGGTTTAGTACTGAAAGTAAATATCGTTGAAAAACCCAATATTCCGCTAAGTGCCTACGCAGATATTGATATTTTCAAATTATTTTGTTTAGATGTGGGCTTACTCAATGCGATGGCAGGTATTTCGCCAAAAATACTTTTAGAAAAAAACAGTATTTTAACGGAATTTAAAGGGGCATTAACCGAGCAATTTGTGGCACAGCAATTGAAAATCAAACATGAAATCTATTATTGGTCTGCTCAAAACGCTACGGCTGAAATTGATTTTATGATTCAAAAAGAGCAAACAATTATTCCGATAGAAGTAAAGGCCGAAGAAAATCTCAAATCGAAAAGCTTGAAAGTATTTGTAGATAAGTTTAAAACACAACAGAATATACGTTTTTCAATGAATAACCACAGAGTACAAGACTGGATGATAAACACTCCATTGTATGCGGTGAATAATTTATAAAAAGCCTTTTAAACAGAAATTACTAATGAAGAATCAATTGCTAATTCCCAAACTTTTCAAAAAATCTGCTCTGTAATTTCCGCCGATGGGTATTTCCGTTTTACCAATAAATACCCTATTTCCTTCAACATGGCTTATTTTGGATTTATTTATCACAAATGACCGATGAAGTCTTAGGAAATTTTGATTGGGTAATAATTCTAAAAAATCACTAAATGTCATGATTGGGAAAATAGTCTGATTTTCGGAAACAATTAGTACATTATTTCCTTTGGCCTCAGCATAGAGTAATGAGCCAAAATCCACTTTGTGTATTTTTCCATCAGCTTTTATAAAAGTAAAATCTTCTGTGGTTTCTTCTATCGATTTTATAGAAGGTTGTTTTAATAGCGCTAGTTTTTCTTTGACTTTATCAACAGCAATAATAAACCTATCCAAAGAAAAAGGTTTGAGCAAATAATCTATTGCTGAAAGGTCAAAGGCATCAAGGGCGAACTCCTTGTATGCCGTAGTAAATATGACACAGGGTGGATTTTTAAGTGTTTTTAAAAATGCTATTCCATCCAAAACAGGCATATTAATGTCCAAAAAAAGTAAATCAACAGATTGACTTTCTAATATTTTCTTAGCGACAAAAACATTTTCGCAACTCGCCAATAGCTCAATTTCAGGCAAATGTGAACAGTATTTTTCTATAATTTGTCTGGCTATAGGTTCATCATCTACAATAAGACACGATATTTTATTTTCCATTTATCCTGAGTTTTACTTCGTAGTTAGTTGTAGTCTCATTGATTTCCAAATCATACTCGCCTTTATATATCAAATCCAACCTTTTTTTTACGTTATCTAGGCCAAATCCACTATGTTTTTGCTTGTCATTGTACATATTATTATGTGAGTTTACAACCGAAAATAGTATTGAATTTCCCCAAGTTTTTAGGTTTATTTCTATATTTATCACATTATCCAGACTGTTTTTGGAGTGTTTAAACGCATTTTCTACAAAAACAATCAACAGCATAGGAGCTATTTTAAAAGGTTTTTGAGGGTTACTTTCTTCAAAGTCTATTTTCAAGTTTAGGCGTTCGCCTAAACGTATTTTTTCAAAATCAATGTAGTTTTTTATATAGTTTATTTCCTCTGTCAGTGGCGCCATAATATCTTTGGCATCATACACCGAATATCTCAACAAATCTGATAGTTTCAGCAATAAGTTAGGTATTTTTTGATGGTCAGTTAATGACAAACCGTACAGATTATTTAAGGTATTAAACAAAAAATGTGGACTTAGTTGAGACTGAAGAAGCTGTAATTCGGATTGACTATGCAAAGCTGTTGTGTTGGCTACGTCTAATTTTTGTTCAGTACGCATGCGTGTGAGCTTTATGAGTAGACCAATTAAGATACTGATAACAAAATAGATAATCAACGCTATAGCGACAACTAAGAATTCCTGATGAGTGATAAGTGTGTCTATAATGGGCATTAAAGATACTATCAGGGCGAAAGTCAACCCAATCAGCACAATAAATACCAAATTACTGATATGCTTTCTTTGCCATAAACTGGCCAAAAAACGACCTACAAATACACCAATCAACAATAAAATAGTTGATATTAACGCTATCTCGTCGTCATTATTCTTGAAAAAAATATCTGCAAATGCCATAAAGATGGTAAACAGGAGTATAGAAGCTATAAAAGATAGCCCTAAATAATTGCCGATTTTAACGGCTTCTTTTCCAAATATTTTTTCTAAAAAGCTCATTTTGTTTTTTTCTACAAAATTGAATACCCTTATGTATAATTAAAATTATTGACTTCAAACGCCATTATTTGACTGACGAAATCGCATTTAAACCTGTTAAAACCTTTGTCAGTCCTTTTGCTATGTTTGTCCCTTCAAAATTGATTTCTGTCAGACTTGTTTTCTGGGCAATCCCAAGAAAACAAACTTTGTCAAAAAAACAATTATGAAAAAACTATTTCTATTACTAATCCTATCAGGTCAAATATTGGCTCAAAATAAAAGTATAGTCGGGAGTGTCAAAGATACTCAAAATGAATCGGTGATTGGTGCTACTGTCAAACTTATGAACAGTATCGACTCAAGTTTTGTGAAAGGAGGAATTACTGATATAAATGGAAATTTCTTTATCCAAAATTTATCTAGCGGCAGTTATTTTTTAGAAATCACATCAATGGGTTTTTTGAAATATAGAAGTGTAAAAAAAACATTGGACGAACAGCAAACAAAGGTAGAATTGCCCGTTATTATCCTTTTGCCTGCCAAGAGTACCACTTTAAACGAAGTAGTAGTTAGTGCTAAAAAACCGCTAATTGAACAGGAAATCGACAAAACGGTTGTGAATGTAGGAACGATGATATCGGCAGTATCCAGTAATACCCTTGAAGTTTTGCAAAAAACACCTGGCATATCAGTGGACGCCCAAGGAAATATTAACCTCTATGGAAAAAGTGGAGCAATGGTTTTGATTGATGGTCGCAGTACCTACATGAGTGGAACAGACTTGGTAGCTTATCTTAAATCTTTACCGGGTGGTTTGTTAGATAAACTCGAACTGATGGATAATCCACCTGCAAAATATGATGCCGCGGGGTCTTCTATCATCAATATTATTTTAAAGAAGAACAAAGCAAGAGGTTTAACGGGAAACCTCTCTTCAGGTATGTCTATGGGGCAAAAACTGAGAGTCAACAATAGTGTTAACTTTAACCTTAATCGCCAGAAAATCAATTGGTTTTTGGGAATAGACCAGAGTTTAGACCAAGACTACACAGAAGAAACTTCACAAAGGACAATTTTTAATGATGAAAAAATAAGTATAACCAATATTCAATCGAAAAACTACAGCGATTATAAATCTAATAGTTTGAATGGAAGATTTGGAGCAGATTTTACTTTAAGTGAAAAAACTATTTTGGGCGTGCAGTTTTTTTTACAAAATAGACCCCGTTCTGATGAGGCAAACTATGTAAATACGACAGCCACTCAAGAATTCAAAGGCAATAATAATGGGACCAATAATTGGAACTCAAAGTCCGCCAATGTAAACTTCAATCATAAATTCAATAACAAGGGGCATGAGTTATCTGGGGATTTGAATATATTAAACTACCAGTCAGAAGGCTTACGAAATTTTAATAGAATAACAGAAAATGAGCTTTTTGACAACAAATTATCTAACAATATTAATATCTATAACTTCAAAACAGACTATTCACTACCATTGGGCAAAGGAGCCAATTTAGAAAGTGGATTAAAGTCGAGTTTTGTAAAAAACGATAATGATGCACTTTTTCGAGACGAATTTGCCGCAATCATTTACAGCCGAAGTAACCATTTTATATATCATGAAAACATAAATGCAGGATATATAAATATCAGAAAACCAATCAATAAAAAGTTGAGTTTACAAATGGGTTTGAGAGCAGAAAATACCAATATCTTAGGAGAATTACTAGCAAACGAAACTATTAAATACCAAAAATTTAATCAAAATTTCACCAATATTTTTCCTAGTGTATTTTTAAGTTATAACCTAGACAGTTTAAAAAACCACAACATTAGTTTTAATTTCACAAGGAGAGTAAATCGACCTAATTATCAGCAGTTTAATCCATTTCTAAACTATGTAGATGCCTATAATTACACCCAAGGCAATCCTGATTTACAGCCGTTTTACTTGAACTTAGTACGATTTAGATATCAATATAAATCTATTTACACAATGGGTTTTGGCTATGACGGAGCGGATGGAATTCTGGGAGAAGTTACCATCAGAGAAGGCGAAACATTTATCCGAAAACCATTTAATACGGGCATTGGCAACAGAATATTTATTAATCATAATTTAACACTGCAACCGACCAAATGGCTAAGCTCAACATTCTATTTTCAAGTGGCTCGATTCGACATTAAAAGTAACATAAACGGAGAAACAAACCATACAGTATTTTTTACTGGAAGAGTATCTACCACCCAACAAATTAGTTTTGGGAAGGGGTGGTCAAGTGAACTTACGGCTCAGTACAAAACCGAAGAAAGAATCTATCCTACAACAGTGTTAGCTCGGACATCTGTTTACTATTCGATGCAAAAAAAGATTTTGAAAGACAAAGGAGCGATAAAACTGAATATCAACGATATTTTTCACTCAGATACTTATCGAGAACGGATAGAAAACTTTCAGAATATTTACCAAAATAGGGTTAATATAAACGATACTCAGCGAATAGGCTTGGCATTTAGTTATAGATTTGGCAATGAAAAATATGCCAGAAAACGACGAAATAGAGACAATTCTGTAACCGAAGAAACAGAAAGAGTCCAATAAGGCGTTGGGAATTTCAGTTTTCCCCTCTATTCATCTCCCAACTCCTTAAATAGATTAATCATTTGCAACGCCAAAAGCGTTGATTATATTGGAGCCTTCAAAATAGGGGAAATTGTACTATCCAGAAAGCTCAAGGTCGAAGTTTTTAGGTATATTCATTTGTTGTGAAATATTCAAATTTTAAAATCAATAACGCTTTTGGCAGAAAATTGGCAATAACAAACCTTATAATCTGTGAGAGGAGTGAGGTTATTCCTTTTTTCTACATTTAGTTAAATGAGGGCTCATTCAATCAAACCCAATTTAGCCTTCAAATCAGCAACTTCGGCTTCTAAGTTTTTGATGTGTTGGTATTGGGGCTGTAAAACCTCTTCAATTTCTTCGATTGTAAATCGAGGGGTAATATGTTGTGGGCAATTCCAGTCGTAGGCTTCAACATGGAGTACCATTAGGCGTTCTGGGCGAAACTTATAACCATCCAAATCAAGCAAATGATGTAATTCTGGATTGTCCTTTAGTGCTACAATTTCGGCTTTAGCGTATATTTTTAATCGTTTTTTATTTGGATAGTCTACTAAAAATAATGCTACTTTGTTGTTAGTAGCCATATTACCCACCGAGATATATTGCATGTTACCTTTGAAGTCAATAAATCCCAACCGATTTGCATCCAATACCTTTAAAAAACCCTTGGGTCCACCACGGTGTTGGATATATGGAAAGCCATTTTCGCCAACAGTTGCCATATAAAAACTATCTCTTTGGGCAATAAAATGTTGTTCATATTTGCTTAACCCTTCGTACATAGTTTGGCTTTCCATACGGGCATAGTTTGCTCTGCTACCAAATTGTTCTTGTAATTTTTTGGCAGCAGAGCTAAATCCGATTTCTGCAAAATTCTTTGCCATGATTTTATTTATTTATGGGTGTCTTTATTTTCATGTTCTGCCAAAACTTTATCCCATAAAGTATCACCACATTCATCAGGAATAACTATTTCTTCATTATTATCAAGAAGTTGTACTTGCTTTGGTTGACTCGCTAATAATGTTGCTAAGTCTAATTTTTTCGGTTGCGTTTCTGTAATTTCCATTGTCTTGTGTTAAAAATGATTTTTACAAAAACAGACTTGTCTGTTTTTGTCTTTTAAATAAAAAACTATAATAATTTTTCGACGATTCTGCGAGTAGCTTCAATAGTCCAATTTTCTTTAAAAACTTTACTGCTTGCCAAAGCTCCCTCAAATAGTATGTACAATTCATCAGCAAGGGCTTCATTATGAATAGGTTCAAGAATTTCGATAAACAGCTCACGTATTTTATTCTTTTGGTCTTGAATTAAAGCAAGTACGCCCTCGTTGTTTTGTGGAATTTCTGCAGCAATATTTAAAAAATGACAACCGTTAAAGTTTGTTTGATTTGAAAATTTAACCAAAAAATCAAAGATACTAAGCACCTTTTCTCGTGGTGTTTGTTTTTGGTTGACTATGCTTCTCAAAACTTCATTTGAACTAACAGAGGTGTTTCTCAAATAGCTTTTCAATAAATCGACTTTTGAAGGAAAATGAGCATATAGACTGGCTTTGGCAATGCCCGCTTCAGCTATTATTTGATTGATGCCAGTTGAGTTATAACCTTGTTCATAAAATAATCTTGCGGCTGTATTTTCTATATTTTTTTTGGTTTCCATTAATTTCTTTTTGTTACAGGACAAATGTAATTAAAAGTTTTTATAAAACATACAGACCTGTCTGTTTTTTGTAAAACTTTTAATTCAATATTCTTGAATGGACTCTTATTTTTCAAAACATCAATGAAAGAAAGTGCAAAGCTCGATAATTAGTTAAAAAAAGTCACACATAAAAGCTTATAATTCAGGGACTGTAACTTATACCAATCACTATCATTTATTGAGGGCAATTGCTTAAACATTCCTAGATGCTATGCACTGTAACACAAAAGCAACCATTTCGAATCATAGGATTGAGTAGTAAATTTCTAGCGATTACAGTTTCAGTAGGGGAGGGGCAAAAGAATAACTGGACATTACTACCTGAGGCTACTGAGATACGGCTAGTCTAGCAGTAGTCGGCTTCTGTGTTTTATTTTATGGAATTATTATTCGATTTGAAAATTTTGGAAGAGCAGGTTTTGCCTGCTTTTTTTGTTTAGGGGGCTTGTTTCTCATTTATTGTTATACCCATGTTTTAAAGTAAGTCTTTCGAGAATTGTTAGTTCGTTTGACCGATTAAATTTAAAGTAAGAGAATTATTAGGAATGAATAAGGAAACAACTAACTTAGTAAGTACAATAAATTGCACAACAATACAAAAATCACAATATCAATAGTACAACAAATCTTTCGTAAAGACTCTTCGCCAATACTCACATTGGGCGTCATTTAAAATGACCCGCAACAGACATATTTTAGACAAAAGAAAACAAGAGGTAATATGCCCATAAAAAGGAATTCAGTTCAAACAAGTATTACATTAGAAGAGTTTTATCTTGACTTATCTACAAGAAACACTAATTCTTATGTGGACGTTGGAAAGGAAATGCTACTTTTCGTTGAACTTATAAATCAAACATTTACGGAGACGTTACTTTGGGGGATGACATCACACGCAAGACTAGTAATTCAAAACGCAGACGATTGGAAAGCAGATTGGTTTGTAATAGTTAGCAACATAGGAACCAAAGAATACTATTTTGAATATTTAGTACCTGAAAACAAACAACCGTGGACAAATGCTTTTGTCCGTGGAGAAGCAAGAACATTAGCCGATGCTAAAAAATATCTTTTAATCGCAATGAGAGAAAGTGGCGGTTGGCCAGAAAATGCTGAATTGAAAATGCTTTTAGAAGAAAATAACTTACAATAATATAACCACATCGTACATTTTCGTCTCAAACTAGTAGTAGGTTGTTTCTTACGCCTCAAAATGTTAAAGAGCGTCCCGCTCATATCTTGCATGAAATTTGAAGTCTCATAAAAAAGTACAATTTTTACAATGAGCTTCAAACAGAGTAAAAGGAGTATCCTGAGCGTCCCGCAAACACGTTCTTACAAGTAACGATATAGTCATTCGAGCCAAGTCTCCTTTTATTTTCTTTTCAGCGTTAGGACTAAGTACACAAGGAAATAGCGCTGTTTATTATCCTGTATTAATGAGCAAAAACGATAAAAAGTTGTCTGATTTGAAGAGCTGGTTTTCAATCAATTCAAACCCTTATCGTCATGAGTAAATTCTTAAAGTATGCCGTTGGACTAGATGTTTCCAAAGACCATTTCCATGTTTGTTTATCAGTAATTGACACGTTACAAAAAGTAACAATTAAAGCAATTCGTAGTTTTGCTAATCAGTCAAAAGGTTTTCAAGAGCTTGCACAATGGGTTAAAAATCATTGTAAAGAAGCGGATATTCCTATTGTTTACCTGATAGAAGCTACTGGGACGCATAGTCAGGAGTTTACCACGAAAATTTAGCATGGTTTCTCCATCATTTAGGCTGTCATGTAACCATTATTTTACCCAAAAAGGCTAAACACTATTTTAAGAGTCTTGGTCTAAAAAGTAAAAATGATACCATTGATGCCAAAGGTTTAGCCCAAATGGCTGCCGAACAAAATCTTGATGTTTGGGAGCCCATAAGCCCTCAAATAGAGGAGTTAAAGGCATTAACTCGTCATTATTCTAATTTACAAGAACAAAAAACAGTTTACAATAATCAAATTTATGCTATCGAAAGCAGCCACCATCATGACAAATTAGTGTTAAAAGACCTTTATGAATTAGTCGAATTAATGGAAACTAAACTTGTTGCCATTAAAAAACAAATTGATGTCGTTATTGAAAAAGATTCCATTTTAAAAGAAAAATTTGCCTTAATTTCACCGATTCAAGGAGTAGGTACTCTTACTATAGCCACCATCGTTGCTGAAACAAATGGATTTGAGTTTTTTGATAACCAAAGACAAGTAACTTCTTATGCGGGTTATGATGTAACGGAACGGCAATCAGGTAAATTTATTGGTAAAAGAGCCATCTCAAAACAAGGGAATTCTCGAATTAGAAAAATTCTACATTTACCAGCTTTTAATGTAGTAAGATTTCAACAACAACCCTTTACAAATCTTTTTGAACGTGTTTATGAACGAACTAATATGAAAATGAAAGGCTATGTAGCGGTTCAAAGAAAAATTTTATTGCTTATTTTTTCTCTTTGGAAAAAGAATGAAAAGTATAATCCAAATAAAGTAGCCTCGATGAACGAGGCTACACTGGATGAAGTTCAAGAACTTCTCCTTCAAGAGTAGCAAATATAAAAATAATTATATTCAAAAATTAGTTTTTTCAGACAGTACCTCGTACAATGTATCAGGGATAAATATTCCTTTTGCCTTGCAACATTTTAATATATTCAATAAGCCCTTTCGAGCCTGAGGCTCTTTCTTTTCTGGCAACTACACGATAGAGTACAGCGAGGAAAAAAATAAAAAATTTAACGAAATTTCATTACTTGCCGCAAGACAAGTGCTGCCGGTTTTATTCCCTTTTTCTTTGCATTGTATTAAACAAATAATATTATGCAAAACGAAAAAATCAACACACATGAGGAATTAAGTCCCTCATCTTCTAAAAGTACAAACACTATTGTAATTGTTCATGGAGCATGGTCATCTGCTAATGACTGGCATCATGTTGCAGGATATCTTACATCTGAAGAGATTAACCTTATCACAGTAAATCTTCCTGGTCATGGTACTGATGAAACACCTGTTTTGGATATTAGTTTTCAGCTTTATGTATATGAAGTTTTAAAGGCTATTGGTAATGCAACAGATGTTACCCTTGTAGGTCATAGTTTTGGTGGAATAATAGTTAGTGAAGTAGCAGAACTTATTGCTCCGCAGATAAAAAAACTAATTTACATCGCTGCTTTTGTTCCTAAAAATGGAGATAGTTTACTATCACTTGCACAAACCGATTCGGAGAGTCATGTAGGTGAAAATCTTATTGTTGATGAACAAGCGGGCGTTGCCAGTATAACTAAAGAGGCTATTACAGATGTTTTTTTAGCTGATGCACCAAAACCAGTGTCGGATTATGTAACTAATAATCTTAGACCAGAGCCTTTAGTCCCATTATCTACTTCTGTCGCTTTAACTGATGCTAATTTCGGTAAAGTTAACAAGGTATATGTTCACAGTCAAAATGACCATACAATTAGCTATTCACTTCAGCAAAAAATGGTTAAGGATGCAGGCATCTTAAGAACTTATTCGCTTCCTTCAAGCCATACACCGTTTATTGTATTTCCACAAATACTATCGACAATTATAACCCTCGAAGCTAAATAAAACTCATTTCACATTATAAATAACACTTTAATAATACAATCATGAAAAAAATAAGATTAATTCAACTTATCATAGTTGCTTGTGTCTTTATCATATCATCTTGTTCGAAAGATGATATACAGCCCGAAAAACCTAAAAGTTATGTACTTGTTCATGGAGCATGGCAGGCTCCCTTTGTATGGCAGACAGTAAAAACTAACCTTGAAAAACAGGGTAATAAAGTAATTGTTGTTGAACTACCTGGCCATGGTAGTAATTATACTTCTCCAAGCACAATAACACTAGATGTCTATAAACAAAAGGTAATTGATGCACTTTCAACAATTGATGGAAAAGTTATTTTAGTAGGTCATAGCTTGGGAGGTATGATAATTTCTTCTGTTGCGGAAGCCGTGCCTTCAAAAATTGAAAAACTAGTCTATGTTGCCGCTTATTTACCTGTTTCAGGTCAAACATTGGATAAACTGGCACATATGGATCCTTATTCTCAGCTTGGACCTGAGGGTATTCTAATTTTTGATAATGATGCTTATACTGTCGATGTAAAACAGGACCAAATCATTAATCTATTTATTCAGGACGGCACTCAGGAAGTTCAAAGCCTTGTAGTAAAAAACTATCGAACAGAGCCTTTAATTCCATTTATTAATCCTGTGGTACTTACTGAGCAAAATTTTGGATCAGTTAAAAAAGCATACATCAAAACTTTACAAGATCACGTTGTGTCGCCGTATTTACAAAGCAAAATGATTGAAACAGGTAAAGTTGAATCTGTGTACGAAATAAATACAGGACATAGTCCATTCCTTTCTCAGCCCCAAGAGTTGTCCTTGATATTGACAAAAATAGCAACTAACTAAATATTAACAACTAACAAATATATCATGAAAAATTCAATCTTATTAGTAGCAACGCTATTGATTACAACTATTACAGCTTTATCACAAACGAATAAAGCTAAAAACGAAAACACAATTGTAATAATCCATGGTGCATGGTCATCGTCAAATGACTGGCAGCACGTTTCAGAGGATTTAATTGCCGGTGGTAATTCGGTTGTTTCCGTTAATCTTCCCGGACATGGAAGTGACAACACTCCAATTTCTAAAATCAGCTTAAAACTTTATGTTGATGAGGTTAAAAAAGCCATTGGAAGCAAACAAAATGTTGTGCTGGTTGGGCATAGCTTCGGTGGGATTGTGGCAACCCAGATTGCAGAAGAGATAGCGCCTCAGATAAAAAAGATAATTTACATTGCAGCTTATGTGCCAAAAAATGGAGAAAGCCTCTTAACTATTGCTCAAACGGATGCAGAGAGTCATGTTGGTAAAAATCTTATTGTAGATGAAAAAGCAGGCATTACAAGTATAAAAAAAGAAGGTATTGCTGATGTTTTCCTTGCCGATGCTCCTAAGCAGGTAGCAGACTATGTAAGTAATAATTTAAAGCCTGAACCATTAGCTCCTTTAGCGACTTCAGTAACTCTTACTGAGGGCAGATTTGGCAAAATCAATAAAGTGTTTGTTTACACCTTAAATGACCATACAATAGGTTACTCACTTCAGCAAAAAATGGCAAAAGATGCAGGTATACAGAGATTATATTCTCTTCCATCAAGCCATACCCCTTTTATCATGTTCCCGCATGTTTTGGCACAAATCATTACCTTGGAAGCAAAATAAGTATGGCTTAAATAAATTAAAATAAATATCACAGTTTAGGATCATTTTACTCAGTAAGCTTCGGTTGAGTTTTCATGAAAATAGAGTGATTCTTAACTTAATTCTAAATAACATCAAAAATAAATGGAAACACCAGAAAATATTTTCGTATCTGAAAAATTTACCCACAAGACAGCACCAACAAAATCTATCAACGTAAATGGTAGTGATTTTACCTACCGCTCTTTTGGACGTAAGGAAGGAATACCAGTAATATTTTTACAACATTTTACTGGGAACATGGATAATTGGGATCCTGAAGTTACAAATGCAATTGCCAGTAATTACCCGGTAATATTATTTAATAACAAAGGAGTTGGAAGTTCTAAAGGGACTACTCCTGACAACGTATCTGCGATGGCACAAGATGCTGTTGACTTTATTCGTGCCTTAGGTTACAGTAAGGTTAACCTTTTAGGTTTTTCTCTCGGCGGCTTTATAGGACAACATATAGCTGCGGAATATCCTGAACTTGTGAATAAGCTTATATTGGCAGGTACAGGATCTATAGGAGGAAAAGCAATCGCACAACTAGAGTCACATCTGGAAAAAGCATTTGTTGATGGACCTGACAGGGTATTGATTAACCTTTTTTTTAGCAAAACTCCAAAGAGTATTAAAGCTGGTGAAGCTTTCTTAGAAAGGCTTGCTGAAAGGAAACTAGACAGGGATTTGCCGACAAGTCAGGCTACAATTGAAAGTCAGGCCAGGGCCATCATTGGCTACGGTTTAGCAACAGACGAAGGAAACAAACAGCTAAAGGCTATTAAACAACCTGTACTTATTGTTAATGGGAGTGAAGATAACATGGTTGATTCGATTAATTCCTACATAATGCTTCAGAATATTCCAGATGCAAAACTGGTACTTTGGAGTGATTCAGGTCATGGTGGAATTTTTCAGTATTCGAGAGATTTTGCCCATGAAGTAAATACATTTTTACTAAACTAAATCAAATTATAATTATGCGAAAACTAATTGGAAACATTTATTTCCCACTGTGAAGAGGTAAATCCCAGTTTCCTAGTCGGACGTCGAAAACGACATCCTGCATTAACATGTAGAGATAGGCGTTTATATCCTTCTATCTCTACATGAATTTAACGGACAAAGAGGTTTCAATCCAAAATATATGCGTGTAAAAAAGAAAGAATCATTTCGAGGTTGAATTTACCTAATGATTTAGCGGTATTCAATTTTGAAAAAATGTCTCCTTTTTGTCTCTCAGAGGTATTATTTTTTACTTAATTATTTGAGTAATAGATTAATTTTGATACAAACAGTCTTGTAAAGAAGCTATTGAACATAATATTAACAGTACAAATAAATGGACAAACAAGGGTTAAAAAATTATATTATAAAAAATTTATCATTTCCAGATCATATTCTTGATGAGGTAGTAGAATATTTTGAAGAGATTACTATTTCAAAAAATGATTTTTTTCTAAAGGAGGGAAAGATAAACGATCGCTATTTCTTTTTACAGAGTGGTTTTATGAGGGCATTTACATATGATAGCGATGGTAATGAAGTGACTACTAATTTTTATCAAAAAGATAGTGTAGTATTTGAAGTGTCATCATTTTATTTAAAAACCAAATCCACAGAAAATATACAAGCGGTTACAGATTGCAGAGGTTATGCAATTAGTTACGAACAATTAAATTTATTATTACATACTATTCCAGAGTTTAGGGCGTATGGGGTGAAAATGCTGGCTAGAGAATATGTGTTATTTAAGAAAAGAGCATTAGAGTTAATAAATCTTAGTGGTGAAGCCCGATATGAAAACCTGATTAGTAGTAATAAAGAAATATTTCAATTTGCCCAGCTCAAACAAATAGCTTCTTATCTAAATGTTACGGATACTTCATTAAGTAGAATTAGAAGGGAATTTTTAAAAAAATAGATTAGTTTTAGTACTCAAACTGATTGTAGGTTGTTTCCTACCATCTAAAATGTTAAAGAGCGTCACACTCGCAAATGTATCAGGGATAAATATTCATTTTGCCTTGATACATTCTTATATTTTCAATAAGCCCTTTCGAGTGTTAGGCTCTTCCTTGTTTTTGATCTTAGGATTTCCTCCTAAGACTAGTTGAGGGTTGATACTGTATTTTGAGCCATAGTCTATTGATTCTTATCTAGTTTTGCTTTCATAAAATCGGTTGCACATACCCAAGTTTAAGATAAGGTTTTTTGATTTAAGGTAAGGGAATAATTGTTTTAAAACGTCTCCTCTATTAACGTATTATTTGATGAGTCTATTGATGTTGATTACGTCCGAACCTAATTCATCACCACGACCAAGTTGTATGAAAAATTTGGCAATAGTTGGGTTTTTGGTAAAAGGACTAAAGTTATTAGGGTCGATAATTCCATGACCATGCGGATTATTGGCATTGATAACTTCTACTCTGTCTGCATAAATGGTAAAATTGCATGGTTGAGCATTAACATACTCTCGATGAACAATAAGGTTGGCAACAATTTCTCTGAAAATCTTATTACGCAAACTAACTCTTTGGTCGCCTTCCATATAAAATTTATCGGGCAAATGTTTGGCTACAAATGCCATCAGTTCTTCATAAGCATCAATCAAATTGGTTTGAATGTAGACACGGTCGTCGTAGCGGTAAAGTTCCTGAATTCTTACCAAAGCGTCTATTTTATAATGTGGTAAAATCTGCTGAATAACAGTATCTTTCCCAAGTAACAAGGCTGAGGCTAAGGTGTAACCCTCCTTACCACTTTGAAAATCATGTTTCCATAAACCTGCGGTTTCAAGTAGCTATTTATCACTTAGCGTTAGCCATGGGTGATTATAGTTTTGGCTACGAATTAAATTTCTAATTTTGGGAAATAAGGCTTCATTAAAATCTTCAAAACGCAAAGCTGAGTAAATAGTCCCCTCGGTAAAATAGGAACTTTTGCGGTTGTAAATTTGAGCAATCTGATTTACTTGTGTCACTTTAAAATCGCCATCATGACTACGGTCAAAGACGATATTGTCTGTTTGTTGGTATTTATGTATATTTTCAATATTTGGTTTGATTAAAGAGAATGATAAACTCTTTTATCGACAATAAACTCTAAAATCTTTAAGTTTTTTCATTTTAGAAATATCAAGCGATGCTTCCGTAAGGTTATTCGCAGATATAGTCAATTTTTTGAGTTTTTTGAAATCGGATAATTCGGTTGGCAAATCTTTCTCTTCCGTATTAAAGTGTAATGCCTCCAAAGTATCTTTATGCTTTAATAATGCAGGCATTACATTCCTTATTTCACAAAGACCCATTCCCAACACTTTTAATTTACCATTCAGTTCTGGTTGAGATAAAATGAAAGAAAATTCAGCATCGGTAAAATTCAAAAAAACAGTAAGGCGATGCGGCTTTACTAAAAATTGACTATAAGTTTCCATAAACAGGTCATTACGATAAGGATTATCTTTACTTTTATGAGTTGAAAAGAAGTGTAAAAGATGATTTTTCTCCCTTTTGTAATAGGTTACAGCGAATTGTGAGACATCAAAATCTGTGTCATATACATGATATGTATCATAAGGACATCTATGTTTTAAGTTAGTTTTATCAGAAAGAATCTTTTGACTTCCTGTTGAAATCTTAACTTTCAATAACTTTTTTAGCGTATTCTTTACATTATCATCTGGCGAGGTTTTAGCAACTACCATCAAATCTGGAATGAGTATGTCTGCAATTCCGCCGCCTTTTATCATTTCAATAACAATCTTGTCATTTTCAACAGCATTCGACCAAATAAGTTCTCTCAGATTATCTAATTCATTGCTTTCTAAGGTTTGGATATAACCGGGTTGAAAATCTTTTATTAAAGTATCTAATGCTACTTCACTGATAAACTGGTGCGGATAATCCCAAAATTTATCGGGAAGTTCAAAGCTCTCGCCAACCACGATTATTTCCGTATTTGCTTCAATTTTTGCTTTATAGTTGCTTCCTAATGCAACCAATTTATCTTTATAATAACTTTTAACATTTTTAGTTTTTCCTAAAAGAGCAATTGATTTTTGTGAAAGAATTTCTAAATTTATCGTTTTAGTTGCATTAATTAAATCTAATTTATCCCAAGCTAATTGTTTAACTCTAAAACTCTTTGCATTGAAAATTCCTAAAAATGCGTTTTTAAAATCACTGATTTTTTCTATTTCAAAACTTTCTTCAAACAAAAGGCTTCCAATAACTAATTTGGTTTCCTTCGAGATGGTTGAATCTTGAGTAATTTTAGAAATATCTTCAAAATCGACATTGTGATTTTTGTAATATCCAGCTTTAATACTGTTTAATGAAGACCATAAAAGC
The DNA here is from genome assembly GCF_031456255.1 of Arcicella sp. BE140. Taxonomy (NCBI): domain Bacteria; kingdom Pseudomonadati; phylum Bacteroidota; class Cytophagia; order Cytophagales; family Flectobacillaceae; genus Arcicella; species Arcicella sp. BE140. The sequence goes on along the minus strand of NZ_JAVDUE010000006.1, from coordinate 84,675 downwards.
GTTTCTTTGGAGAGTGTAATATCACCGTAGGCTTTAATTTTTTGGAGAGAGGGGAAATTTTCCCAATTATTCATTTTTAAATTTCCAATATCAGAAAATGATATTTCAGATAATTGAGGGCAAGTATTCCATGTTTCAGGTATAGTTCTTAGTGCATGTAGACTATTAATACTAATTTCTTTAAGGTTAATATTTTTAGAATTAAAAGGAGGTAATTCTTTCAATACTGAGGAATTTGAAAAGATAATATTTTTAACATTTGTCAAATTCTGCCAAGTCTCAGATTTAAGGGATTCATTTTGACAGTCATTTATAGTTAGATATTCAGTTTGATTGAGGCTCTCTAAATCATCATCAAAAAAGCTATGGGATAGAGAAATATAACTATAAACATGATTAGTTGGCATTTTTGGAGGCAACAAAGCTCCACCGAGGGATATACTTGTAAGTAAATTTGATGTAAATAGTTTTTCGTTTAGTTTTACTGAAAATTCAGATTCACAACCCAAATGCATATACTGTAATGAAGGCATTTCACCTAATAAGTCCCCTAAAAAATTCAGATTTACATGTAAATTCAAGAATTTTAGATTTGGATATATATCAAATTTTAATATCTCTGTCGAAGTACCACTTCCTACATAATTGAGATGAAGGCTTTCTATTTGAGTTAAATTCTCCCAACCTTGCGGTAAATATTCAAGGTTATTTAATGCCACATTTTTTAGTTCTTTCAACTTTGAAAAGTCAAATAAACCTTTGATTTTTTGAGACGAATAAATACTTAGATTAACAAGTTTTGGAAAGTTTGAAAAGTCCAAATCTAATTTATCATTAGACGGACTTAATTGAAGGCTTGTGAGGTTTGTTGCTTGATTTAGAGAACTAATTTCATTTGAGTTCGTTAAATCAACTTGATTAAGGCTTTTTGAAGCGAGTAGTTCTAGCGAAGGTTCAACAAAACTACAATCAAGGTGTAACCTATTTAATTTACAACCATTGTTTGATTCTAAGATACATTTCACTCCATCACCCATCTCATAAATTTCAAGATGTTTTAAAGATGGTTTCAATATATTTTTCGGCAACTTTGTAAGTCGGTTCCTCCTATCAATAATTAACTCTTCTAAATCAAAAATGTCTATTAATTTCTCTAAGTACTCATCGTGATTTATTTTAAGTGCCTGAAAGCCTGTATTACTAAATCCTAATCGTATTCCTTTGATATTAGGGTAGTCACGTTTTAGTTCTTCGAGAGATATTGGTTTAACTAAGTAAACGGTTTCTGTTGTATCGTAATTTAATTTACTTGTCAACATAATTTTAAACTTTTAATTAGATTTAACTTTCTACATTTTAGACAATAACAACTTGCCAATTTCTGGAACTGCGTATAATTTTTTCATACTTTTCTTTTCTGATTTTATAATTTCTTGTGCCATTGCCAAACGTAAATCATTTGGAATCAACTCTAAGAGAATAAACTTTTTGAGATTATCAAATTGCTTATCACTTAAATCCTCTTTACCAAAAAGTAGATGATTCGTCAATCTGGTCATAATTACCGACAAAATATCAAGACGTTTTGTTTTGGCTTCCACCAAACCCCTAATTCGGGAATCAATTTGCTTGAAGTCTGTTGAGTTCAAAATCTCCTCAGCACCAATCAATTTACTCAAATCCATGTTGATAAAATTCACAAAAGCTACTGTCGTTTGTCGGTCCAGACAACCATCTCCAAGCATTTTTACCATCTCTAAATCTTCTTTTAGATTTTTGATGGTACTGATGGCATCAAAAAATTGAACTAATGATCTTGGCGTTGTTCTATCGCCCGAAACGATTTCAGGGTAGGTCAATACAAAGTCAATTCCCCTTGAATCTACCTGGGCTTGTTCCGCCCATTTTGCCCAACTTTTCACATCAAATTCCATCGTGACGTGTATCATCCGTGTGAGCATGGCATCGTCCATAGTTGTTACAGAATAATCGCCGCCGTCTGGATTGGCAGTCAAAATAATCAGCCATTTTTTCGGCATTTTCCAACTCACTAATTCATAGTTTTGCAGTAATTGCATAATTCCACGCAGGATTCTATCATCGGCACGGTTCACATCATCAATCAGAAAAATGCCCTCTCCTTCTTCATTTGGTACCCATGAAGGCGGAATCAATCGAGTAATACTATTTCCTAAATTATCGGTTTCAATTTTTGGCATACCTACCAAATCGCCCATTTCTTCAAATTGGGCAGGAGCAATATAAACGAATTTATATCCTCTTTTCAAGGCTGCATCACGCACCATTTCCGTTTTTCCGATACCATGTAAACCCCATATACAAATGGGCGTTGGTGGTTTTAAGGTGTTTTCAAACGAGAAATCCAATAAGTGATTGATGAACTTTTCAACTTCCTGACTATTGGCTTTTGAACCGTAGGTTACGTACTGAAATTGTTTTTGCTTTGACATTATGCTTGTAATTTGGCTTTTCTTCCTATTAAATTTTCAAATATTTCGTCATTGGGAGTAATTCCCTCCCTACTTATCACCCAAAGTACAGGTACTTTTGAGCGTACAGTCGGCACAGCGGCATGACCATCCGTAAAGTAAATGAGGGCATCTGGGTTATAAATGTCGTTGGCATAAACAATGGGGGGGGTGAAATCCGTACCACCGCCACCGTGAATAACCTTTGGGGTTACACCTTTATAATCGTAAACGTGTTGAATTTCTGCATCACATTCAACTACTCTCACAACGCTTCCACGTTTCCAGATGTGATATAATTCTGAGAAAAAATCTTGATATTCTTCTTCAGAAATACTGCCTGATGTATCAATGGCAATTAATAATTTTTGTTGATGTTTTATCTTAATACCTGGCGTTGTACCGTACCGTTTTGAAGGCCGTTTCAATGTGTTTTTTACTTTCGTTTTACTACTACTTTCCGAAAATAATTTAAGCACTCTCCGCCAATTAACTAAGGGTTGTTCTTTGATTAATAGAGCATTAATTTGTAATTGTACTCCTGCGGGAAGCAAGCCAAATTGCGTGCTTGAAGTTTTGTTAGTGGCAATTCTGATTAGATTTTCCATTTGGGCATCCAGAACATCCTTTTCAACATTGGTTTGCGAATATATTTCCTTCCAAAGTTCATGCCTTTCCAAACCGTGCGATGAGCCTGAAATGGATTGAAGATTTTTGCTTGCCACTGAATCACAAAGTCCACAGCCATTTTTACAGTCTTCTTGAAGCACTTTCAGTTTTTCGTAATAATAAAAATACGTCTGGTCTTTTTCGAGATTTAATTCTGGGAAAGTCTCTAAAAAAATGGATTCTGAGGGTAATTGAATTCTCTCAATGTATTGATTAACTACCAGATCCATCGCAATATTGAGCAATCGCCTATCTGCGGATGGTTCATTGACCAAAAGGTGTTTGAAAACCAGATGCAGCACTTCATGTTTCACCACACCAAAGCGATGTTTTTTGTCTTTCAATTCATTATCCCAAAATAAGGCATTAATAATCAGGACATAGGTTTTATGCCTAAGCCCAACTGCCATCGTTTTGATGTGGGAATCTTCAAAAACAATTTCTTTATTTAAAGCACTAAAAAGATGGGAATAAAAAGGTTCCTTTAATAGTAGTTCAATGCTTGTTTTGGTTACTTCTTCAAGAATACGTGCGGTGTTATTCATATATTGTTAATCCATTTGGTATTGAAGTATTCTTTCTAATAAGATGAAATTTAGAACTCAGGGTTGAATGCTGTATTGGGCAATATTTCTTTAAGCATTTCTTTTGTTGATATTCCTGTACAATTATCGTAACTACCAATACAAGCCTTTTGGAGCGTATCTCTTAATTCACCTATCTCAGGAGGAATATTGAATACATTTTTCATTCCACAAAATCCGATGTCTGTGAGATTTGTTAGATTTTTGATACTAGGAGAAAAACCCTTCAAAGAACTCCAACAAGCATACAAGACTTGCATTTGCTTAATTTTGTAAAAAGACTCAGGTAAAGACGTGATTTTAATCTTATCTTTTTGAGAATAATCCGCTAAACTTAAATACACGAGAGTATTTTTATTATTCTCAATCCATAACTTCACAGCGTTGTTATCAGACTTGTAATAGGTTTTCTTTTGTTCTCTACTCAGATTCCTCTTAATTTCTTTAAAGTAGTCCGCAACAATCTTTGTCTCATTTACCAAGCTACCAAAACCAAAACATAAACAGAAGTGCTTGCAAGTATAATTTCTTATCATGGCTGATTCTATTTTTGCTCGTTCTTTTTCGGAAGATAAAGTCAGTAAGTCTGGATTACCCTTCATTATAAAAAAACCTAACTCTACATTCGTATAATCATCGTTTTCTATCAGGGAACAAACGTTTTTTACCATGTTTGTGATTTCTTTTTTTGAAAGTGTCGTCATCACTTTTTTAGAATTTTCCATGTTATTAGTTAGCGATTCGTTTGGTCTCAATTAACTCATTCATTTTTCTGTAAATATCAGCACTCTTTCCTCCAAATTGCTTCTGACCATAAAAATTTGGAATACTATCAATATTTGGTAAAATCAAATCTTCTGTACGATTTGCAACTCCAACTCTTGCTTTTAATTGAAAAATTGAAAATGGTATTTTTGTAATGTTAGTTTGATAAAGATATAAAACTCCTTTTATATCAAATGAGCCTATGTTTTCGGGAATTGATAAAATTGGATTTTTATTTAGATTTAGTTCATAAATACAAATTTCAGAAAATATTTTAGGAATTTCACTCATTTGGTTATTCTCTAAATTGATATCAAAACTACGCTTTTTGTGAAGCAAATTATTGAAAATATTACCTAACGATATTTTTTTATTACCAAGACTTTCTATCTTATTATCACAGAATCGAAGTGATATATTACTATCAGATTTAGAACCAATACATATCACAGAGTACGGTAATTCTGTAATATTTGTGGAAGTAACATTAAGTCTATTCAACTTACTACATTTATAAAAGTTGTCTTCCAGTTTAGTAATAGGAATATTTGCTAAATGTACCTCTTCAATTTCTTCAAAATTTTCAAAATTTAGATTTAAGTTGCTAAGCTCATTATTGTCATGACAGGTCAATGTTTTTAAGTATTTAGAATCTTCAAATACATTAAGATGTAGCTGTAGGTTAGTATTGTGTAATCTTAAATTTTCAACTTTCCCGACAATAGGTTTGAAATTTTCAATTTGGGTAAAGTTTACGTTGTAAATATCCAATTGTTTCAAATTATTCATTTTGGGCAATAATGGCACTGCTAAATGAGTAGATTTTTCATCTCCCCAAATACCAGATAATGATAATGATTCTAAATTTCCAAACATTAAAAACTCCATCGGAAATTGATTGAAAATCACATTACTAAATCGAATTTGTTTGATATTATTATCACGAAAAAAAGGAAATGATTTCTCTAAATCAAAGGTTTGACCATTCCCATTGAAGGAAATACTATTTAAAAAATCTAAATCCATTAAGGTAGGTGAAAATTCAGTCATTGCATTGTCAATCCCTAAGTTGCCCAAATCATATAAAAGCCAAGACTTATCACTTGAAGTCTTGCTAAGTTTATGAAACCGCACCATTTTTGAAGCTAAAACACAGGCAAAGTAATCCAAATCTTCATGGTGGAATAGATGATGTGGTTGGCTGTTTCTTAGGCTATCTTTCCAGTTGTTTTTCAAGAAACTTTGTAGTTCAATTGAAGCGTATTTTCTAAATAGTTTTCGTGATTTTTTTCGTATTTCATTATCATCGTGAAATAGATGAATGACATACAAATAACTCAAAATAATCTTATTCGCTCCCCCACCCTCAATTAATTCAAGGATTAGTGTGATGTTATCATCTTCTTCATCCGTTGATTTTAATAGTCTTGTAATTTGTGAAACAAGCTCCTCATTGATTTCTTCCATCAAATACGGCATATCCTCCGAAAACACTTGGGCTTTGAAATAATCCTCTAAAATAAAGGGTTTATTTGCCTTCATGATTTCCTCAATATTGTCTTTAATTTTACTCGAAAGTAAGATATGCGTGACGCTATCATCCAACTTTTTGGAAATATTTGCCCCTCGTTTTTTTAGGTTCTCTTGCAATTCTTTCGAGGTACTGAACGTTGGCGTTCCAAAAAGATAAATGTTCACGCCATTCAAGGATGGATTACTGACGAAGGGATTTTCTAACAGTTCGCCAATCTCATCAAAATGCCCAAGAAGCAAAGCAAAGGCAATTTTTTTCTGAAAATCATTCTCTAATTGAAATTCATTTATTTTAACTACGGCTTTCTTTTCTAACTCAATGCCACCGTATATTCTTGATAAATCCACTCGTTGAAAGTCAAGTAAAGCGAATTCTAAGGGAATACCAATCGGAGATTTATCATTTGAATTATACTGATTTGTCAGATTACATCTCTTCAATTTATTGAGTATAGCAATATTCTCTGGGAAACTTCTCTCTGCAAACTGATACGTTAATTCTTCAATACTTTCGGACTTTTCTACCAAGTCCAACACATCAGCAAACGGTACTAGATAAACCTCAACCCTTTTTAGCGACTTCAATTCATATAGATTCTTGGGGAATGTTCTTCTATAATAACTTGAATAGGTTTCAAGGTAAGGTAATTTTGAAATGGTATCTTCCACATCCAAATCTCCTAAACCATCAAATCCAAAAGTGCTTAGTTTTTTTAGATTTTTCATGCCTTCGGGCAATGCTTTAAACGTAGCATTTGTAATCCCTAAGTACGAGATGTTTGTTAGTAATTGCAAAGATTCAACCTGGTCTTCAAAGACATTGCAGTTCAATGATTCGAGGCTTTTCATGTTTGATAAACCCACAAAATCCATGCGTAAATCTGGCTGCCCATAACGATATATCCGTTTGATTGTCTGAGACTTGTAAACTGATGGGGGCAAATTTTTAATTGTATTTATTGCATTAATCGAAAGGTCTTCCAGGGATCCCAATTGGTCGAAAAAATCAGGCAATTCGCTGATATTGGCTTCTTTATTTTCACCATCATAGAAAGAAATATACAGTCGTTTGAGTTTTTTCAAGCTGAATATCTCCATCGGAAAAGTAGTATAATCTCTGGGATTTATCGTCAAATCTTCAATGTCATGAGAGAAGAAATTTTCTCCTTTTTTTTTCAAATCAATGCTTGGTAAATTCTTCTTGTTTAGTTTTGAAAACTTACCTTCTTCCAAACTTTTCCAGAGGGTAGCCACTTCAAAATTAGGATTGTTACTCAATTTCAACTCTTTCAAATTAGGTAAATCTCCCAAATATTCTGGTAAAGTTTCTAATTGATTTTGTTCCAGATTTAACGACTCCAAATTTGTCATTTGAGAAATAAAATCAGGTAATTTTGCCAACTGAAAATTTGTTAAATTCAAAGTTTTTAAATTCAATAAATCCTTGTGGACATCCAACAAATGCTCATTCTTTAACCGCACATTTCCATCATAAACCAATTCTTTCAAATTAGTCATTTGCTTGATACTTTCAGGAAACGAATGCAAATCATTTTCCCTCAAATTGAGCGTATTGAGGGCTTTCAGTTCCTTAATACCTTCTGGAAGTCGTTTGAAAGAACAGTTTTTTAGGATTAATTTCTGCAAAGAATTACCCATATTTGTGCAAAATTCTGGGCTCAAATCTTTGATTGAGCAATAGCTCATTTCTAAATATTCCAATTGTTTCAGCGTATTGATTTGAGCGGGAATTTCTTTGAAAAGATTGGTGCGAAGAATGAGGTATTTTAGGCTTTGAAGCTTGGCAAATTCCACAGGAATAGCTGTGCTTTTGTTGCCCCAAAGCGTGAGTGATTCAAGGTTTTCAAGGTCGCCGATGCTACTGGGCAGATTCCCAAATTCAATTCGCATCAACGCCAAACCTCTTAGGTTTTTGAGGGTTGCCAATTGTGGCAACACAAAGTCAATTTGTAGTCCTGAGTTATAACTTAAATCTAATTCTAAATAGGGGATTTTTTCTAAGGCTTCATATCCCTTGGGGAGGGTTTTCAATCGTTTGCCTTGGAGGTCAATTCGGATTTTTTGTTCAGGTGCAGTGAGGGCTTCTTCTATGGTGTTATAAACTTTGATACTCGTTTGTATAGAAGACATTTTGTATTTGTCCATATTTAGTTTGTTGTTTTAAATAAGTGATTATCTGTCAGTAAAAATAGAAAATAAAATTAAAATAACAGCAATGGGATAAATGCGGACAACTGGGGTGAAAGAATAATTATCCTAAATTTCTTTTTTTAAATAGTTTATGTTATTTCGATAATTTTGTTCAATGGAATGGGGTAGCAAACCAACACTTAACGAATCGTCTATATTTGCTTCAAAAGGTTAATTCAAAATAAATCAAGTATGTTGTTATCGTATGCGATGCCGAATAATACTTCTAAAATCAACTAAACTTAATTCCTAAATAGTAGGTTAGATTGCTGGTATTACTGGTCAAAATCTACAAAAATTTGGTATTGTGAGATTTTATCAATTAAACATCGTTTTAATGGAACACCAAAATTAAAAAAATGAGAATTTTGAAATATTTGAAAATCCTTATGTGGCTCAAAAAGTCATCACATTTCTAAGGGGAAACTCCAGTTTAAATTTTGCTCCATATAATGATTTCAATTTGAAATCACATACGTAATCATTTTTAAAATTAATAACTATAGCTTGGAAACATTGATATGAAGTTAAAAACAATGTTGAAATCATTTAACGGTGAATCCAAAATCAGAACTAAGAATCAGTAGAATCAAGAATCTGAATCTAAAGACCAGAGCGGGATTCCAAGTATCAGGATCAAGACGAGTATTGCGTCTATAATATACCGCTGGAATACCTCAAACTAGTCGTAGGTTGTTTCCTACGACTCAAAATTTTAAAGAGCGTCTCGCTCGTACAATGTATCAGGGATAAATATTCCTTTTGCCTTGAAGCATTTTAATATATTCAATAAGCCCTTTCGAGCGTGAGGCTCTTCTTTGTTTTAGGTCTTAGAAAATACTAAGGTTAGTTTGGGGTTGATACGTCAGGATTAAAAATGGATAGTTTAAGAACGAAAAGAGCATTTCTATACATATAGCTTTCTCATATCATTATCAATGATTAGCATCCTTAAAAACTTGCCTTGATTCTATTGTCTGGTCTTCTTGAAATTGTCAGGCTGTTCAAAGGTTTCGATATAGTTTTAGAACGATATATTTATAATATAAAAATTTATGGAAACAAATTAGCAAAATATAGTGAATGCCTTGATAGATACAATTATCACAGGCAAGTCGAAGAAAAAAGAAGTATGTTTAGTAGTAATTTTTCCAAAGTAACCCATCTATAACTGATGAATTACTTTGGAAAAATTTATTTCAAAAGAACAAACCCTTTGCCTTTAACTACACCTCACTTTTCTCTTCTTCCAATTGCTTTTTCAATTGCTCAGTAATGGTTTTTATTGCTAACTCTTTGTTTTTCTTGGCATCATTCACCATTTCCTTTAAATCTTCTGGTATAGTAAAATATTTTTCTGCCCAAAGGTGTATTTCAAAAAGTATAGGCAATAAATCTATTCCCTTATGTGTAAGCCTGTACAAAACTTTTGCTTTGCTATCGGGGTGTTCCCGCTTTTCAATAATTTTATTTTCCTCAAGGGCTTGCAGTCTTGCGGCTAATATATTGGTGGCTATTCCTTCCGCCGATTTCAAAAAATCTCCATAGGTTGATTTTTGATACAACATTAAATCCCTTACAATTAACAAAGACCACTTGTCTCCAAATATTTCAAGAGAACAACTTATTGGGCATTCAGACCTCATTTTAGACATTTTATAAAAACATTTTAATAAATAACCTGAAAATCACTTGCATTTTGAAAGCGGTTTGTATATTTGCACTTTCAAAATGCAAGTAAATTTACAGTGTTCTTAATTAAAAGTAATAACATGAAACAAAATATTTTAATAACAGGTGCTTCTTCGGGCTTTGGTTTACTTATCGCAAACGAACTGCACAGAAAGGGTTACAATGTAATTGGTACAAGTCGCAACCCTGAAAAATCTGAGTCAAAAGTGCCATTTAGAATGATAGCATTAGACCTTGACTCAGAGCAATCCATAAGCACTTTGCCTGATAGAATTTTCAAGGAAATAGGTCAATTGGATATTCTTATCAATAATGCAGGCTTTTTAGTTTCAGGAATCGCTGAAGAAACACCTATTGAGTTAGGCAGACAACAATTGGAGACTAACTTTTGGGGTACTATCAAGGTGACAAATGCAGTGTTGCCATATTTTAGAAAACAAAAATTTGGTAAAATAATAACTGTAGGCTCAATTATAGGGCTTGTTTCATTTCCTAATGCTGCTTACTACGCTGCTTCCAAACACGCACTGGAAGGCTATTTTAAAGCCTTGAGATATGAGTTGAGTGAGTTCAATATTAGTGTTGCTATGATTGAACCGTCGGCTTTCAAAACAAATATTGTGGATAACTCATCAACGCCATTAAATAAAATTGAAGATTACAATCCACTTCGTAGAAAAATTGAAAAATTCACCAACGAATTAGTAACGCAAGCCGAAGACCCCGCAATAGTTGCAAGTAAAGTGCTTAAAGTAGTTGAAACTGATAAACCTAAATTCAGAAATATCGTAGGGAAAGGCACTTCTGTATTAATCAATTTACAACATTTTGCCTATGGGGTTTTAGAAAAAAATGTTCTCAATCAATTAAACAAATCTTAAAAATGAAAAATACTTTTTTTCTAATAGTCTTAATAATTCTAAAAATGACAACGTCAAATGCACAAAGCGTAAACTATTCTTACGCTACTGTCCCTACTCAATTTGTAGAAGCAAACGGGATTAAATTCGCTTATCGTTCTTATGGCAAAACAGGTGATATTCCAGTTATCTATTTTAACCACCTAACGGCAAATCTTGATAATTGCGACCCAAGAATTATGGATGCAATAGCAGGAGAGCGTCAAATTATTTCTTTTGATTATCGTGGTGTAGGTGCAACGACTGGCGAGCAAGGAACAAGTATTTCTGACATGGCAAAAGATGCTATTTCGTTTATTCATGCCTTGGGTTACAATCAAGTGGATATTGTGGCATTTTCGATGGGTGGTTTTATTACTCAGGAATTACTTTTGATAGAACCCACTTTGGTACGAAAAATAATACTTGCAGGCACTGGCTCAAGAGGCGGAGAAGGAATTAGCGATGTGGTTGGCTTAACTTATAAAGATATTTTTAAAGGACTGTTGACATTCAGAGACCCTAAGTTTTATCTATTCTTTACCCAAAATAAAGTTGGAAAAGATGCTGCAAGAGATTTTTTGAAGCGATTGAATGAAAGAACTGAAAACCGTGATAAAAAAGTAAAACTAAGTGTGTTGAAAAAGCAATTGAAAGCCATTGAAACATGGGGGCATGACACTCCAGTGGATTTGAGTGTTTTCAAACACCCTGTTTTAGTAGCTAATGGCGATAATGATAGAATGGTTCCTACACCAAATTCTTACGATTTGGCAAAGCGATTTCCAAATGCTGAACCAGTAGTAATTTACCCAAACTCAGGGCATGGTGGTATATTTCAATATCACGAAGAGTTTCTTAAAAAAGCTATCCCATTTTTAACAAAATAAATATCAAACAAATAAAAAGAATATCAACTTACTGTTCATTACTGTTTAGCAGTCGATGCTTATGATATTTTTGAAACAATCACTTTTGTAAAAGATGGTAAACAAGTTAATTAATTTAATTGAAGTAAAAATAATGAAAGCATTCATAGTTAAAAGCTACGGCAAGAAAAAAAAAATACATTTAGAAGATTGGGCAGTACCAACCGTAAATGAAAACGATGTTTTAGTACAAGTTCATTCAGCAGGTGTAAATTTATTAGATTCACTCATTAGAAATGGCGAATTCAAATTGTTTTTACCTTACAAACCCCCATTTATAAATGGTCACGATGTGGCGGGAATTGTAACCAAAGTTGGTTCAAAAGTTAGCAAATTCAAAGTTGGTGATGAAGTGTATGCTCGTCCTTCAGACCATAGAGTTGGAACTTTTGCCGAATACATTTCTATTGATGAGAAAGATGTTGCCTTAAAACCAAAAAATCTTTCGATGGAAGATGCCAGTTCTATTCCTTTGGTTGGTTTAACTTCTTGGCAGGCATTGGTTGAAGTTGCCAATGTAAAAAAAGGTCAAAAGGTTTTTATTCAAGCTGGCTCGGGTGGTGTTGGCACTTTTGCCATCCAGTTAGCCAAATATTTGGGGGCTTTTGTGGCTACAACCACAAGTGCTAAAAATATTGAGTTAGTAAAAAATCTTGGTGCTGATTTGGTGATTGATTACAAAACACAAGATTTTTCTAAAATATTAAAAGATTATGATGTGGTATTGCATAGCAACCGTGAAAAGATAGTTTTAGAGCAATCATTGGGCATCTTAAAAAAAGGTGGTCAACTCATTTCGTTAGTTGGCCCGCCAACACCAGAGTTTGCGCAAGAAATAGGTTTGCCTTGGCATTTGAAATTTGTCACCAAACTTTTAAGTGCAAGTGCCAAGAAAAAAGCCGAGAAACTTGGTGTGAAATTTCATTTCCTATTTATGAGAGCCGAAGGGAAGCAATTAAATGAAATTACGAAACTTATTGAAGCTGGTATAATTAAACCAATTATTGATAAAGTGTTTTCATTTGAGCAAACTAACGAAGCACTGACTTATGTTGAAACAGGCAGGTCGAGAGGCAAAGTTGTTGTTAAGGTTAGATAGTTTAATTTCCCCAACTGGTCGTAGCGTCAGGATTAAAGAAAGGATGATTTTAGTACGAAAATAGCACTATATTATAGCCAACTAAGTTGTTAGTTGATATATTGCCAATCCAATTTCATGGCTTTCAGCTATATTTAGTGATTTTAAAGCTCATTTAATTGATAATCCATAGGTAATTTATGTAACGTTATTTCCTAAATTATTGGTAGCATAATAACGTTACATTTTGAAACTGAATAAGAAAATAAACAAACATTTCTATAAGAAAAATTATTCAGAGATTCGTTTTATTAATCGTCTAAAGTCGCATTCAGCCCTAAAAATGCTACATTCTATCATGCAAAAAATTTGATTGAGCTGATTCATGATTATTTTATTGTCGGTTAAGTATGCCTGTTTTATTTGCAAACAAGTATAAATATTTTGGGTATGTTGCTCGTGTAAGGATGAAAGCTCATCTTCTATTTTCTCAAGTTCTTCTGTCTTTGTTCCTTGAATAAAGTGCTGCTTTAATAATATGATGCCTTCCTGAATATATTGCATATTATCACTCATCATTTCGTGATATTGCTGTACCAGAAAAAAAATTCTTGTATTTGACATTGATGTTTCCATGCTGTTTATGCTTTTTAACAAATGTTATGGTTATCAACTTAACGTTTAAATTGGCGAGTGATTTGTATTAAAATACAATTTTGCTATCTGAAAATAGAAAAGTTTTTTAGGTGTAGGTTATTATTGGTTTAAGCTAGAAAACATCTTTTTTCAGAGCCATTTTTTGCCCATTATTGTTGAGTAATGAACGTAAGAAAGCATCATTAGAGCAAGAAAAAAAATTGATTCTATCAACTTCCACTTGGAAGGACACATCACTTATAATTTTTTTTATAAACCATAAATGTACTTTGATTATCAATTCAGTATTACTTCGATAAATATTTTCTGCCTGTCCTCTAACAATATTTTGCATTAAGAAAGCGTATAATTTTTCATCAGTAAACTGCAAAAACAAACTATATGCAGAACTATATTGTATTAAATCATGATAGAACATCGGAGAAATAGTCAATACGTTGACCTCTACATATTGGAAATAATACCTTATTTCAGAAATTGCATTAGGTGAAATACTTGGCCAAACTCTAATGTACCGCTCAATTTCATTTAATAAGTGCTTTACAACATTTTCTATCAAAGCGGACTTATTGATAAAGTATTCGTAAATTGTTTTTTTTGATACTTCACATTTAATTGATATTTCATCCATTGTTACGGCATTAATACCCTGTTTAGCAAACAGGGACATTGCCGTTTCAATAATATGGATTTGTTTACTCTTCATTTTATTTTATCTCAACTCTCCAACAGCCTTTTTATAATTGGCTATATTAACTTTATACTCCACTTTGGCGTCTATATTACTACTATAAGCTTGTTGCCAAATCACCTGAGCTTCTAGTACATCCTTTCCAGTAATTGTGCCAGCTTTATAGCGGTCATTGGCCAATCTGAGGTTTTCTTCAGCTTGTTTCATTGAATGTCCTGTTAGCGCAATCTTTTTTACTGATTGGTTAATTTGCAACCACGCACTTTGTGCTTGAAGGTTAATTAACTCTTTTGTTCCCTCTAATTCCCATTGTTTTGCTTGTATGTGCAATGTTTGTTCTTTTACTTTCTTGGCATTTTTTCCCCAATCAAAAATAGGAATAGATACATTCAATAAGCCGTAATAAGACGTCATTGAATTTTCACCATTACTAAAATTAATTTTTTTACCTACACTGCTAAACCCAGATAATGAAAAACCTATTTGGGGTTTAAGGTCTGCTTTAATTAGCTTGGTTTGAATTTGCTCAATCTCAATGGCTTTTTTTAGTAAATTGATTTCAGGTCGATTGTCTGCAATTCCATCGAAAGACTGCGTCGCCATTGCACTGAAATTTCCATCAACTGAATCTTTAATATCGAAATCTGTATGATTAGATTGTCCAATGATTTGTGTTAAATTGAGTTTTGCCAAAACCAAGCCATCATTAGCTTTTGCTATGTTCAAATCAGCTTCATTCATATTTACCTCTACTCTTAATAAATCATTCTTATAAGTAAGTCCAGCATTTACTGCATTTTCGAGTTCAGCATGAAGTTGTTGCAACATTTCTTTGTACTTATTGGCAAGCACTATTTTATCCTTTACTTGAACAATCTGCCAGTAGGCATTTTCTACTTCAAATAGCACATCTACTTCGGTCATTGTTTTTTGCTCTTCTGTTATTTCAATAGCTTTTGAAGTAGCAACTTGACCCAATTTTATTTTTCCACCAGTATAGATAGGTTGTGTTGCTGAGACAGAACCATTTAATAGGGCAGGGGGAAGTAATTTGTCAAGAGGTTTTCCGACATGAACCCCCATGATTGAAGCATCAAAAGACGGGCGATTGTTGAGCCCAGCGGCCTCATTAGCAATTTTGGCTGCTGCAATTTGAGATTGTGCCGCCTTTATTTTTTTGTTTTGCGTCACTGCCAGTTGTCGGCATTCTTGAAGAGTTAGTGTAACGTTTTGTCCGTCACAAGGTAAACTTATCCCAGCAATTATTGTGACTGTTAATACTTTCCAATACTTGATAAAATTCATCTTCTTATTTTTAGTTTTTATCGAACTCACTTTAGTTTAGGAACATTTGGGGGATTCCCTCTCACACATAGGATTAAAAGATAACCTTCATCTCACTTATCCCCCTCAGCCCATTTTATTGTACTCATTTAAAATCTTAGAGATGTTCAGGCTTGTATTGAATTTCTACGTTTGCATCAAATTCATCGGCAGGTTCAGGTACTGGTTTTACAAATTTGTAATAAAGCACAGGAACAACAAACAAGGTAAGTACCATTGAAATAATTAGACCAAAAGCTAATACACTTCCAAGTGGAGCCCATAGTGGGGATTTGCCAACAATCATTGGGACAACACCTACTGCCGCTGCTGCTGAAGTAAGGAAAATAGGACGCATTCTACGTTTTGCAGAGGCTAAGGCGGCTGCTTTAATGGTATAATGATGTTCTAAAACCAATTCATCAGCATAATCAACGAGGATAATTCCATTACGTACTACAATACCAATGAGACTGATAACGCCCATAAAGGCAGTCATTCCTATTGGATTATTAGTGAGATATAGACCAAGAAAAGCTCCAAGTAAACTTAATGGGAAAGTTGATAAAATAATTAAGGTTTTAGCTAAACTCTTAAACTGGATTAGCAAAGTAATAAAAATCAATATTAAACTCACCCCTAAAGCGTTGAGCATTCCGGGTGCATTTTCAGCATTTGATTCATAATCACCTCCATATTCAATACTTATCCCTTCTGGTAAATTTAGTTTTTCAATTTTAGGCTGAATTTCCTTCAGAATATTCGAAGCTCTGATGCCATTTTGAGCTTCAGATAAAACAGAGAGTGTTCTAATGCCATTTCGGTGTGCAATAACCCCAGTATGCCATGAAGGTTTAAGTTCTGCTACTTCATTCAAAGGTACTTTCGTTCCATACATTGTACTTAAATGCAAATTTCCCAATTGGTTTACATCCTTTCTGCTATTTGCATCTAATCGAAGAAAAATATCAATGGGTTTATCTCCTTCCCATAATTGAGAAACTGCAAAACCTTTTAGTCCAGCTCCCAGCGTTTGAGTAATTACCTGATTGGGTACCCCCAAACGAGCAGCAATATCTTCTTTTACATTTAGACTAATACCTAAGTAATCATTTTCGTAGTCGGTACGTACCCAGTTTGTGCCTTTCGCTTGGCGTAAGATATCCTCTATCTGTAAAGCCACACGTTTCTGGTCGTTGATGTTATTGCCAATTACTTTTACAGCTATCGGAGAGCCTTCTTGAAAACTCAATTGTCGGAATCTAATATAAGCGTCCTTTACTAAGTATTCAAGTTTAGGACGATACTCATGTACAATATCATCAGTAGCCTTGTTATCAACGGTTGTGATAAATAATTGCGCAAAATTTCTGCGTGGAATTTCTGGTGCATAAGTAGTCTGAAAACGAGGTGAACTAGTACCTACAAAACTTGCAACACTCACAACTCTTTTGTCTTTTTTCAAAATAGCTTCAACTTCTTTCACGGTTTTATCCGTTTCAGAAAGAGCTGTTCCATCAGGCATCCAAACTTCGATATTGAATTGATTACGTTCGCTAGTTGGAAAAAACTCCTGATCAACTTTACTAGCAATTAGGAAGGCCATTAATACAGCGATTACTGCAGAAACCATCGTTGTTTTTGGCCATCGGAAACAAAATTCAACAGATATATTAAATATATTTTGTAAATAATCTAATAATGATTTTCTCGGTGGGCGGTCAGACACTTTGTGTTTTAGCCCTTTTTTGATAAATACATAACATGTATAAGGTGTTAAAAATAAAGCAACTAACATAGAGGTAATCAATGCAATGTCAACTGTAATAGGTAAAGAGGCCATAAAGTCTTTGGCTATACCATTCATAAAAAATGCTAATGGTGCAAAAGCAAAAATAATAGCTAAAGTGGCGGTAAATATGGGCAAAGTAAGTTGGGTTGCTGCCTGCCAAGCACCAGTCCACGGCGTAATACCCTCATCTAGTTTTTCAATGTAATTATCCACCACCACAATGGCATTATCCACTACCATTCCAAGCACAATAATAAGTGCTGCCAGTGAAACCTGATGTAGTTCTACACCAATCATATTCATCAACCCAAAAGTGATAAGAATGGCAATAGGTGCTGCAATAGAAGAAACCGCTGCCATACTGAAAGGCAACAATAACATTACTACGATGATAACAGACGCAATAGCCATTCCGAACTCAATCATAAAATGGTCGATACTTTCAGCAACAACCTCTGGCTGATTAACTATCGTTTCAATTTTTATGTCATCGGGAAAGCTACTTTGAAGTTTTTTTAGTTTCTCCTCAACCTTTTCTCCAAAAGCTACAATATTGTTGCCAGGCTGCATCTCTGTTGAAATCAGCATCACTTTATCATTTCCAATACGAATGTATGAAGACTCCTCTTCATAACGTCTTTCTATATACGCAACATCTTTTAGTCTTACTATTACTCCCTTAGGTGTTGTATAGATTACTTGATTGGCGATATCAGCTTCTGTTTTGTATTGACTGTTCGTAAATACAGGAATAGTATTTTTACTGATTGTCATTTCTCCAGAATAACCTGTAATGTTTTGCATTTGTAATGTTTTGACTATCGTTCCCAAGTCAAAGCCATATTGTAACATTTTTTGGTCATCTACAGTAACATAAATTTGTTGTTTCTGCCCGCCAGAGCGATTAATTTTTGATACTTCAGGAATTGTTTTTAGTACATCTTCCATCTTATCAAGATACTTCTCTAGCTCTGCATAACTCCTTGTCGAAGAAGAGACAGCTATGATTTGAGCCGTTACATCCCCAAAATTGCTATTTGTAATTGGACCAATTACACCCGCTGGAATATTACCACGAACAACGGTATTAAACCCATGCTGTAAAGTAGCCCAAAATTTCTTTCTATCTTTTACGCTTGTATGGAGCTCAACTGTGATAAAGACCTGTCCATCTCTTGTTTGCGATTTTGTTTTTTGTTTGTTTACTTCTTCAAAAGAGAATAAATATTGTTCTATTTTGGAAGTTACTTGTTTTTCCATTTGTACCTCATCGGCACCAGGATAAAAAGCATACACCATTGCTACTGGCGTATCAATTTTAGGGTCTTCGGCACGGGGCATATTCCGAAGGGAATAATAGCCAAATATCAATAACAAGCAAGTTATAACTATTGTTACCTCCTTGTATCTCATTGCAGCCTCAATAAAATTTACCTTTCGTTTTTCCATTTTTTTATTTTGCTAAAAACTGACATTGATGTATCATTTTAAAAACTTACTAATGAGCCATCTCTGAGTTGAGTCTGACCTTCCACAATAATTAAATCCCCTTTAGTTAGTCCGTCTTTTACAATTGCTTCTTTACTTCCAATAAGACTACTTATGGTTATACGCTTCCGAACAGCCTTTTTCTCTGCATTGACAACAAATACATAAGTAATGTCATCTGCATCTCTAAGTACTGCCGTAGCTGGAATCGTAATTACAGGGACATACTTATTTGGATTAATTGTTACATTAGCAATCATGCCAGGTAGTAATTTTTGCCCGATATTATTCAAAAGGATTTTTGCTGAATAGGTTTTTGAAACAGCATCTGCTTGTGGATTAATAATTGATATTGTTCCTTTTACTGAATCACTTAAGGTCGGAATAAAAACATTTGATTGCATGCCTACTTTAAAACTTCCAATCTCATTTTCTGGGACAGTGATTTTAGCATAAACTTTATCTGTTTTAATAATGGTGAATGCAGGAACACCAGGAGCGGCCATACTTCCACGTTCAATCAACTTCTCTGTAATAATACCCGACATAGGAGCATACAATTTACTGTCAGAAATATGTTTACTATTAATACTTTTACTGGCTTTAGCCTGAGCTAGCTTTGTTTTAATATCGATATAATCTTTTGCTGGAAGACTTCCTTTTTGATAAAGTTCATTGAGTCGCTGATACATGTCTTCGGCTTGTTCTAGGCCTGCATTGGCAATAATTAACGCATTGTCGTATTCGGTAGCATCAATGCTTGCCAAGAACTGACCTTGTCTTACAAACTGACCTTCTTTCACCGTAACGTTGTTGATTACACCAGGTACTGCAAAACCTATTTTGGTAATTATATCTGGCTCGATAGTAGCAGAATAGCTAAGTTTCTGGCGACTATTAATTTCTTCAACTTGCTGAGTCGTTACCTTAACAGCCTTAGGTTTATCTTGCGTTTCTGTAGGCTTATTTCCACAGGCTGAAAGCATTAGGGTGGTCACTAATAAAGGGAAAACCTTTACGAGATTTGACTTTATCATAAGGATATTCATGTTTAAATGATACTATAATTTGATGCTACAAAGTTGGCACACCCAATAGCATTTAAAAAGGTCATGAATTCGCTAAGATTGGTCAGAAAGTCGTTTTTCTATTTTTTGAAATGATAAGAAGTTGAGATTATTTTACAAAAATTAATATCGTAACGAATTAATCTAATTTGCGATATTCTTTTGGAGAAATTCCAGTATGTCTTTTAAAGAACTTTCCAAAGAAAGACTGGTCACTAAAATGAAGTTCTTCTGCAACTTCGGAAATGCTTAAATTTGAATCACTCAAGATTATTTTTGCTTCTTGAATAACAAAGTCGTCAATAATTTCTCCTGCACTTTTTCCAGAAATTTCTTTGACGGTTTCAGTAAGGTATTTAGGTGTAATATTTAGCTGAGAAGCATAAGCCTGAACATTGCGTTGAAATTTAACTTTTTGTTGTAAAAGAGATACAAAGTTCATCACCAAAGTTTCTTTTCTGGACAAATTAGTACTTTTAAATATTGAGTACTTTTTAGCAAAACCGCCTAATTCGTATAGAAGAATATTAAAATGAGTATAAAGTAGTTCTTTCCCAAAAGGATGTTCTTTTATATCAACAGTACGATATGAGATTTGCTCCAACAGCTTTTTTAGGGTATTAGCATCTTTAGGCTCTAGCGTCCAAAGAGGTAAGCTTTGATAAGTCAAATAACTAAAAACTTCAGAGATATTTTTAACTGTATCGGTCGCTTTAGTCATAAAGTTAGCATTAAAAGCTATACTTGATACAAGAGCATCTTTTGTAGAGACAGAGCGTTTCAAATCGTTTGGAGAAACAATAATAATACTGTTTTTCTTAGCACTGTACTCTTCTAAATTAATATCAATTCTTATCTCTCCCTCTAAAACGAGGAATATGATGAAACAGTCTGTACGAAAATATTTCTTGAAGATTTCAAGCTCAACCAAAGGAATATTCACTTTTATGCTAAAATCATCTGATTTTATATCATAAAGTTCAGGCTGTGGATCGTCTATCATTAAATCTGTTAATTTATAGACTGGTACACTATTCTCTTTGGGTTTCATATATGTAAATTCAACTCTTTGCTTGAGAAAATAATTCGACAGTTCGTAAATTTATTACATAATTTATAATTTTCAAGTCTTGTGTTTTCATAAAAACTATTTTAATAATCATTATTTGTCTTCTTTTAACCAGATTCAACTCCTTATGAAACTCTAAAAGTAATTCTTTATATTGATTCAAATAAGAGGAATCGCCATATAAGTTACCATCTTCTTTATATATTAGTTAATGTTTTGCTCATGAAATAGGGAACTAGCATAGTTTAATATTAGTTAACATAACATAAATTATAATACAAGCCACATGCTACTAAAACTACTTGACACATAAATGATAAATCATGAACATCAATGAGTTAAAAAAAATAAAAGAAATAAAAAGCTGATGAAGCCAGAAATCAACAAAGTCAAGGGCTTAGAAGCCAAAATAAAATGGCTCAAAAAAGAGGTAGCATTGAGGGTAATTCCGCAGGTGATTGAGACCTACAATAATTACGGACTCCATGCCACAATTCTGGACGAAATGAAAATTAAGAAGATATTCATATAACAAAACAAGGTTTTATAATGTGTTGAAAAACAAGCTAAAAGGTTTAATAGAAACTGTCAAGCTATTTTAGACGCATACGAAAACTCATACCTATGTTAGGATTACAAATAGTAGATAAGAGTATTAAAAATACTGGATTCAATCGGTATGTAGAATGCTAATTGAATCCAGCAAAGCCATTAAACAAACTTAATAAAAATAGTTTCTTAGCATATCTATGTATTTTAACTTTTTTAAACCCTATACATGGTAAAATCCCTCTGCCTCATAAATATTAATCTTGCAAAGTAAAGTATGGAAGACGATTTAGTGGTACATTGATTTGAATGCTTTGTCCGCCTTGATATTTTTTTCCTGTTTCATCAATCCAATTGCCTCTTGGTAATTTTACAGTTCTTGTATATCCTTTATCAATCATGGGAGTCACTAAATATTTATTACCCAACATAAATTGATTATCACAAGATTCAAACCCTTGTTGAGGAAAAACATATTCTAAATGCCTAACTATGGGTTCGCCATCAACTGCTGCATTTTTGGATAACTCTATGATATAATTACCCATTTTAGCATGTAATTGTGCTGCTTCACGAACGATATTCAAGTGTTTTTCATCCAATACTCGCCAAGGAGCTACCGAAAATTGCATCATCGGCATCAAGGCTTGTATTTGAGCCGAGCGAACCATTAACTCTTGGTCAAATTTAGTATAATCTATGTTTTCAAAAGTTGATAATAACCCACCACCAATCATGTCTGGACAAGTAAAAGGATGACCAATCAAGCCAGCAGATAACATATCTGGCACGAGTAATTTTAAATCGTCCCAAGAATATTGTTTGTCTTGTAAACGTTGAGCAATAGGTTGATTACCATTTTTCCAACCAGCCCTAAATTCATTGAAATCGAATTCAGCTCCTAATTTACCAAACATTTCTGCTTGAATAGGTCCCGAGGTGTTGGTATCTTCATTTGGAAAAACCTTTGAGCCTTTTGTATAAAAATCAAAGTCCACAGCATCAAATTTAAAGCCATCAATTCCATAAGTATTTTGTAAATTTTTCAATTTTGTTCTTAACCAATCAATCGCATTTGGTTTAGATAAATCCAAACAAGCACTATAGCCATTCCACCATTTTATGATAGCAGGACTTTTGCTATCTTTTTTAAGTACTAAACATTTGTTTTTGGACAGATATTCAAACTCTTTACTGTCGGGACTTACAAATGGTGTAAGCCATAACATTACTTTAAACCCTTTGCTGTGTAGTTCGTCCACCATTGCTTTAGGGTTTGGAAATTTACTTGGGTCAAAACTGAAATTACCATAGTCTTTCGACCAAATGTCATCAATCATAAATACTCCCGTTGGGAAATTATTTTTGATAATATCGTTGGCATATTTCAATACTTTGGGCTGGTCTTGATTATAATTTAGTTCAATCCACATATTGTACTGGGGCATTTTGAACATCAATTCATTAGGTGTTTTTCCAGAAGGAGGAAAATATTTTTTCATTGCCCCTAAATATGCTTCACGTAGTGTTTTGCCAGCAACAAAAGCCTCTATCTTTTCAATATCTGAATGGATAATTAAACTGCCGTTTTTCAATTCAAAAGCAAAAGGTTCGTTACTCCAAACATAACGACCCAAATTTGAAATCAACAACGGGGCAGCTTGATTCCCCCTGTTATCCTTCCGTAAATCTTTTAATTTTTCGTCATCCTGATAAGGCTGGAATGTTAAATCCTTCAAGGGAGTATTGCAAAATGCTTTGGCGGTATAAGCACCATACCATTTTTCGTTTTCTAATGATTTTATTTCTGATATGTATACCTCGGCGTATACATTTACCGAAAAAAGGATAAAGAGTAGTACAAATATTTTTTTCATGTTTTGATGTTATTTCACAATTCTTGTTAGAAAATATATTTATTTTTTTATAGGAAGTAAGCTAATATTTAGGGGTTTAATACTTTTCTTTTCTATCCAAACGACTAAGTCTGTACCCTCTAAACTATCTCGAAAACCATAGCGAAAGGCTTTGCTTCTAGCCACAGGAATATTATCAATTTTGAGAGAAACATCATGATTTCCCCAATTTTTAACAATAATTGAGGCATTTTCAATAGGTGAATTGCTATTAGCCTCTAATGTAAAATTCAATGCGGCTAGTTTTTTAGAAGATATTACATGATAAGCTCTTTCACTTGGTACATAATAACCTCCTGCATAAAGTGAATTATCTGCTAATTTAATTTTAGCAGGTTTTGACCATGATTTTGTTAAATTAATTAAATCTTGTGCTTTTTTGCTAGTTAAGCCATGTAGCATAATTTTGGTATGAGAATCTTCCGTCAATTCATAAGCATCCCAATTGGCGTTGGAAAGCGATGAATGTGATGCATAATCAGAGTCCATTGCATAGCGTCCATCAGATGCTTTTTGTGCTGCTGGCCAATGATTCCACCATGGATACATACTTACATCTCTTCGTAATTCCCCATTATATATATTCCATTTTGGGTGTGCTTGTGGATCGATGATTACAAAAGGTTTTAATATTGATTTAGTATTAATTACATGAATATTGGCTGATTCTGGTAATTGAACATACCCCTGTTTATCTGCTTCTGTGGGTATTCCTTTACTCCAATCGTAAACATGGGTTTCGCCTTTCATGTTCGCAAGTGTTAGCCCTTCTGGCTCTAGCACCTGTTCTGGGCGTTGTCCTGGCTCCATTACTACAATCCCCTCATGCCATTCATGTGCTGACTGAGGTTGAGAGCTATACAAGGTTATTTTCCGAGTAGCTACACCGTCTGGATAAATAGTGTATTGTTCATCTGCCCATTCACCAAAACCAGTCAATGAGTCAACTCGAGCCATTTCGTTCCAATTATCAATCAAAGCATATCGCCAATGAACTACCACCCTAGCATCGTTAGTCTCAATGATTCGAACATTTGAAAACTGGCAACGTTTATCAGACATGGGTTCATGAGAGCCTTTGGCACTCCAAGTTTCTAAGAATTCATTATTATACCAAATACCATTTTCTGTTATCCAATGTGGTATATAGCTTGTACCGCGCCAAAAAACAAATTTGCTGGCATTCTCATCAAAATTAATCACTACATCAGCATTGTCGCCCATGGGCCAAGGTTTGTCCCACGACTCATAATACTTCAATTTAGCATAAACGCCCCCAAATTTTGTTGGTTTTGCATCAGACAAAGGCAAGTTACGAATTGCAAGTTCAGGCACTTGAGAAGGTTTAGTATTTTGATAATATTCTACTATTTCTGAACTCTTTAAAGCATTATCATAGATTTTAAGTTCATCTATTAAACCATCAAAAAAAGTATAAACTGCCTCTGTAGCATTAGGACGAACCGTTCCTTCTGGTTTTTGGCGTAGGGTACTCTTCCCCACAGAAATCTCTTTAGAACTTGCTGGCACAAAATCTCCTATCGATTTCGCAGAAGCAACCAGCTTACCATTCAAATATAGCAAAATACCCTCTGACGGGGAATAAACTCCTTGGATGTAAACCCATTGACGAAGTTGAATTTTTTCACCTGACTGTACATCAATCAATTTATCTTCAATATAAACTTTGAAACCAGCATGACCATTTGCATCCACACCTAGAAAAAAACCTTTCTTTGTGCCAATGTTTTGATCAGCAACTGGACACCAATGAGTAGGATATGCCCCTAATGCAATCCAAGCACCAACGCTGAAATCTCCCTCAATATCATTTTCTAATACTGCTTGAACAAAACTTGTATTACCATCTAATTGCAAAGCATTACCAATTACACCTTTTACTTGTTTATGAAAAACTCCATGTATTTTTCCTCTTGTTGTTGAGTTTTCATCCTTAACGAAATAAGAACGATTAATTTCTGGGGAAGGAATTCCTCGGCGAACCAAAGGCTTAATTTGTTCTTTTTTTTCGATTGTATCAAAATTACAATACAAAACAGTTTTGCTTTGACTGTATAAGAAACAGAATTTAAAATAAAATAAAATTAATAAAGCAACTCTCATGATTTCTAAGATATACATTTTACTGAATACTAATCAACGATTTATCTGCTAATAATATCGGGGCATCGTAAACAGGAATATTACTGAAAACATATTTGTTTCCTACTTTTGTCCATTGATTAACTGGGATTTCATAGACACCTCCCGTAATCATATCCACATAAACAGGCTGGTCGAAATTACCATTGATTACAGTAAAATTCAGGTTTTTGGTTATGTTGGTATTTGTTGGAATGGCTTCGTCTGACCAGATGCTAAACAGTTGCTTTCGGGATTGAACATTTTCGTAGCCATACACTGACAAACTTCTATCTGTACCTTTATTATACTTTATTTCTCCTCCAATTAATTGGGCTTCGCTGTTGTGTGTTGGTTCGAGTTTTTTGATTCTTTGAAGAGAATTATCAAAAACAGAAGCTACATTTTGCATAGCATAATAAACCATTTTAGGGCGAACCACCCTGTTTAAAGAATCAGCCTCTAGAAGCCCCTTTACATTTTTTTTACTAATGGGTCCTCTAGCTACACCATAATTCATCTCGATAATTCCTAAAATACTTGATTCAATATCATGCCCTAAATCACCCAGCATTCTACGAATATTCCATTTGGCTTGCGAAAGCTCAGTCCAGTCATAATCCCCTAAAGCACCTCTACCACCACCACTAAACGAAGGCGAGCCATTTTCTCCTTGGCGAAGTTTAACGCTTGGTGCATACTTATCTAAAATAAGTCTTAGTTCTGCTACACGCCCATAATTTGCATCTGGATTATAGACATAGTCATGATAGGTCATATTATCAAAAAGTTTCATTTTCCCTTTTTGATGAATAGTTTTAAAGAAAATATCTGCATATTTTAAATCTATATGCCCCATAGCCAGCCCCGATATTTTAGCATTTGGCTGGTTTTTTTTGATGATTTCAGCCGTTCTGATATTCAAATCTGCTACTTTTTCGGGTAGGTTAATTTCATTATCCCCAAAATTTGGTTCATTCCAAATTTCCCAGTCTGTTACTTTATTTTTGTATCGCAAAACCAAGGCTTCTACCCATCTATCCCACGCTTTTAGTGCTTCTGATGAGGTAGGTATCCCAGCACTTAAATTAACACCACCCCCACCTTCATAAATGGGGTTGCCATACGAGGTTTCCAGCCAAGGCTGAAAACCTTGACTGTAGGCATCATCAATAATTTTATCAAGCCATTGCCAGTCGTATTTTCCTTTTATTTTTTCTGTTTTAGCCCAACCAGCCTGCATCCTTAAACGCTTGATACCCAAAGGGGCAATATAGGCTTTATATTGCTCATAATCAGCCATATCTCGGTCTAAGGTTTCACAGCCAAGTATCCAGTTAGATGATGTGATTTCATGAGTATTCTTTGGTTTGATTGTACCAATTTTGGTAAAAGGTATTTTCAAATCGGTAGTTACTCTGTCATTAGAGGTGTCTATCTTCTGAGAAAAACCTACTGAAATTATCATGAACATGTATAAACATGCTAACAGAAAACGCTTAAAAGTATTCATACAATATGATTTTACTTGATTCAAAATATGCTAATATATTAAACTTCGATTATTTTTTACTTCCGACAACTACCTTCCCATCCATCCACCATCTACTGTTACAATGGTACCGTTTACGTAACTGGCCGCATCTGATGCTAAAAATAATGTAATACCTTTAAAATCATCGGGCTTACCCCATCGACCCGCTGGAATTCTTGATAAAATAGAGGTACTTCTATCGGGGTCATTACGTAGAGCTTCTGTATTATCGGTAGCGATATAACCCGGAGCAATGGCATTAACATTAACACCTTTACCTGCCCACTCATTGGCTAAAGCTTTTACTAAACTACCGATTGCCCCTTTACTAGCTGCATAGCCTGGCACCGTGATTCCCCCTTGAAAGGTAAGTAATGAAGCTGTGAAAATTATTTTTCCATTACCTCTTACTACCATTTCTTTACCAAATTCCCGAGCTAAAATAAATTGAGAATTAAGGTTAACCTCTATGATTTCATCCCAATACTCATCTGGATGTTCTGCTGCAGGTTTTCTAAGAATATTGCCTGCATTGTTCACCAATATATCTACAAGAGAGTGTTCTGCTTTTACTTTGTTGATAAAATCATACAAAGCTGAACGGTCTTTAAAATCACATTGGTAAGCATAGAATTTTCTGCCCAGTTCTTTTACTTCTTGTTCTACTTGGCTATCTGTTAGTTCTAGCGATGCCGAAACACCTATAATATCAGCTCCTGCTTCTGCTAAAGCCAATGCCATTGCTTTGCCAATACCTCTTTTACAGCCCGTAACAATGGCTGTTTTTCCTGTTAAGTTAAAGCTATTTAAAATGCTCATTTTCAGTTCTTATTAAATTTCTAGTAAATATTTCATGCCAGCAGGGTTTTGATCAATCATTTCAAAAACCTGTTGTGCATCTTCCAAGGGTGAAATTTGAGTTATCATTTTTTCTAAAGGCAACGTGCCTCCAGCCGCCAAAGCTATTGCTTCATCAAAGTCTTCTGGTTCATAAACCCTAGCTCCTACCATTTTAATTTCTCTCCAAAAAAAACGAAACAAATCAACCGTCTTAGGCTCAGCATGTATGGCTACCATTACTATTCTCCCCCTTACTCTCGGTATTTGGGTCATGGCTGTTACGCCAGCTTGAACGCCCGAAACCTCAAAGACTACATCTGCCATAGCTCCATCCGTGAAATCTTCTACAGTTTTTACTAAATCTTGTTCAATAGGATTAACCGTTTCAAAACCCAGAGATTGAATAAAGGAAATTCTGTTAGGATTCACTTCAGAAATCAAAACATTTGCACCTTTATGCTTGGCGACTAGTGCAATTAATAAACCAATTGGTCCGCCACCAATAATAACAGCATTTTCTCCTGCCTTTAATTCGCCAAGGCGGACATCATGACAAGCAACTGCCAAGGGTTCTATCAATGCTCCGAGGCTTAATGATAGGTTTTCTGGCAAACGGTGAAGTGTAAACGCTGGCACATTCCAATAGGTCTGCATCCCCCCTGCTGAATCTATCCCGATAAATTTTAAGTTCTGCCCGATATGTCTAAACCCATTGTCTGCTGGTACTTCTTCGCCCGGATTTAGTGGACGAACGGTTACTTTTTCACCAACCTCCCAATCTGTTACTCCTTCGCCCAAGGCATCAATTATGCCCGATACCTCGTGTCCTATAATTTGAGGTGGTTTTACACGGGCATCCATTTTACCATGATAGATATGGACATCTGTACCACAGACACCGACGAATGCCATTTTTAAGCGAACTTCACCTTTCCCCAAAGGGATAGGTTCTGTATTTTTAAGATTAAAGGAATGATTCCCTTCATAAAACAGTGCGGTCATATATCTTCCCTAATAGGATATTTATGGTATGAATATTTTTAAAATGCTTTTGTTACTTTGGTCTTTCAACCAATTGAAGGACGTTTCCTTCAGGGTCAAAAAAAGTACGAACCCTACCCCCACCCGTAGCTGGGGAAAGTACACTCGACCATTTTATTTGATGTTTGTCTAAATGTATTATGCCTGCCTCGATGTCGTCAACTCCGAAAGCTACGTGCGACCAACCAGGTGTCAAGTTTGTGCGTATGGGGCGAGGGTTATTGTCTATCGGTAAAATTTCTAGAATAACGCCATCGGGTGCTTTTAATAGCCATATTGGTCTGGGGTCTTTAAAAATCACCTCAAAGCCCAACACTTCACAATACCAAGTAGCTAGTGCTTCTACGTTTTCAGCAGCAAGTGCTGGGTGATCTATACCTTTAATACTAAATTTTTCCATTTTTTCTATAGCTCTCACAAAGCCCAATTGTTAAGCTTGAAGAGCTGTTTACTTTAAAATTATAGTTTATTAAAATGATTAGAGAGGGGATGTCCTCTCTAAAATTTGTAAGAGATTACCTTCTATATCTAAAAAATTACGGACTCTTCCACCACCAATTGCGTTTGAAAGTTCGCCAGCCCATGTAATATTGTGTTGGTCTAAATAACAAATGGCTTGCTCTATATCTTTTACCCTCAAAGCCAAATGCGACCAACCGGGCGTCCAAGTAGTGCGTTTTTGCCTCGATGTATCGTCTTTTGGCATAATTTCGAGCAAAGTTCCGTCTGGGGCTTTTAGCATCCACACAAGTTTTGGTGGTTCGGTAGTTCTATATTCAAACCAAGGCTGATAACCCAATACTTCACAGTACCAAGTAGTTAGTAATTCGACATCATCAGCGGCTAATGCCGGATGGTCTACCCCCATCATTCCAAGTATATTTGTTTCTACTGCCATTATTGAATGTGTTTCAGTTGGTATTGTTCTCCTTCTTTTTGTATTTTCCAGGTTCTACCATGACCAGAAACCATAGAAAAACTATCTTCACTACTACCATCTAGTTTAAGTGTCCATTGCTTTTCATCGCTCTTTAGGGTGTAGCTGTTCTCATTTGCTTCAAATGCCCATTTTTCTATTCTATCAGGACTGTCCAAGGCAATGGCATGAACAACCATCCGACGACTTTGATTAGCCTTTTCGGTAAATCTAAATAATAGACTTTCGCCAGAAGACCCCTCTCCTAGTTGGTTTGGCTCTGGATGATAAGCGTCATGCAAAAAACCATATACTGGGTAAGCCCAATCTCCATTACCCCCATGAAAAATTTTCATACCTGCTTGGGGGCGTTTTATGGTTAAACAAGCACTCTCCTTTTGCCATTCTGTTTGTCCATCTCGGTTGTTTACTACCCAATTCCATAATGTAGTAACTGGTGCAACAGCGTGGATTTTATCGACAATGAATAAAGTATTGCTCCCTGCTAAAATCCAAAAACGAGAAAACTCTTCAATAGGATAACCATAAGCCTCTGCTACCTCAGCACCAATTACCGAAATCACATCGTCTTTTGTACAAATCAATCGTTTATCACCTCTCAATACCTTATCGCCAGCTTTTCCATTACTTATAATTCTTCTTGGGAATACACTTTTTTGCTCGAGTAAAGAAGCCTTTGCCAAGTCTTCTTGCAAGCCTAATGATTCTTTATCTATCAGAAAAGTACAAGTATTATGTGTTTGTGAGCTACTTTCTAAACCATGAATTAGGTTACGATAACAGCTGTGTCCAGGGTCTGCCAATAAACGTTCTTGATTATGTACCAAAATGAAACTATTCAAATCGCCATGCAAATGCCCCAATCCGTTAAGTGGCTCACTTCCACCATTGATGGCAACGATTGTTTTGCCATCCCAAGCATCTCGAATAAAAGCATTTCCATTACTGAATGATGCCGTTAGGGCTAAACTTGCTTGCTCTGGTGAAATACTTTTTGTTTCGTAAGTTAACAAAGGTAAGGTCAGAAAACCCCAATCGTTTCTCATGCCCAAAGTAGCCAAATCATGTGGTCCTTGGGTGGGTATAGCACTATAATATTTTTCAAAAAGCCATTTTGCCAAACCCCTTTCTTCCTCGACATTGCTTCTAGTTGCAATGTGAAGGAGTACATCTCCAGAGGGGCGAAATATGGCAGCACTATCATTAAAGTTTGCTGCTCTGGCCCTAGGTTCATCACCCCAACCTTTTAATGGTTTAGAATAAAACATACTGTTAACAAACCATGCTATTGAATTTCCTACATTGGCTAATGAAGTTTCTTTATTGGTATTACTCCGAATGATGGCTTCATTGACAAAAGTCAAAGCCAGTAATAAATAATTTCCATACTGCAACGATTCTCCATACGAACCATCCTCTTGCAAGGCATCTTGACAAAGTGTTACTTCGGGTAATAATTCATTGACTGATTTATCGTCTGCTAAAACCACCGAGGCAACAATTGCCCCGCTTACTAAAATACTTCTCCAATTGGCTAAATGATTGTTTTTAGCTATCCATCTACGGCACAGGACTAACCCTTTTTCTTGTAAGGCAATTTTTATTTCTTCTTGTTCGCTTTCAGTAAAAACTTCTTTTGCCAAATCGTACACTGCCGAAATACCCCAGCAAAGATGTGCTGTTTCCAGGTGTCCTGTGTATGGCTCTGAATGATCACGAAAGGCTGGACCAACCCAATCATAGGTCGATTTTCTAACAATGATTAGTGTTTCTGTTTTAAGCCAATATGCTAATGCTGCCGTAGGTTTTAGAGCATAACTCATAGCAGCATCCGAAAGGTATTCTGCCGCTGAATGCCACCAAATGGTAGTAGGGTTGAATCCTAACAAAGTGCCTGATTCTACTCTTGCATATACTCTTTCTTGAAGTGCTTTGAAAAACTGAGTCAACAGTGTATCGCCATGCTCAAGAGCATTAAGAATTCGCTGTTTTTCAGTACTATTTAAAAAGATTGCCATATCAAAAATATCCTCCGTTTTTCACAACATCTGTTGGCTTCATGCCGCTTTCTACCATTTCTCTGATTTCGTCTTCTTTGAATAGTAATTTCTCAGCAGCAACAAGTACATCGTAGGCGATATCTTGTGGTATAGAAATTACGCCATCAATATCACCAAAAATCCAGTCCCCTGGGTTTACAATTACTTCGCCCATTAGGATTGGTTTAAGATAATGGTACATCCTAAAACGTCCTAACATACCAGTATTTGATTTGAATTGGTGAAACACAGGAAATCCCAATTCTAAAATAGCCTGAGTATCTCTGATTCCATTGATAACCGCTCCCCTACAGCCTATTTTTTGGGCTGCCATGGTCATTACTTCGCCCCATTGCGAGGTTACTTTATCACCAGTGCAGTCCCATACTACTACAGAATCTTCATATAGAGCTTCTAGCATTTCAGCCCTCATTTCAAATTCCCCTTCGGTAGTAATGTCTGGTCCACCTTTTACCGTAAATGCTAGCCCTGCCAACTTCATTTCTTCTCTAAGAGGTTCAAAACAAGCTGGCAAACTGGTTGCGTGCATTTGATAATTAAATCGAAGTACATCATTTACTGCACCTGTATAAAGTCGAAGGTAACGTCCCCTCATTTCGGCAACCGAAATCGGGAAAGGTGATTTAGAAATATGTCCGTTGGTGTTCATTATGCTAAAAATTTCATGTTATCAAAATTGATTTCTCTGATCAATACATAGTCGGGCTGGTCTAGTACAAAAACAATAACCTTAGCTACATCTTCTACTTTCAGGAATTTCTCGCGTGCTACTTGTCGGTCTCCCCAATAATTGCTGTCAGTAGGGCCTGGGTTTATATCTGTTACTTTTATGCCTAGTTTCAACGCTTGGTCTGCCAAGCCACTGCTTAACCCTCTTGCTCCAAATTTAGAAGCACAGTAAACAGGCGCAGAAGCATTAGTGCGTTGCCCCCCCATTGAAATCACCGTTAGAATATGCCCCGATTTGTTATTTTTCATGATTTTCAATGCCTCACGATTACATAGAAAAACACCTTTTACGTTGACATCAAACATCTGCTCGAAAGTGTCCAGTTCTGTAAGTGAGAGGTCATTGGTTACCAAGCCCAACCCTGCGTTATTCAATAGTGCATCCACTGTTCCAAAGGCTTGTAAGCAAGCATCAAACCCTGCTTTCACATCAGTTTCTGAGCTGACATCACCTTTAAAAGACCGTAGATTTTCGTGTGAAATCTCATTAGTAAGTTGATTGGTACGACTAAAATCAAAAACCTTTGCACCAGCCTCTAAAAGCATAAGGGCTGTTGCTTTGCCTATTCCGCTAGAAGCCCCCGTAATAAATACTACTTTGTTTTGTAAATAACTCATTTTGATTGGAGGTTACGTTTTCTAAAATATAAGAAAGATGCTGAAACAAGGCACAATGTCCCTGCAGCGAGTGCCAATTTTCCACTAATAAGGTTACGAGATGGGAAACCCATGATGATAAACATAAGCCCTGTAAGCCCAAATGCAATGCCGTACATCAATTTGATAGTATCTCTGAATTTATCGTTTACATTAGTTTCCTTTTCGGGTACAAAAGGCACTGTGAGCTTATGGAAAAAAGTATCTACTTTTTGGTTATATGCTGAATCTTTGGATGGAAATAAGCCTGAAACTGTGAAAATGGTAATACAGAAAGCTATTTCTATTAGCGTGGCTACTTCCCAGCTAATGGCTTTATTGGCATTCATAACAAAGCCCAATAAAGTACCTAAAAACAATGTTGCTAAAGCTCCCCATGGTTGAGGTTTTCGCATCAAAACACCAAAAATCACAGGTACGATCATCGGAACTGCAAAAACACCTCCTAGTAATTTATTGGCTTCAAAAGCACCACCAAAACCTGACACGAACAAGGCTCCTATAGTAACTATTGCCCCAACAGCGAGTGTCATAAGCCTACCTACCAAAAGCGACTCTTTACTACTGGCGTTAGGTCTGAAAACTCTCTGATAAATGTCTCGGGTAAGTACGCTTGCCGTTACGTTATATTCAGCACTTAGAACCGACATCGTAGCTGAAAACATGGCGGCCATCATTAGCCCCATAATGCCTTCAGGAAGTAGTTCCAAGCAAAGGCTAACGTATGCCATCTCGGGGTTCTGTAAATTGGGTAAAATAACACGAGCTGCTAAAGGTGGAAATAGAAAAATAACGGGGAAAATAAAAAAGAAAAAAGCCGATAACGCCGCTAATTTCTGTCCATCTTTTTCGGTTTTTGCACTATAAAAACGTTGAATAAATGTCCAATTACCTAAATAACGAATAATGAGTAGTGCATAATAGGTAATTAACCATAAAGGCATTCCTTTTTTACCATTAAACCATGTCATGTTTTGTGGTATTACAGCTTGCATATTTTCAATCCCCCCTGCTGCCGTGTAAGACAGCGGAACAAGAATTAATGTAGCAAAGAAGAGAATTACAAACTGTACCACATCGGTTACAATAACCGCCCAGAAGCCCCCAATTACGGTGTAGAGCGTCACCACGACACCACAACCAATAACAGCAGTTTCAAAAGATATACCTGATGCTGCTGTAACGAAAAGCCCAATCGAATAGAGTTTAATCATGTCGTCGAGTAGTTTAAACACTACACCACTCCACGAAAATATTTGTCGGATAGGGGCATTGTAGCGCGTTTCTAAAAACTCTACTGGACTCATGATACCTGTTCTTTTCCAGCGTTTAGCAAAGAAAAATATGGCAATTAACGAAGGAAAAATAGTTGCCCAAAGTACGGTAATGGCAACCAAGCCGTCTGTATAAGCAATGCCACCAAAAGCTACAAAAATAACAGTACTGAATTTGGTCATAAAATTACTGATACCCCCAGCAATCCACGAAACACCACTTCCACCTTTGAAATAATCGTTAATATTTTTGACCAATCTGCCCATAAAAATTCCAATACCCGACATGATAATCATGTACAGAATAATGGCAGAGTAGTCTAGTGCTTGTAGTTTATTCATGTTTATTTAATGGTTAAATGGGCTAAAAATCCCAATGTGTATGGGGATATTACCCTAAATCCGTTTTTTTGTAAAGCCTCTCCACCTTTGTTTACTTGGGCTGTGCCTGTCAGGTAGCCATCGGGTGCGAGGTAGGGAAAAAGTCCTATACTTGCATTCATTGCTGCTTTTTTGGCGGTTTCATTCAAAAATCCATGTTGAAAACCAACCTTCAAAGCGGCAGCAATACCTGCTGTTCCTGAGGTTTCAAATCCTGTGTCGGGCTGGTGAAAAAAGTTGTACCAAAGTCCGTTGTGTTGTTGGTAAGTCAGCACTTTTTCAACTGATTTCTTGAAGGAAATTGTAAGTGATTCTTTCTCTGTACTTTCGGGTAAATGCACTAAAGTTTTTGCCAAACCCAACAAGTACCATGCTACTCCTCTGCTCCAATTTTCAAAGAAAAGTTCGCCTTGCTCTGTTCCTCTTTGATAAATACTATTACCTTTTTCTAACACTTCAATCCTTGATTTTAACGTCTCTATAGACAGCTTAACTAAATCTGGGCGATTCAAGACTTTTGCTAAAACTGCTAAAGGATAGCTAACCGTATAACATTCTTCGGTTTTTACCAT
Organism: Arcicella sp. BE140; assembly: GCF_031456255.1. Classification (NCBI taxonomy): domain Bacteria; kingdom Pseudomonadati; phylum Bacteroidota; class Cytophagia; order Cytophagales; family Flectobacillaceae; genus Arcicella; species Arcicella sp. BE140. Next base: position 49,107 of record NZ_JAVDUE010000006.1, on the reverse strand, counting down.
TCTATTGTTGCCTGTTCCATCGGCTATTACTCCAAGTGTATTGGCGTGTGCTTCACAAAAAGAAATGGCGGTTTCTAAAAGTGGGTGTGTTGGGTTGGTTTGTGCTAAAATGGCAAATGGCAAAATAGATTCTACTGTATGGATTTTTTCTATGGTTTTAATATTATTCAAATTACAGTACACCAAGCTATTGTTGGCAAAATACAAGTTTAACTGCTGTTCCAAAACGGTTTTTGCTTTGGTAGAATGTTTGCTCAGGTCTAGCAAACCGTCCCACACGATGCCTTGTTGCCAACCAAACGTTTGTAACGAGCCAAACGAAAGTAGGCGGTCTTTCCAAGCATCTTTTTGTAATTCTTCTCCATACACTAAAAGGTGTGGTAAATAGGCTTGGGGGGCGGTTTTCTCAGAAGAACTTCCTGTAAAAAACCAAAAAGGTTTTGTTCCTTCTATCATTCTTAAGGTTACCCCTTCTGAAAAAACAGCCTTTATATGCTTTGCAGGGATCTCTAGTTCAAAGGGCTGTAATAATGCTGCAAAGCGAAAATCCCAAACGGCAATTTTTTTGCCAGAAATGGCAGTTCTTACCTCTAAGACTAATGTTTCACGCACATCAGTGGCACTTGTAATTCGTAATCTAACAAATTCTGTTTTATCAGGAATGGATTGATTCCATGATAATTTCACCTCTTGCCTTAATGAAATTTCACCAAATGACAAGTCGAAAGGAATATATTTACCCTCTGGTAAGGTCGCCTCCGAACCACTTAGTTTTGCTAACAAGTACTGATAATTACTTTTTTTATCCCTACTGCCAAAAGCTGTAGCTACAGCTGTAGCCATAGTAGTTGCTATTGCAAGCATTTGTCGTCTGGTAAAAAAAATGTTCATATTATATTTATTTAAAAACCAATTTAGGTAATTCGCTCTCTATGTATTTCAACCAATCCTCCTTCGTCTCGAACTGTGGAGCTTTGTTCCAACCAGCACCTACATAATAGGTAATAGGTTTCCCTGAGGTTGCCTTCACCAAAATAAACTTTTCTTTTTCATAATCTTTAAATCCTTTAAAATCAGCTGGGTTTATCATAATGCTTGTACCTAACTCACCATTTTCGGGCATATACGATTCCCAAATTGTGAGCGAACCTTTTTTAGCATCAGTAATTATCTCAGGTTTTTTTGCGTAAGCAATGCCAATACCGACTGTCAGAGGTTGTTTTGAATCTGTCTGAAAAGTGCTAACAACTTTAAAGAAGTTAGTCCTCGTTTTCATAGTAATTACTTTATGTTCAGAAACTTTGAAATCACCTACTTGCCATGGGTCGAAAATTAATTCAAATGCAATTTCATCCTCAGTATTTTTTAGAATGCGATGGCTTATATAAGGCTTGGAGATATAAGGTTTATTATCATGCCAAATTGCTGTTCCGCCATCTCCACGACTGAAACCTACATGGAAAAAATCACAACCCTCGCCGTGGTCTATATGATATTCTACTCCTTGGGCATTCAGACTATACCATTTATCAATGATGGGATAATCAACAGATTTTGTCCAAACATCAATTCCGCTACTAACTCTGTCTTTTACAGGAGACCCATATACCCTAAAGGCAACTCTATCGTTTTCCCAAAGAATATTACCATTGGCTTCGGGCATGTAACGTATGTAGGTTTGTGGTTTAATGGGTTTACCAAAATCGGTAACATAGCAACCCATACTTTTGGGGAGTGTAATCTCTTTGATGCCCATGTTAGAGGCTTGTGTAAAAACTAGAACTACAGGTCCAAAAGCGTGTGGGTCATTAAGCTTCCACTCTTTTTTGATATAGTCTTTTTTAGTCCCTTTCCCAGGACATAAGCATCCAGAACAAGTATTACTCACAGAGCCATCGGAAGAGATGTACGAAGTATAGCCACTTAAACCCTTAATAAATTGAGGCAAATATGACTTGGCTAAAACACCTTTTTCAATACAGATACCAATCCCAAAAAGCATCAAACCACTACCCGAAGTTTCAATGTATGAAGTGTGGTCGGTCATTTCCTGATTCCAAAGTCCTTGCTGATTTTGGTATTTTAGAACTGCCAAAAAAAAACTTTTTGCCAGTTCATTTACTTCTTGTTTTCGTGGGTGCGAATCAGGCAAATCTCGTACTAATGTAGCCAATGCTAAAGCTCCCCAGCCATTTCCACGGCTCCAATTATCTTCTGAAATAGATTTTAGCCCAACAAATCCTCTACCTTGATGTATTAACCCGTTTGGGTCTTTTAGTATTCTAAACATCTCTACTGTTTGATAAACAGCCAAATCTAAGTATTCGGGTTTATTGAAAGCTAAACCACTGTAAAGCATATAAGGTGTTACTGGAAAAGCACAGTCTATCATAAATTGGTCAAGGCTGTCTTTAAGCCACGGGGCTGTCAGAAGCCCCTCCGAAGTACGCTTTTGATTTTTGTACATCTTGTTGGCATATTCCAAAACATGATCTGAAAAAAGATTCGTCTTTTTCAAAAAATTCAAGTAAGCCACTCCCGAACCCCCAGCCTCGTAGCTAATAAGGCTTCCTCTACCTTTTATTTTCTTAGATTTAAAATCCTCAAACAAACCCACAGTTTGGTTTAAAATACTAGCATCTTTTTGTGTGGCAGCAAGTTCACTCATGCCTTGCATCAACAAACTGCCAGGGTACAAACCTAAGTCTATTTCAGATAACCCTTTTTTAAGTACAAGTTTTGCAATGGCTTCAGTATCCAATTTATCATTTGTTGGTTTGCTTTTTTGAAAAGACGCTTGCACGTTAGCTAAGCCCAGCACCCAAAGGAATTGTATTAAAATATATTTTTTCATTACTCTGATGGTTATTTTTATTCCTTGTATTGGTCTTTCATACTCTTATAAAAAGGGGAGAATTATTCTGTCTGATTGATTTTAGCTTCACCGTCCTTTTACTGAAATTTCACAGCACTCGGATAAGTTCTAATCTGAATGTTACCGATTGAATGAGCATTGGTTACAACTTTTATCAAAATTCTAGTCAAATTAGGGTTTGGTGAATCTTGTATATTTTGTGGTTTTGAAACATCTTCTATGATAATTTCGGGTAATATCATTTTATCACCCTTATTTTCCACTTTCAGTTTTAATGATTTACCATCCTGTTCAAGCAAAACTCCATAAGAAGTAAGTGTTACCTTTGCTTTTGTAAGCCATTGAAAGCTGGCCTCAACACTATTTGCCCTTGTTTTCCAAGTATCCTCTATCACCATTGATTTATCTGAACGTAATTCAATTTTACGGATTACTTTTTCTACTTGAGAGGCATAAAGCGTACTAAGATCTAGTTCATTTGTGTTCATCCCTTGTTTCGTTGGTTTTAGTACACCAAAACCAGAAATATCTTGACGAGCATTATTAAACCGCAATATATTATGCCCTTCTGGCCCGCAACGGAAGGTTGTCCAACGATTACTGTTTTGCGAATAATCCCATAAGTCCAACTTTGCAGCACGCATTTTATCATAATTTTCTGTACCCAAATCCAATGCCCAACGTACTCCATCAGCTTCAAGTACAAAACTGCCAACATCCATGTGTCCATGAGAATTATTAGGTGTTCCGCCCTTTATGGCTATAAAGCTGGCATTGGCGTCGTCCCATCCCGAACGAATTACAGCCATTGGAAGCCCGCCTTTGGCTGTCCAATGCACAGGGGCTTTCGTATTTATTTTTTGTTTAAGGCTTGGTTTCCACCAGAGTATCTCAAGTGGAAAATGCCTGTTTGGTATTACTTTTTTGCCTCTCGCTATATCAATACCCTTCACTGTGGTTTGGTATAGATTACTCAAATCCTTCAGTTCATCTTTTACTAAATCATATCGGTTTAGTTCTCGCCCAAACCATAGCATAATGGGTTCGTTAAGGTTTTCGATGTGATAGTCTGAATAGTTAAAATCTTCACCTGTAGGACCAACCATCTGATTGTTGTAGTCGGCAGTTTTCAAAAAGCCTTCCATTTTGTCTATGCCAAAAGCTTTACCGAATACTGACCGCAACGCTTCTATTTCAAACACATAAAAACTAGTTCCGTAGGACCAATAACTTGGCCCTTCTGGATATGAACCGTCTGGTGCGTATTCTACACCAGCATAAGGAATATTTTTTAAGCCTCGTTCTACAATCTGCCGTGCTAATTTTGGTTCATATTCAGCGATTGAAAGTGCCGCAATCGTCAATCCTGCATGACAAACTGGGTTCCAATTGAAATTACCATTAACCCAACTTTTGTTATTTTCTGCCTCTTTTACTTCTAATGAGGGCAAAAGAGCCTTATTGATAATGGCATTTATAATTAATTCTTTTTCAGAAGCCGTAAACTCATCATGAAGCCAGTCAAATGCAACACCTGCCGCCAAACAGGCTTCTCCTACATCCAAAAAATGCCCTGTACCCCAGTTTGTTAATGCCGCTAATTGAAGTACTTCTGCTTTAGCTTTTTCTAGGTACTGCTTATCACCAAAAATTCTGTAACTCAATGCCAACGAAAGTATTCTGCCTTGTACATTTCTACCTGTACCAAAAGTATTAATGGCGTTTGGATAAACGATTTTTTCGGCAACTAGCTTTTTATCTGCATCTGTTTTAAGTAATGCTAAAAGTTGATTAGTTACATCATCTTTCTGTTGTTTTAATGATGCTATTCTAACATCGTTTGCAAATAACCTGGGATGCTCTGGCAATTTTTTCCAGTCTTCGTCCGTAAGAAAGCTAGCCGTTTTAATAGATACAACCTGAGCTTGTACTTCTAAAACGTATAAAATCAGTATCAAGATTAAAGAAATATAAAAGGGTTTTTTATTCATTTTTTGTTTGAATGACTTTATAGTTAGAAATGACATCTCCCATCATTTATCCCATGCTTATCCCAACTTTATTATAAATATGATTTTAGAGTTTACTAATTATCTATTTTGTATACTTAAAAGCTCTTTTTCTATAATTAACACAGGCGAGTCGTACACTGGAATTTGCTTGAAACTATAGCGGTTTCCTGTTCTGCTCCAAGCTGATTTTGGTATTTCATAAATATGCCCTGTCATTAAATCTACCAAAACTGGTTTTACGAAATTGCCTGCTTCAATGGTTAAATCGATTGGTTTTGTTAAAAAATCGTTGGTGGGTGTTTGAGCATCCAACCAAAGAGTAATTACTTGTTTTTTAGTGGTTAAGTTTTGATAACCAAAGACCGAAATAGATTCTTTGGCATCAGTACTGAATTTAACATTTGGGTTCAGTTCTAATGAATTATCAAAAATTGAAGCTAAATTTTGTAAGGCATAATACGCTACTTTTGGGCGAATAGCGGCTTTGGTTAAGTCTGATTGAATGATGCCTTTCATATTCAAAACTGGTTCTTTTCCTTCGTACCTAATATCTATAATAGTAAAAACAGAGGTTTCGATGTCCCTACCTAAATCGCCTAATAGGCGACGCATATCGTATTTTGCCTGAGAGTATTCTGTCCAATAATACTTATCAAGAGCATAGCTCGGAATATAATTTGACGGAGCTCCGTTTTCGCCCTGTCTCAGTAAAAGGGTTTTAGAATACTTATCAATTACTTTTTTCAAAGCCATCACTCCTTTGTAAGAATCTTCTGGACGAAAAGCGTAGCTATGATATGAAATCCAATGAAACAAATCTAGTTTTCCTTGTTCAGCAATTGGCTTTAAAAAGCGATCTAAATATTCAGTATTGGTATGCGATGCAAAAGCCAAACCTGCAATTTTAGCCTCAGGCTGAATTCTTTTGATAATTTCTGCTGTGCGTATATTTAAGGCTGCTACTGTTTCTGGACTATTATTTTGCATTGGGTGATCTGGCTCGTTCCATACTTCCCATTCTTTTACTTTGCCTTTGTAGCGAACAACCATCGCCTCTACCCAACGGTCATAAGCTGCGTATCCTTCTGGCGAGGTCATGATACTATTCAATAAACCCTTTGCTCCGCCACCTTCGTAGATGGGGTTTCCATAAGATGTCTCTAACCAAGGTTCTATATTGTTGGCTACGGCAAAATCAATAATTTCATCCAGCCATTGCCAATCATATATGCCTTTTACTTTTTCGGTTTTGGCCCAGCCAGCTTGCAATCTTATTTTTTTAATGCCCAATGCAGGTAAATATGCCTTATAAGCATTAAAATCAGTATAATCTCTATCCAAAGTTTCGCAACCTACAGTAATTCTTGAGGATACAATTTCTTTAGTTGAACGCGGTTTTACCGTTCCGATTTTCTTGTAAGCAATCGAAAAAGGGGTTTTTACTCTATCGCTCGATGTATCTATAAACTGTGTGAACCCTTTTGTAGTAAAGAGTAATTGCACAGCTAAAAGTAGGATTTTATTATTTTTAAACATCATTACAGAGTTGTGTTAATATCGCGTTAATACTTATTACCTTACTTTGCTTGTTTAATTTTATCTACAGTGATTGTAGCAGAGTCATTCATTATTTCTTTGAAATTAAGATTATCTTTAATGCCTAATATCCTGGATTTTGTTCAAGTTTTGCATCTTTGTTAGCCTCAATTTCTGAATATGGAATTGGGAATAAAGCATTGAAAGGTTGTATCGTTGGTCCGCTAAGTGCGTTATATTTTTTAACTCTTTCTACCAATTTCCCCATGCGTGAAAGCGTAATACGGCGGTCTTCTTCGTACATTAATTCTCTAGCTCTTTCATCCAAAATATAATCTAGCGTTACTTCGTCGGCTGTTACAGGTTTGGCTTTAGCCCTGTTTCGCACCAGATTGATATCGGCGGCGGCGGCGGAAGTATTGCCTTTAAGTAACTGAGCTTCTGCTCTCAACAAAATAGTTTCGGGCAGGCGAATCATATACATATCTCTGAAAGTAGCACCTGCCGACGTTTTCAAGGTTAATTTAGTTTGGTCTTGAACCACACCTGCTGGGTGTTGACCCGGAGTAGTGATTTTAGATGGATAAGGAAACCAACGCCATCTACTTGTAGCATTATTCCAGTTTGGTGCTGGGAAGTCAATTAAGCTTTTGCCAAAAAATCTTGTTGAAAGTGGGTTAGTATAAATAAAATCTCTTGGAATGTTAAATGGCGATGTTCTAATATCAGTCACCGAAGCATCCAGTTTACGGTTATCTTTTTTTGGGTCTAACCCCCAAATTTCGTAAGTCCAGTAATCAGTAGGCTGAACAAAAGCAACCCCTCTACCTCCAGAATTTAAAGTGGAAGCCGAAGCACCATCAACTAAAGCAGGTTTCCCATCAGGGTCAGACATTGAGAATGTAGCAGGAGCAGCTACCCTTTCTAAGTTGTTCATACCCGTTCCAGATGAGGTTAATACACCTCCGATTATATCTAACTCGTACTGAATCACCCAAATAGACTCTGTATTGCCTGATTTTCGGTTCTGATTCCCCACTCTGAATAAATCATAGAATACGTCACCTGGTTGGTTTTTCAAACTACCAAAACGCTCGGTCATCAATTTTAAATTCGATTTTTCAATCACTTCGGTAGCAGTAGCAATGGCTTTGTCGTAATCTTTAAGGGCAATATACGTTTCTGCCAGTAAATGATTGGCTACTGCTTTGTTCAGTTTTCCGTCTTTTACAGCATCAACATTTGGTAAGTTGGTCGCTGCATCGGTGGCATCTGCCACAACTTGCTTTAACACATCATCTTTTGGGGTTCTTGTAAAATCACTTTTAGGAGTGCTTACTTCATCAATAATCAAAGGCACGTTCCCATATAAATGCACCAATTTGAAATAAGCATAAGCCCTAAACAATTTGGCTTCACTACTAAATGTTTTCTTTTGGGCATCGGTCAAATTTGACTTTGCCGCCCGTGAAATAATTGTGTTAGCATTCGAGATAATCTTGTACCAACGAATCCAGTGCTGCTTTGGAATATCGCCCTGTGGGGTTAACCCAACGGCGTAGCTGCCCAAACGATCTGTTGCCAAACGTGCATTGAAAGCCAAGTCTGTACCTAATACTTCTGAATAAATAGTTGCACCAGCATCTACACTCTGAATGGCACGTACTCTGGCATATAAATCGGTAAGAGCGGCCTCAAAGTTTCCAGCATTAATAAATGAGTTTTGTGGACTATAAAAATCTAAGGGAACTTCTTTCAAAAACTCTTCTTCGTTACAACCTGTGTTGAGCAACAAACCGCTTGCCAAAAGAAATATTTTAAATATATTATTTTTCATTTTTTTAAAGTCTTAGTTGATTTATTCAATTAAAGTCTCCTCTTTCTGAGTGAGATTAGAGGGTTTAAAAAGTAATTTCAAGACCCAAAGAATATGATTTTAGGACAGGGAAAGCATTAATAGAGGTTACGCCTAAGGCCGTGTTGACAGTGCTACCATCTGTAGGAGTTAATGTCGTATTAGTTTCAGGGTCCCAACCGTCCCATTTAGTGAACGTGAATAGGTTTTTACCACTCACAAAGATTTTTGCGTTAGTAGCACCTATTTTCTTGGCGACTTTATCGGTAAGACTATACGACAATGAGATGTCTTGTAGTCTTACAAAATTTCTTTGGAAATACTGTCTTCCTCCAGCTGGTGAAGATACCCATGGGTTTGGATATTTGCCGTTGGGGTTACGTGGTGACCAGAAATCGGTGAAATCAAACCAGTTTGAGTTAGTGGCGTTGCCAGACGTACCGTTGTAGCCATAAGGGTAATTGGCACTTAAATAGCTATTACTACCCCCTTGAACCGAATTAATAAAAGCACGCAGTGAAAATTGCTTGTAAGAAAACGTATTTTGAATACCGAATTGATAAGCAGCTTCTTTATTGCCCAATATTTTTCTATCATCAGCTGCCGTTATTTTTCCATCACCATTCAGGTCATTAAACTTATAAGTTCCTGCCTGAAAACCTGCTAATTTCTCGTCGGCTAGTTGATAGATACCTTTTACTTCATAATCGTAAATTGTGCCAATTGGTTTTCCAATAAACAATCCACTTGCTACAAGGTCATCTTCTATGCCATCGTTATTTTTATCTTCCCCTAGAATGCTAACTACTTTATTACGATTACGGGTAAAATTAAGGGTTATATCCCATTTAAAATCTTTTGTTTTTAATGGAGTCCCATGAATCATAAATTCAAATCCAGAATTGTTTATTTGACCTAGATTGGTGAATACATTTTGAAAACCAGACGTTTGTGGTAATGTTTTTTGCCATAAGAGGTCATAAGTATTTGAATTATAATACTCAATGTTTCCGTCGATACGGTTATTTAGTATAGCATAGTCTAGTCCTATGTTAATACCACGTGTTCTCTCCCATTTTAAATCGGCGTTAGCCAGTGTAGCTACAGACCTACCAATAGAAGTAAGTCCACCATCACCAAAAACATATTTTGAAGCATCATCCGACGAAACACGTGCCAGTGAACTATACCTACTTACTTTATTACCGTTTTCGCCATAACTACCTCTGATTTTTAGGTAATCAATTACTCGAATTTTCTTGAAGAAATTTTCTTCTGAAATTACCCAACCTAGTCCAACTGAAGGAAAAATACCCGTTTTATTGTTTTGTGAAAAACCGCTAAAACCGTCACGTCTAATCGTTGCTTTTATTAAATATTTACCTCCATAATTATAGGCTATGCTTCCCATTTGGTACAATAATGATTCTTTCCAAGCTTCAGATGATATTTTTTGAATCTCTGCTTGCTGTAAACTATTGTAGGATAAGTTTAAATCTGAAAAACCAGTACCAGAAGTAACTGTACGATTGAAGTCCGATTTGTTGTATCCATAAACGGCTGTTATGTTGAAATTATGTTTACCAAAATTATGTGAGTAATTAAAGATATTATCCAGTGTTTGGTCGTACTGAGTTGCATCATTTTTAGAAGCAGAGCCTGTTTGCCCAGCTCCGTAAATACTTGCCGAGTAGTTTTTGAAAAACTTCAAGTTATTCCCAAAATTTAGCCGATAACTAAATCCGGGCAAAGCAGGGATACGTACAATTCCGTAGAAATTCCCGACAAATCTATTTTCAACTTCATATCGGTCGTTTTCTGTTGCTAAAAATGGGTTTACATTAAAATCACCAATTGGGTTAATCCTATAATTTCCATTATCATCTTTTGGTAATACCAAAGGATTTGTACCTACAATTGAGTTCATATCTGGAGCATCCTTAAAAAAATTAGTAAACGAGCCTGACGTATTCGCTCCTAATGTTAGCCATTTAGCAACTTCAGTATCTAAGTTAATACGTATGGTATATCGTCCATAATCATCATTTTTGATAAACCCTTTTTCATTGGTATATCCCCCAGACATAAAATAGTTTGTCTTGTCTGAACCACCTGAAATACTGAGTGCATGATTAGTAATAATTGAATTTTGTGTTAATGCCCCATACCAATCAAAGTCATTATCAGTACTAACGCCCGCCAAGGATACAGGAAAAAGCTCAGAATTGGCAAATGTCCAAGTAGGATCTGGTACAGTATAGCCTGATTCTTTGGTGAATGCTTTTAGATAGTTTATATCTTTTATTTTTTCTAAAAAGGCATCTCTTCGGAGTAGCTTCGCATTCACTGTCGGAGATGAAACAGCATAACTGCCAGAGTAAGTAATAGTGGGTTTTGTTGCAGTTCTTCCCGATTTTGTAGTAATTAAAATTACCCCATTGGCTGCCTGAGAGCCATAAACGGCCTTACTACTTGGGTCTTTTAGAACATCTACATTCGCTACATCAGCAGGAGCAATATCAGAAAGACGACCATTGAAAATAATTCCATCAACAATAATCAATGGAGAAGTATTACCGTTTAAAGTAGAAGTACCCCTTATATTGATTGATGCTTCATCGCCGGCACGATTAGTTTGACTAATTGTTAAACCAGGCAAAGAGCCTTTCAAAGATTGTAAAATACTTACATTCGGCGATTCCTTAAAGGCAACAAGATCTGCCGAGGCAATTGAACCTGTTAAGTCCTTCTTCTTTTGTGTTCCATAACCAACTACGACGATTTCTTCAAGGGCATTGGCTTGAGGAAGTAATGAAACGTCAATTATTTTTTTGTTACCTACAATAATCTCTTGAGAAAAATACCCAACAAAAGAAAAAATAAGCGTCGTATTTGGATTGGCAATTTTTATACTATAAACTCCATTTGCAGAGGTTGTAACTCCGATAGATGTTCCTTTTTGAATAATGTTGACACCGGGCAGAGCTTGTCCGTTTTCATCAGATACTGTACCCGAGATTGTTTGGGCTGTTGCAGGCAGTACCAAAATCCATAAAATAATCCAAGATAGATACTTTTTAGATTGTTTTGTAAATATTGTTTTCATTGGATACTTGATTATACTTTATCATTGTTGAATAATACTATCACAATACAATATTATTAAACATAAAAATAGCAAGCAAACATTTGAATAAAAATATTTATAAATAGTAAAAAAACAAGATTGTATTATTATAATAGTACAATTCATAGTTAATATTTGAATAAACACATATGTTTTAGCCTTAAAATGGTTATATTTTAAATTTTCCAGTGAAAACTAAATTTGTACATAAACTTTTAGTTTCTTTCAGAAAAAGATTATATTTACTCTCACAATAATAAAGTATGGTACAAGTAATTATCAAAGCATTCGACATTCTGGAGTTAGTAGCTAGAAAGAATGGACAGGCAATATCACTCACCGAGATTTCAGAGGAACTCAATCTGAATCAAGCTACAGTAGCCAATATCATCAATACGATGGTATCTAAAGGCTATTTAGAACATATCGGCAAGAAAAAGGGCTACAAATTAGGGCTTTCGGCATATAGTCTTACCAATGAAGTTTCGTATGAAAAAGATTTAGTAAATGCCGCTAAAGATGTGATGGATGAGCTAACGAAAAACCTGAACGAATCGTGTATATTAGGTGTATTACAGAATTTTAAACGATATATTTTGCACGTAGTAAATTCTAATCATGATATTCAAGTACAGATTCGGTCGGAACGAAACGTTTATGAAACCGCTAGTGGACGCTTATTGATTGCCTACCTTTCACCTAAAGACTTAGATAGATTCTTAAAACAAAATGGGTTGCCTGATAAATTAATCTGGGAAGAAGCAACTACTTTGAAAGGCCTAACCAATGCCTTAACAAAGATTAAGGAAGAAGGGGTTTCCAAGACATCATTCAAGGATAAACATTTAAAAGGATTTGCCGTGCCTATTTTTAGGAATGATAAAGTTGTGGCTGGACTTAGTATATTTCTCCCAGAGTATAGATGCCCCATTTCCAGAGAAAATGAAATTATTAAAAATTTACTTAATGCTTCTGTCACTATTTCAAAAAAATTAAGTGATACTTCGTCACTGTAATTATAATCATATCTTCATATATTGTAGTGTCGGTATGAAAATTATCTGAATAAGCTATTTAATGACTTATTCAGATAATTTTACATTTTTAACTTTTCTAAATACACAAATAAATGTTGGAAATCTTTTGCGTACAATCTCATTATATTACCTAGCCAAAATAATCATTCCATACAATAGTCCTACTACTACATAGGCAGAATTAATGGTAGCATCAATATCAAAAGGGGCAAAAACGCCATCTGGGCACCCTACATCTTGCAACCATTTATTTTGAATTTCATACCAAGTTCCTTTCCTGTCCACGTACTTTTTGGCAGTAGGCAATTCAAAAGGGAGTATCGCTATTTTTTATGAGTTGATAGATTTATTTGAGCAACATCAAACACTTGGGCTAGGCTTTACTATTTTATAAAAGATTATATCATAGCACTGCAATTTGTCAACGAGATTCTAGTTGCTTTTCAAGAAGACCTCGGCACATCATTGCATGCTGAAATTAGGATATTGAATTTATCGATTCATCATCGTTTAGGTAATTTTGATTACTTGAGTTATGATTTGTTATCACTGGAAAGAAAATTGAAAAGAAATACCATGCCCTAGAAAAAGTAGTGATTCAGGTATTCAGAAATGTTTTTACGCTTAACAGACGCTCTCAAAAACTATGGAATACGTTTAATGAGCTATCAAAAATGCCTTATCATCAACCCATTATCAAAAATCTGAAATTAGATAAATGGGTATATAGTCGATTGTTTGAGAAGCATAGAAACGAATAGATTATCCTCAATTAAGCGTTATATCTCTCTTTCAACAAATTCATCATATATACATTTATTTCCCATTGGTTAGCGACAGGCATTTGTGTATAAGGCAGTACGGGCATATAAGTAGCTGGGCCAAATTCGGTAGTAACAGTTGGTTGAGTTCCTTTTTTTTCATGGGTTGCTACTACTTTATCCCACCAAGCCAGATGTGTATCTAAGGTTTCTTTCCATTCTGGGGCTCTTGGGTCGTTAACTTGAGGTCCTTCAGGGTGGCCTACTCTGCTATGAATGTGATTGGCATGGTCTATCGCTAGGGTTACAGCTTCTTGCTGATCATCCAATAATGACTCGTGGACGTTGCACCAATGAGAAATATCTAAACAAATGCGTAAATCAGGGATTTTTGTAAGGTATTCATAGGTAATATGAGCCGCAAACAGACTTTTTCCACGATGTGTCTCATGAATAATAGGTACACCCGTTTCTTGACTAATACTCCTTGCCAAATCAAATAATTGCTTATTTTGTTCAAAACTAAAGTAATCTTTCCCAGTTTGGCAATTGATAAAAATCGGATTGGCTGCAATAAGGTTTTTTAAGTACTTCTCGTAGTTTTGTGCATGTTCGTCAATATTTTTTTCATGAGATTGCCAATATTGCCCGATAAACTCAAGTTCAAAATCTTTTAGTACGCTCAAGATTTCTTGTTTTTCATCTTCTTCAAAAGGTAGGTGCATTTCTACACCATCGTAGCCAGCAGATTTTACATTCTGGCAAAAAGTGTGAAAAGGAAGTGTATTGCCCCAATGAGGGGCATAAAATTTAAGTTTCATAATCTGCTAAGTTGCGTATTTATAAAATTAATAATTCTACTTCAAAGCAACATCTGCTTCTTTAAGTAAAAAGTCAGCAGCCTCTTCGCTTAGTCCAGCAGTTTCCCACGTTAGCAATGCTTCGTCTGGTACAATATCAATTGGGGTGATGCTTGAATTAGAAGAGGCAGAATCGTTATAAGGAATATTAGAAGCACGATTATAACATGAAATCATCGACCAACGAGGTTTATCAGATAGGTTGGCTTCTGAACGGTGTAATAAATTACTATGAAAAAATAGTACATCGCCAGCCTCTAATTCTACATACACTAAATCCATAGTTTGTAGGGCTAAATCGACATATCTTTGCGATGCCCCAACTTGTTCGCCCGAAAAACCATGCTCTACTCTTCCCATTTTATGCGACCCCTTAATTACTTGCAAACAACCATTTTCTGGGTTGGCATTGGTAATGGCTACCATTACCGACATCATTTGATCGGGCAATAAAAACTCATTTTTATACCAATAACCATAGTCTTGATGCCACTCCCAAGCACCGCCTACACGTGGTTCTTTTTGCATGAGTTTTGAATGAAAATGGCAAACAGAAGCATCGCCGTCCAACAACTTATCAACTGCATTAACCAAGCTTTCGCTTCTAGTCAGCAATCCGTAAATATCATTCCCAGGCTTGTACCATAACGAAAGTTTACTGCGTTTGCCCGAACTATCATTTACATTGATGGCATTTTTGCTAACGGTACTATCGTCTATTGCTATTTGGTATAATTTTGAAGCTTCTTCTTGGTCAAAGAAACCCTTAAGAATCAAGTATCCGTCTTGATTGTATTGTTCTATCTGAGCTGGATTTAATAATTGCCTTGCCATGTTGTTATTGATTAATATTTGGTTATACTAAAAAAGCTAGAAATTCATTGGTTAATGTTTAAAAAACAGTTATCTCAAAAAGCTGACCATTGTATTGCTCGTTTATTTTTACTTTAAAACCCGTTTCAGATAATTGCTTGCCTGTTGCTTGAATGATTTTTTTACCCGAAATGGCTTCTTTGATGATATAGTTTCTTTCAGGGTTGAGGTATTTTAGGGTTACGAGTCTTTCGGTTTCTAAACTTCCATGTTTAAATACACCTATAATACCACCCGATTTTGTATCGGTATTAATTCGCTGAAAACCGTCCCATAAGCCTTCTTTAGGTTCGCCGAAGCCCGCTAAATCTTGTCTGAAACTCATTATTTGGTGTTTGTTTTCCATTGCCTGTAACCAGTCTGCATAGCTCCTATACTTTTTAAAATCGGGTGTCGATAGTTTTCTTGGGTCACCTAACATGATAGGCAAAGCACCTGCCAGAGACTTAATGTGCATTTCCCAACCTACATCTTGCATTTCAGGATTCCCAATTACCAATGCGGTTGCTGGGATAGCAGGCGAACGCCACCATGCCATATTTCTTACTTTTAAATCAACATTTTCGTCGGGTGGGCCATAAAAATTAGATAGCCAATCACCTTCAGCGTGTTTCAACATGGCATAGTCAATCAGTTGCAACCCTCCCATTGTTTCTAAGGTACAATCAATAAATAAGTTGGGTTTTGCTGCGTGCAATTCATCAAAAAGCCTCCAAACGTTTTCATAATTCATATAAAATGATTCATGCTGATCTTTGTGCTGATGGTTTTTAGCATAACATCCAGTATTTTCTTTGCCAAATCTGTATGGACTAGTCACAACAGTAAAATCGAGTTTCAGGTATTCAAGTCCGTATTCTAATGATAGTTTCATCAAAACGTTTTTGATATAATTATACCAATCCGTACTAAAACAAGCCGTTCTCATTTTTAAATCATCTTCATGCAAATTTGCAGGATTTAGATTTTGGTCTAATACAAACCATTCTGGGTGTTCTTTATAAACTTTACTATCGGGCGACGCACTGCCTACGCTTACCCATAAGCCTGGCTTCATTCCTAAAGATTTGATATAGTCGAACACAGGTTTTAGGCCGTTTGGAAACTTCTTCTTGTCAATCATCCAATCTCCATAATTATCATTCCAGCCATCGTCAATAATAAACTCCTTCATGCCAGCATCCGCAGCAGATTTCGCCAATTCCATGACCAATTTTTCGTTAATATCCTTACGAAAAGGCACCCAAGTATTATAGATAAAAGTGGGCTTTTGCGATAATTCTGATAGCCTAATTCCAACATGTCTACGTACAAAATCTGGCACAGCGGTATTAAGTATTTCGTCTGGGTCTTTATGGTTATTATAAACCATTGTAAATACTTGGGGTGTTTCAAAGGATTGCCCTTGTTGGATATGTTTTCTAAAAGGGAAACGAGAATCCTTGTGTGTTAATCCGCTACAGATTGTTGGTTCTTGCCAAAAAACTGAGGTATGTTTAATTACTCCAGCGGCTTCGTTGCCAATTACTATACCTTGTTGCCAATCGCTATTGTGTACTGTTAGCAGGGCGTCTTGCATATTCCCATCATAAGGACCGATAGAACGCCTTCTGCCATAGTCGTGGCAAATCCAACTGAATGTAGTTGCATAGTAGCCCGTTACATTAAATTTTTCAATATCTACTGATTCTAATGATACACTTTTATCTGATAAATTTTTAATTACCAAGCTTTTACGAATCACTGGTAAATTAGGGTATAGTAAATACTTGAGCGTAAGTTCTACTTGTTTGTCTTCGCTCAGAATTGTCACAGCTGCACCATCTCCTTGTTTGGTATCAGTAATTTTTTGAATACCAATCAAAGTCCAATTACCTTTTCCAGCATATATTTTATCGTTAATCTCAAATTGAAATTCTGGATTATTCTTTTCAAAGTACTTAAAAATACCTACTACAGGTTTGTAAGAGGTTGTACCAACGCTTCCTGATGCACTTGGTAGCTTTATATTTCTCTGGACAAATCCGTTGTTTAAAATCAATTCACTATCTGTCCATTTTGCAAAAGAATACTGAGCCTTCACAAAACTTATTGTAAATAGGTTTATTACAAAAAATAACAAACAATTTTTTGCAATATCCTGATATTTAATAAGATGAATACTTATTTTTTCTTTGAAATTGATTTTTTTCTTATTCATTTTCTATTTTGAGATAATTGATTTTGTATTTTATTAATACAAAATTCGTCTATTCAAAGAAATAATACCTAAACGATTTTACTAATTCCATGGATTATTTTACTTTTATCAAAAAGGAATATAACTATGCAAAAAAGTAGTGGTTTTGAAGGTGAACTAATTATTGAAATACCCAAAATGGTAGTTAATACCATTAAAGCTTTGCCATTAATTCAATACCTTTATATAACTCGAATGGGCTTTTACCCCAAAGCATTACATCATTATTATCAGCGTCCACAAGGTATTTCAGAAACAATTTTAATTTACTGCACTCATGGTAAAGGCTGGATTAAAATTCAAAATGATATAGTTGGTGTTTCGGCTGGAGAAATATTCGTTATCCCCAAAAATATACCTCATTCTTATGGTGCAGACGCACAAAATCCATGGACTATTTATTGGTTTCATTTAGAAGGGAACAACACCAATGATGCAACAAAAGCGATTATGAATAATGTTAGCCAGAGTGTTCAAGTAGGGTTTTCGGATGAACGAAATGAACTGTTCAAACAAATAGCCAATACGTTACTAAAGGGCTACAGTACTACAAATCTGTTATTTGCTAACCTCACTTTGCCTTATTATCTATCTACTTTTATTTCACCAGAGTTTTTTCAGAAAATAAATGATAAAAATCAACCCGCGAGTTCAACCGACAAAGCCATTAAGTTTATGCAAGAGAACCTTTCTAACACCCTAACGCTTGATGACATCGCCCAGTCAGCCCACCTTTCAATATCTTTCTTTTCCAGAAAATTCAAGGAAGATACTGGCTATGCTCCAATCGAATACTTTAATCATTTACGCGTTCAGAAAGCTTGTCAATTGCTTCATTTCAGTACTTTACGCATCAATGAAGTTGCCTCTGAAATCGGTATCGACGACCCATTTTATTTTTCAAGATTATTCAAACAGCAAATGGGCGTTTCGCCTGTTCAATATCGCAAAGGCGAAAGTAATAACTGAACAAGCCTAGGCTACAGTGGCTATTTCAATAATTTCACCCGTTGCTTTTTTCTTTAGAATAACCTTTTTATCACCATTTGGTAGCACTTCTTCTTTTACCAGCCAGTGGTCATTATCATATTCTTTATAAACAGAGGGTTTTGTTTGGTCTGTCAAACCTCGCCAAATTGGTAGGTTTACATTCTCCCATTGTTTACTTTTGGCAGACAAGAAAGCGGCATCTAAAATGGCATTTACCACATAGCCGTCATAAAAGGTTTCTTGAGGTAGGCGGTTATTTTCAATAGCATCGAACATATCGGTAAACATATTCGGATAACCCAGTTCATGGGCTTCGTCGCCTACAGGGAATAGCCACCCGTTATTAACCTCAGCTTTTTCGGCTACATAATTCGCACCTTTTCCCGTACTAAATACCTCAAAACCAGTTCTTAAAAAACTATTAAGCCAAATAGAGCCTTCTGTACCCACTACTTCATCTCGCAGGTCCATACCCCCCCTAAAAGTCCAGCTTACTTCAAACTGTCCGATAGCTCCGTTTTCAAATTTTACTAAACCAATAGCATGGTCTTCGGCTTCTATAGGATGTACTTGGGTATCTGCCCAGCACATTACTTCAATAGGCTTTATATCTTTACCGATAAAATTCCTGCTGATTTCTACACAGTGGCAAGCCAAGTCGATAATTGCCCCACCACCAGACTTTTCTTTGTCCCAAAACCAATCGCTATGTGGGCCAGGATGTGCCTCTCTAGATTTTGTCCAGAGTACTCTGCCAATACTGCCTTGCTGTACACTAGCAACTGACTTTAGGAATTTTGGAGTATAGCATAAATCCTCTAGATAGCCTGCAAAAATTCCAGCTTCTTCTACCAAGCGTAGCATACGTTCCGCTTCTGCGGCTGTTCTACCCAAAGGCTTGGTACACAATACGTGTTTTTTGGCTTTAGCACAAGCACTTACGGCTATTTCGTGTAAATGATTGGGCAACGAAATCAATACTACATCCACTTCTGGATGATTGATAGCTTCATCCATCTCATCTGTAAAATGGGCTAAATGATAATCTTCTGCAAATCGTTTGGCTTTGTCGATATTCCTAGAATAAACGGTATAAATAAAATCTTTTCTTCTTTGGGCATGTAATGAAGTGGCATAAAAACGAGCAATAAAGCCCGAACCCAACATGGCAATTTTCATTGGCTAAATAGTTATTTACTGATACTTATCAATTTATTTCTATACAATTATTAAAACAGTTTCATCTTCTCTGCATCCCAATTCAAGGCTTTATTTTTTTCAGCACTGATATTGCAGGCAATAGACGGTCCTGCTGTTCTTAGCCCAAATGTTGCATCTTCTAGTATAGGTGTGTTAGAACGTATACCATTAAAAAATGTTATCATGTGGTCTAGTCTGTCATCATAATTGGCAGGAGGTGTAAATTCAATCGTTTTTCCCATTTCGTATCCTCCTTTTGAATTGCCATACTTATCGTTATACCATTTTTTGTAGTCTTCTTTTTGTTGGGCAGAAAAGCTATCAAAAGAATCATAACCACCATATCCTGGAGCAACGCTTCTTTTGAGGGTTTTAATTTTAAAATCATTCCAACCAATATCTATTGCCCCCTCAGTACCGATAAGTTTAAGCCCGAAACCACCCTTACCTTCGCCACTTGCCAAATTGATACGTGTGTATAACTGAAAAGATTGTAGTGTTTTAGTTTGAGGATAAGACATAAAAGAATTGATTAAATCATAGGCATCGCGTCCGTCTTTCCAATAGTTTACTTCACCCAAAGCGAATATCTTGTTAGGTCCTATCGAGCCAGTGATGGTATGCAAACCTGTAAGTAAGTGAACAACCAAATCTCCAGCCGACCCCGTACCATAGTCCTTGTAGTTTCGCCATCTAAAAAAACGTTCGGCACTGAAAGGGACTTTAGGGGCATTTCCTAGGAATCTATCAAAATCAATTGTCTCTGGCGAGGCATCTGTTGGGATAGAATATTGCCAAGCTCCTTTAGCATCTGTTCTATCACAATAAGCCTCTACATAACTAAGCTCACCAATTACCCCTTTTTCAAAGTATTTTTTGGCTTCTAAAACGGCAACACTACTGGCTCGTTGGCTACCTACCTGAAAAACCTTGCCTGTTTTCTTTTGAGTTTCGATAATAGCATACCCATCCTCTATTTTCTGAATCATCGGCTTTTCGCAATACACATGTTTGCCTGCATTCATGGCATCTATTGCCATTTTTTGATGCCAGTGATCGGGTGTGCAAATCAATACTGCATCAATGTCTTTCTTGGCTAAGAGTTCTCGGTAATCTTTTGTAATAAAAATATCGTTTCCCCATTTCTCTTTGGCTCTATCTAATCTGCCAGTATATAAATCACAAACAGCTACCAGTTCAACACCATCAACTTTAAGGGCGGTATCGGTGTCGTAATGACCAATAATACCCGAGCCTATTAAGCCAATTCTGATTTTATCGTTGGCACTTACTTTTGTATGGTTATTCAACGTTTTGTGTAATATTTCGTTGTTGGCATTAGCACTGGCACCAATTGAAAGAGCTGCAACTGAGCCACCAACATTTTTTAAAAACTTTCTTCTTGAATTTTCCATTGTTATTGTTTAGGACTGTATTTTGAATGTTAGGTTAAAAATTATGACAAAAACGTCTCTTTGATAGCAGCAAGGTCTTTTATATGAGCATTCACAACATCCATGGTATTGGGCGAATTAGTTTCCAAACATTGTTCTATAACAATATGTGGTTTGATGTTCATTTTTGAAAGTTCTTTTGCCAGTCTGGTATAATCAATATCGCCTTTAGCAGTAAATGTTTCTGCCCAGATACCAGCTACTGATTGTCTAAGGTGCAGTTCAACAATTCTCTTGCCGTATAATTTCAATACATCAAATACGGCAGCTTCTGAATTTTCAGAACCTCTATAAACCCAGTGAACATCAAAACAAAAAGAAACATTTTGAGGAGTGGTATTGAGCAAGATATGATGGAACTCTCTTGCACCCGCCTTTAATTCAATATCATGAGTATGATAGGCTAATGTTAAACCCATTTGGCGAAGTTGATAGCCCAATGTTTCCATTGCCTGTGCTTGAAGGGCTAATTGAGCATCACTTTTTAGCTGGGTAGAACCCCATTTAATAGGACTTGGGTTGGTAACAATAATTTTTGTGCCATACTGTTTAACCACTTCTGCTATGCCCATTATCGAACTGATAGATTCTTTTACAAGTGTTTCATCATGCAAAATACTATTTACATATATAGATGGTAAGGCAATGTTATATTTATTTAATACAGGTATTAATTGTTGTGCCATCTCTTTGCTTTCGATGCTTGGCTCATAACCTTTAATGCCTGTTTTGGCTAATTCTGCCATATTTTCTTCTAAATCTTCTCCCCATTTTTTGCCTGCTCTTTTATAAAAAGTAATCCAATTATAGCCATTGCAAGCCACTGGAAAATGGTTGCTTTTAACCAAAGCCGTTGAGGCTATCGAGATAGCAGGAATAAAAGCTAAGAAATTTCGTCTGTTCAATAAACTCTTTTCCATGTATTTGCAAGTAAGATAATATCAATAATTTTAATTGAAATTAATTTATGTACAAAAAAACAATGAATATTATTATATTTCCACTACAAAATAACTTATACCGATACTATTTTGACTAATTTGAAAACATCCAGAAATGCTGTATTCCAAAAGCTTCCTTTGGCAACTGGAAGTTCGTTTGTAATTAACCGTTACCAGTCCCCAAATTTTGAAACTCCTTGGCATTTTCATGAAGAGTATGAATTGGTGTACTGTGAAAAAGGATTCGGGAATAAATTTATTGGTGATAGTTTTTCGACCTATCAAGAAGGGGAAATAGCATTTATTGGTAAAAATGTACCTCACTTATTCAAAGCAGATGACTCCTTTTATCAGGCTGATGCAAGTATTAAACCGAGTTCTATTGTCATTCAGTTTTCTGAAGATTTTTTGGGGAAAGAGTTTTTTAATAGCCCAGAAATGGCAAGCATGAAAAAAATACTTTTATTATCAATGAACGGCTTAGTTATTCTGGGAGACACAAAAGAAAAAATCAAGCAAGTTATGATAGAAATGCTTGATTTAGGTAATATCGGAAGATTCGCTAAACTCATAGAAATATTTACCCTGCTTTCGATAGGTCAAGAATTACAACCTATTTCGGTAAACATTATCAGCGGAATTAATATTAATGATAGTTTAAAAATGAACAAAGTATTAGAATACACTTTGTTACATTTTAAAGATGATATTTCTATTGCAGAAGTAGCATCACTGAGTAATCTTTCAGAATCGGCTTTCTGTAGATATTTTAAATCTAGAACTCAAAAAAGCTATTTAAGCTTTGTCATCGAAATGCGATTGAATGAAAGTGGTAGGATTTTAAGAGAGAGCAACAAGTCAATTCTTGAAATTTGTTATGAATGTGGTTTTAAAAATCTGTCTAACTTTAACCGTTTATTCCGCAAGCAGTTTAACCAAAACCCTATGGAGTATAGAAAAAATAGCGAACAATAATTACTTCTTTTTCTGACGTTGGCTTTTTACATACTCTGGCTTTATGGCTGATGCCTTGTTGCCAAAACTATTACGCACAAAAGTAAGTACATCAGCAATTTGTTTATCACTCAGGAAATCATGAGCAGGCATTTCATTAGAGTAACTATCCCCATTGATTTCTTCACCTTTCAAGCCTTTTAAAATCACATTGATTAATCGGGTAGAATCGCCCAAAACCCAGTCTGTTTTTATTAAGGGCGGATTCATATTAGGTACTCCGCTTCCATCTTCTTGATGGCAAGCCAAGCAATATGTTTCATAAATTATTTTCCCAGAATCCGATACTACCGATTTGGTTGATAAAGTACTTTTGGGCTGTTTTTCCTGCGAAACCCAAGCCGTAGTACCCATAAAGCAAATCAGCAGACTTGCAATAATTGTTAATTTCATTGTGTGAATTTTAAGCTGTAAGGAGTTAAGGCATTTAATACCTTCAAAACGTATTAAATGCCAAACCTTATTGTTCTACTGTTTCTGATACATCACTCGCCAAACTTTCCCTTTTACAGAGTCGCTAATATAAATAGAGCCGTCTGCACCTTGTGCTAAGCCAACAGGACGAGCTTTGGCATCACCTGGATTTTTGATTTCAGGACCGCCCGCAAAACCTTCTGCAAATACTTCATAGGCGCCAGAAGGTTTGCCATCTTTACCAAAAGGGACAAACGCTACAAAGTAACCTCCTTGTTTCAACGGTGCCCGATTCCATGAACCATGAAAACATACAAAAGCACCATTTTTGTACTTAGCAGGGAACTGATTACCCGTATAAAACATCAAAGCATTGGGTGCCCAATGTGCTGGAAATGCCATAATTGGTTTATCTTTGCCTTCACAACGTTCTTGGATTTTTCCATCCCCTCCGTATTCTGGAGCTAATACTTTTTTGTTCTGAAAACGGTCGTGATAACAATAAGGCCAACCAAAATCTGAGCCTTTTTTAACCAGTAAAAATTCTTCTGAAGGCAATTCTGCACTTTGCTCTACATTGTATAAGTTAGGGTATAAAGTTGTTAATTGGTCACGCCCATGTTGCATGGCATACAATTCACCAGTTGCTTTGTTCCAGTCTAATCCAACCACGTTACGCAAACCTGTTGCATAACGCAAACCATCGGCTTGCTTTTGGTTTTTCTTGTTGGCATCAAATTGCCAGATACCTCCATGCCACTCAAGAATAGGACAAGGATCCATCCCTTTAGAGCCTTTTTGGCGGTTTTTCTCTTGACAAGCATTTGATGGAGCACCAAAAGTTACATATAAATGTCCTTTGTCATCTAATTCTATTGATTTTGTACCATGTT
Source organism: Arcicella sp. BE140 (assembly GCF_031456255.1). Lineage (NCBI taxonomy): Bacteria > Pseudomonadati > Bacteroidota > Cytophagia > Cytophagales > Flectobacillaceae > Arcicella > Arcicella sp. BE140. The sequence continues at coordinate 25,026 of NZ_JAVDUE010000006.1, read as the reverse complement.
CACTGTACAATTCTAAACCAGTTACAATCGTTTCAGGAGCAGATTCATTTACCTTACCATTTTTCATTGGATAACGAACCACGGACGAATCTGAGGAAGCATATAAATAACCGTTTCCTATTACGATGCCTGTACCTGTGAAATTTCCGAATGAAGTAGTTTCATCAGCCTTGCCATCACCATTAGTGTCCTTTAATACAATAGTACCATTACCTTGGCTAAGTTTACTTAAACGAACATAAATATCACCATTGCTATTTACCGTTAAATGACGAGCTTTACCGACGCCTTCGGTAACTAATAATGCACCAAAACCTTTTGGCAATGAAAGCCCTGCATTATCAGCATCTGCTTTAATTTTATTGATTTTAGTTTTATTAGCCTTGGGTGGATGTGTGTTTATTGCAAATACCGAGCTTGCCAACAATAGCATCAAAGAAGCTATAAGAATATTATTTTTCATTTTTTTTAAATAAAGTTTACTTTAAAAACTATCTAATTGTAAAGTAACCACCAAATTCAATAAAATGTTTACTTTCCTTTTAGTTTTTCTTGTAACCAAATATTCATTTTTTCTCCTTGCTCAGGGTAAGTCCAGTGACCAGTGTCAAGGGCTAAAAATAAATCCTTAGGGGCTGTAATAACATTATAAGCTGCATACATAGACGTGGGCGGACAGGTTTCATCATTGAATCCCCACGAGTACATCCCTGGGATTTTTACTCTTCTAGCAAAGTTCACAACATCATAATAGGGTATAGTTGCTAATTTTTCTTTTGTTTCATTGTAAGCTCTGTTCCATTTATCAAAATAGTGTGGCCACCCCCCAGCTCTTCCTTTCAAATAACCTGTAACATCAGCCAATGCTGGATAAAAAGCACCTAACCATTTTACTCTGCTATCTAAACTAGCCGTGATGATAGACAATGCCCCACCTTGGCTACCGCCTGTAACTGCTAAGTTTGTGCCATCGTATTGTGGCAAACTAGTCAAAAAGTCATTGGCTCTTACACAACCTAAATACACTCTTTTATAGAAAAAACGGTTGCGGTCATCTAAATTATAATTCGGATAACCATTTAAAATGCCTGCTCCTAAATCGGTATAAACAGATGGTTCCATATTAACAGGAATACCATGAATACCAATTTGCAAAGTAATAATTCCTTTCTCTGCATTATTAATATCACCACTATATGGACGTACCCCAGCCCCAGGTACTTGTAATAAAGCAGGGTATTTTCCTTCTTTTTTAGGCACACATAATATTCCATAAAGCCTTGTGCCTACTTTAAAGTTTTGAATATTAACATGATAGACGTTTACCTTTTCTGTGCATCGCTCTGGTAGAAGGGTCATTTTGGCATCTAAAGGTATTTTGGCTAGTTCATCTTTCGCTTCTTGCCAAAAAGTATCAAAATCAACAGGGTTTTCAACAGTAGGGCTAATACTTAGTGGCTCAAAACCAGCGGTACTTAAGTTTCTATATTCTTTCCCGTCAATTTCAGCAATAGCAATACAACGTAAAAACCCTGAGGTTGTCATTGTTCCACCGTCAATAACTTGTGAGCCATTGGCTAAAGTAATCGTTTCTTTTTTGGTAGGTTCTTGTTTTTCAGGCCCTATTTCATACCGTACTTTGGCATCTTTTACCAAATTACCATTTTTAAAAACAGCTAAAGTGAATTTTACTTTTTCTCCTAATTTGTAGGTCCAGTCAGGATGGTCGGTAGCGACTAATACTTTTACAAATTTTTCAGAAGGTTGTGAAAAAACTACGGGCAAACATAAAGCCCAAGTAATGACTAATAAAACGATTCTTTTAAGCATGAGTTTGATTTTTCTGAGCTAAAGATGAATAGAATATAATGTTACACCTACAAATAGGTAATTATTTACTGAAAATTAGTATAAATCAAACGTTAAGTTAACCTTAGTTGTTCGGATTAAAAATCAAGGCATTAGCAATGATTCTACTATAAGTAGGATTTTCAAAATCGCTTATTGTATGCCCTGGTTGGCTGTAAAAAAGCCAACCTTTACCTACATTCATGCACCAAGCAGAGCGATTTTGCATCAACGTTTTCCCTGTTTCATCATTAATTTTAAAGCCCATTAGTATAGTACGAGGACTCAAAAAAGTATGATTGATATAAGCCTCTGTATTTTTTAAAGAGAATCCGTCTATTTGCTTTCCTTTTTTCTTTCCTTCTTTGGTATAAGGTATTTTTTGTGAGTAGTTGATTTTATGAGTTGTAATAAAATGCTTTGGGGCAAGGTTTACAACATCTATATCAACATTACCAAGATATTTGTAAGCTTCGAGACTGGCTTCTTTTTTGGGTAAGTCGATACCCATAAATGGAAACCACAATTCATTTTTTCGTTTTGCTGAACTGATAGAATGGTGCAATAGGATGAGTTTTCCACCATTCAGGGCATAATCAATAAATGCTTTTTCGGGAATTACTGCTAAATCTTTGTGGATATACACGATTACTGCTTTAAAAGCAGTAATTGAATTGGGCAGTTCTGATTGTACAATAATCTTTGAATTAAGACCTTCCTCATTCTTTAAAAACTTTGCCAATACTTCCATTGCTGGTATTTCATCTGCTACTATCAATACATCTTGTGCTTTTATTTCACTAAATAGCAGTATAAAAAGTAATATAAGTATTTTGGTAAATTTTTGAATTTTCATTTTAGTCTTCCTTTTAACCTATTATTTTACAGAATAAGCGTATAAGGCAAAGCTATTGATTTCTGGTAAGTTAAAAATAATTTTACCGTCTTCAAGTACCTGACTTTCATAAGATTTACCTTTCCCAGCTATCAATTCAAGCTTTACTTTTTTACCTACTGACAACCAAGTTTTTACTGCTTTTTTAGCATCTGAATTGTTTTCTCTGAATACTATGAAATAACCTTTCTGCTCGTTTCCGATAGATTGTAAGCCTGTCCATGCTTTACCACTGGGTTCGTCACCTATTGGGAATATTTGTCCTGCATGAATTTTAGAATTGTGTTGCAAATAAGTTTTTATCAATTTACTAGTTGAAAAAGCTTCTTCAGGCAAACCTGTTCCTTCTAACCAAGCCAAAGGCTGTGCAAACATGGTGATAGCAAAAAGATAGTCAAAAGAATAATTTTTAGGGGCAAAAATATCATTTGCTGGATATTTATCTAGATTCCTCCATTTATTCAAAAATTCAATTTGTAAGTTTTGAGCTGGTAGGTACTTGGATAACATCCATAAATTACGAAGGGTAGTATATGGATAATAGTTTGTCCAGTCGGTATAGCGGTTTTCTAGGAAGATATTACCATATTCGTTTAGATAATGATACCCACCCCTGCGTTGAGCTGTTACATCAAGATTAAAAACCACTTTGTGGTCTGTTTCTCGACTTACTTTATCTAAAAATTTCCGAAAGTTTATCTCTGCTAATTTATCAGGTAAATTTACGCCATCAATTTTGAAGGTACGAATACCATATTTTTTATAAATCGTAATCAAAGCATCAGCATCTTTTTCCCAATACTCATTACTATTGTCTCTACTTGGATTAAACCATAAACAAACCTCAATGCCCAACTCTTTCCCTTTTTTTACAATGGGTACTAGTCCATTAGGGAATTTCTCAGGATGAGGCTCCCAGTAGTTTTTATTGTCCCAAATATTACTCAATGAGCCTCCTTTAAAAGCAGAATTAGATGAACGCCCCGACTGCCAGCCATCGTCTAATTGAAAATGTGTAATACCTAGTTTAGCTCCAGCTTCTAATTCTGCTAAAGCAAATTTTTCCTGAATACGGGTATCTTGCCCCCTATCACCCCAAGTATTCATCAATATCATTTCATCTCTACCTGCTTGTTGGGTTCTGATTTGTTTTTGATAATTTCTTAGTGCCATATATCGGTTTTTTTCATCGCCAGCATATACCCCTGTAACAAAACCATAACCACGACGCCACTCTGTTGGATGCAAATCACTAGGATTTAAACCCGCTCCGACTACTCTGAAACTACCGTATTCAGTAATAAAATCACTACCAGGATAAGCCAATTGTACATTAGAAGTTGGGGCTTCTTTTAAAATAAAAATCCCATTATCGCTAACATTATCATGTGCAAAAAGGAGATTGCCACGGTAGAAATTAGGACGGTACGATATTACTTTTACTTTGTTTACCAAACTGTTAAAACGGTCAGTAACGTCAAAAAACTCCACAGCATCAATATGCCAATGTCTACCCGGTAATTCAATCTTTTCAATCACGGGCATATTACTACCTGCATTACTTGATGTAAGCTTTTCGAGATTTACCATATCAGCAAGATTGACTCCCTGTTGCAACCAAGCACTTTTGGATGTTCCCTTGAAATATAAATCACAGGCGATGGACGCACAGTCTGGATATACACGAAATACTCTTTTGATAAATAATTGTTCTAATCTATAGCTAATTTCTACTTCCAGATGGGAGGGGACAATAGTGTTTTCGGTAATAAATTTTGTCGAAAATGTAGCATCCTCAGCTTTGTCAGTTTGTTCAGGAAAAGCCAAGTCAGGCTTATTGCTATTGATATTCCATACTTTACCGCTTGCTTTATCACTTAAAGATTGTGTGATGATATTACCATTATTCCATTTGTAGCTTCTGGAAATTTTGTTGTTTTCAATCACTAAAATGTCATTTTTTAAACTGGCACTACAATCGTTTATATTTTGTGCAAAGATCGTTTTAGCTGTTAAAAGAACAGAAAGAAGTAATACTATGTTTTTCATATTAAATGATTTAATTAGATTGTTGTATATGTTCTGTGGCATCTATCGGGAAACCCACCTTTGCACCATCAAGCAAAAAGTAAGTGTTGTTTTCATGAGTGAATTCTCCGTTTCTTGATATTCTTTCAGCAGGTTCACCCCCTAGAACAATAGTGTTGTTGCGTAAAATGAGCGTATTTTTTGTAGGTATTCCTCCTGCAAAATCCAAAAGGGAGTTCCATTTCATACCTCTCTTGGTCATAATAGTATTATTTTCGAGCTTAAAATTTTGAATATCAGCAGTAAATTTTTTACCTAAATGGAAGCAAAAACCCCCACTGTTGATTGAAATATTATCTGTAACGGTGATGTTTCTGGCTAAGCCACCTCCAATTTCCAAAAAGCCTTCGCAGTCTTCTGCATAGTTATGATGCACATAAGTACTATCGCCATTAGTATATGTTTCAAAAAAACCACCATCAGCACCATAGTCGTAGCTTGGGGCACTGCATCTAATGGCTCGGTTATAGGCAATTTCATTGTTTGGGGCAAAAACCCAATAAGCTACTGCACCATAGTCATCATCGTCCCCTTGTGTATTTTTCACCATTACTAGGTCATGAGCATAATTTTGTATAATTAGATTATAACTACCACTAATCATAACGCCCCCACCGCATTTCTCTATTTCACAGTTTCTTATAATGTTGTGGTCTGCTCCTTTTGCTAAGTAAATGCCTGCGTAATTAGCATCTTTTGCAAAAAAGCCGTCAACAATTATCCATTTTGCAGTAATGTTAATGGCTTTGGCCATTTTACCTGCATTGCTAAAAATAGGTTTTGGCCCTTCCCCAATTGACTGAAAAACAATAGGTTTGGTAGAGGTACCACTATCATTTATTTCTAAAGCAGTTTGCCAGCTAGAGCCACATTCAAAATTGATGGTATCGCCAGGTATAAAGTTCTTAGCATGAACAGGTACAAGAGATTTCCATGGGTTGTTACGCTCAGTTCCTGCATTAGCATCATCTCCTTGCTGACTGTTTACAAAATACTGTTTGGCTATCGCCTGATTACCAGCTATTTGAAAAGCAAAAAAGAGTATTATCCCAACATAAATGAATATTTTCTTCATAGTTATTATTATATTTTCGGAGATTCTCAGGGTGATGCTTCTAAGTCTATCTTTGCCTCTATTCGTTCTTGCTGACTTAAAATTTTATTAGTATAGGAGTTTTAATTAATACTGAAGTCTAATTTATTATTTCCTTTTTCTGTTAGATGGAAATTCATCGTTTGTTGGCTACCATCTTTTTTAGTTAACGTTATTTTATATTTACCATAAAATCCTCTAAAGGTTACTTGACCTTGGGCATCTGTTACAGAAATGATATTTTTGGTCATCCAATCGTGTTTAATCAATTTCAAAAGTCTATTATAGACTGGTTTAGGATTAAAGTCTTTGTCAAGGAGTCCACCGCCTTTTAGCCAAATCATTTTATCTGACAAACCCCACCAATGTATAGAAGCCATAGAGGGGTGACCGAACGCCAAAGTATAAAATTGTTCAGCAAATTCTGCTTGTGATTCTTCTGTCCAGATTCCCTCACGCCAAGACCCTGTAATTTTTTTCCCTGACGATTGTGGAATAAATTCTGTAATATGGAGGGGCAATCCGAGTTCTTGGTATCTATCAAAAGTTGCCACAATTTCAATAGGAGAAAACCACATTTCTCTGGGTTCATGTGCTTGTATACCTATTCCAGTAACAGGAGTATTACGCTCTAACAATACTTTAGTTAGTTGATATAGTTTTTCTCTTATAGCTGGCTTGGATATCAAATTAAATTCGTTCAAGATAAAATCCCCTTGGTGATTAGCATTGTAAGCCCATTTATACGATTTTTCAACCCAAGGAATGGTTTGTTGTATCGTAATATTATTCACATTGTATCTTGAACCTTCGTCAATTTTACTTTCGCCAAAAACAGAATCTTTAAGGGCTTCTTCCCAAGGAATGGTTGTAATAGGCTCGTTCACTACATCCCACATATTAATTTGGTCTTTAAACCCACCAACTAAATTATATATCCTAGCTTTGTATAAATCATTGGCCATATCGTGTGGGAGTTTCAATAGCCATTTGGGCGTTCCCGACATATTTGTCCAACCAAGGGTATGTCCTTTAGCAGTTACACCATTTTGTTTACACCAATCTAGCTTTTGCTGTAGTTGTTGCCATGCCTGTTTTCCTTGTTCTTTTTCGTAGGGTGTCCATTTTACCGTTAATTCTGTAAAATTGAAAAGAGCTTTAAATTTTTCTTGAAACTTAGTTACTTGTTCGGCACTTAGTCTAGAATCAAACATTTCTTCACTAAGATTTCCAAATAAAAAATCTTGAGACTCTTGATTAATCTCTACTCTGACATTTCTGAGTGCTTTTCCTTCGGAGTCTTTAAAAGAAATAAAAGCGTCACCTTTTCTTATTTTTTCAATATTTTCTTTAGCCTTTGCCAGCAAAGTTGCCTCTACTTTTAATTTATCCTCTGTTTGCCCTTTGGCATTTTTTGGAAGAAACAAATTGCAGATAACAGTTATTAATAGTATTCGGGCTATGGCAGTAAAATACTGTTTGACAATAGCTTGACTACCTGCTATTTGAAAAGCAAAAAAGAGCATTAGTCCAACATAAATGAATAATTTCTTCATGATTGTTATGGTTTTGAAACGCGTCTCAATTATTATTCAAGGGTTATAAAACCCTTCGCTTTTATTATTTTTCCATCATAAATACTTTCAGTATCACCAAAATTCACAATGGCTTTTTTACCTGAAGCAAAGACGGTCTCTTGTACTTGATAATCTGATGAAACAAATCGATGAGAAACCATTTCATCATAGCCAATTTTCTGTAACCAAGGGGCTATATTTTTATAGCTTTCCACAAAGGTTCGTTTAAATTTATCCCATCTCGGACGGTCTAAACACCAAATAGGGGCTGTTCCGTAGAGTATATTAAACAAGTCTTTTTTCCACCATATTTCTGGCATATGATGGTTGGCATCATCCCATCGCCAAGTGGTAACTATGGCATCATGATATACTAATTGATATAAGGGTACTCTTATTTTTTCGTTAATTGCCCATTTCAAATAATTTTTATCAGCAACATATTCGCCAACCATAATAGAAGGACGAGACGGATGGCTCCAGTCGCCATAATAGTAAATAGTTTTTTTTTTCTTTCTATCGGGCGAACGATACAACATACGGTGTAGGGTTGTCATACCATGTGCATAGGCTGTAGTAGGTACACCATAGTCTGCTCCCCACTCCATTCCCATAATCATCTTATATTTATTGATAAACAAATGATGAATATCTATTACTGCTTGTTTGTACTGCGAGCGTGTCAGAGGGTTATCTTTACTATAACATTCAAAAATGCCACTTGCTAAAAAACCATCAGAAAAGAATGACTCATGTGGATAAATGCTTAACTCTCGGTCTGTTCTTAAAGATGGAATGTATGGCAAAATAGCTTTGGGATTGATATCATAACCAAAGCCAGAATAGTGTAATTTGCCATCTTTTTGTTTTAAAGTTATTTGGTTGAAAAGTCCTGGAAAAGAAAAACGATTTAAAAATGTCCCCGTAGTACTCGTAGTATTTATAGTACCTATGGTATCACGGAGTTTGGCATCTCTAAAAAGTTCATATACTCCCGACAAATAGCCAAGCTCTTTAAGCTTGTTATCATAGCCAATTTCTGGATAAGGAGGGTGATTGGGATTCCATAAAACAAAAGCTTTTTCAATACCAGCTTGTTTTAATTCTTGTGCAAATGATACCTCTCGACCATTATCCCAAAGATATAGGTGAACACCCCCCATCATTTTCTCGATAGCTGGAAATTCCTTCTGTTTCTCTTTTAGAGTAATTTTAGCAGAATTATTAGCCCAAACATTTTCTCGATATTTTTTACATTGTGCTACGTAACCACCTTTATCAAAAAAATGATAGGTTACTTTACGGTTGTAACCGAAGGTATTTTTAGATGAAAGCCATACAGGTTCAAAGGTAATAAGACCGTTTTCTTTTTTAACATTGATTTCGCCATCATCAGGAGTATTTAGAATAGCCATATACCCTGTTTCAAAAAGATTATCTGTTATACCCATCCAAGGCATTGATAAGCCACTCATCGAATACATTTTATTTCTGCCCAAAGGGTACTCGGTATCTGTAACTGGAAGCAAAAAGCCTTCTCCGTCTGTATATAACAAGTAATGATTTGAATTAGGGGTTTGAAATGCAGAAGGAAAGCTCAAGTCTTCAAAAAGCATTTTTTCACTCGCTTTTATATCTATTGTTAATGACGCTGTTTCATCAAGGGTAAAAACCAATTCCAATGGGTATTTACCCGACAGTGTTACAAAAATAGAGTTGTCTTTCTGAGTAGTTTTTACAACTGTAAACTGGTCTTTTAGGGCTGTTTGTTGCCAAACTTTCTGGCAACGTTTATCAATGACAGTAAGCAGTGAGGTTTTGTCATTAAACTGTACCTCTAAAGATGGATTTGTCATTTTCCAGACTTTGCAATAAGCAACAGCAGGCAATACGACAAGGGTAATTAAAAACAATATTATTTTTTTCATAGATATTTTCAAACGTTAGAGATACTTTTTATGCTGTTACTATTTTTTTAAGCCTGTCAAATCTGAATCGATATGGATAGTGCCTAAGCCAGGCTCTACCTTGACAGAGAAACTCTTTCCTAATTCAATACTTCCATTGGTTTTCAAAAATATTTCTTTGCCTTTACTATTGTTTTTGATGAGTGTAAAAACTCCTGAGCTTTTATAGATACAATTACTTAAACTGATATGTGTTTCGGGATAGGTATCAAAATCCTTTGCATGACGAAAATCAATACTGTTATTCTTCAAGGTTGAATTTCTGATTGTTAAAATATCAATTGGTGTTGAAATATTAACTAAGGCTTTTTTGTTATCGCTTACTACTGTAACATTTTCAAGCGATATTTCCCCTTGCACAGGCATTGGTGCACCCGAATAATACGAATGTGCGTAGTTAATATCATAGCACATAATTTGAAAGGGAACTCGCATACTTTCTAAAAAAATATCTCTGAATACTACTTTTCTGACTACCGCAGTATGGATAGTATCACTTTGATGAAATGTCCATTTAATACCATCTAATTCCTTAATGCCACTATCAAAGGTTGGTTTGGTAACAGACTTATATTTCTTTCCATCAATCTGAGCTAATACTCTGTAAATTTTCCCGTCTGCCACTACGGCATCGCCATGTTTTACTTCTATCCCTTCTTTCCAGTCTGTCCAGCCAGAAGCTACAATTTTAGCAAAAGCACCATCCCAATGTTCGGTTCGGAGGTCATAACAGTTTTCAATAATACCATCTTCAATGTCGCCAAATTCTGGATTAGCAGTAACCCAGTCGCCCGCGGCCAAGGCTATGGCATCGTCTGCTGTTTGAAATTGAGCATTACTAATCTTAAACCGTTTGCCTTTTCCAAAATGAATACCATCTTTTTTACCTTTTATAATTACATCATTAATCAAGAGGTCTTCAAAGGTGCAGAAATGGAGACAGAACTGTTTAGTGCCAAGGTCATTACAACGAAAACGTTCTATTTTTACATCTTTGGCATAGAAAAAAGCTACTTGTCCACGTAATCCATAAATGGCATCATCCCACCCTTTTTCAACGGCATTTACTTGAAGATTTAGCCCAACAATGGAAATATGGTAATTGTAAGTTCTCGACAATGCACCTTTATTAAGAAAAACCTGACAGAATGCCCCCTTCTCGGCTACTTTTTGAATAGTTGTGCCATCACCAAAAATAAGAGAAGTGCTATCGCCAATATAAACTGTACCTGCCAACTTATAAGTGCCAGCATTACTGATAATAATTGTACCTCCTTTATCGACTGCCGCTTGTAAAGCCTTGGTATTGTTTATTCCTGATTCAGAAGGTAAAAATCCAAAATCTGCAGCATTAGTAAATCCATTAGCATTATTGGGGGATGAATATTTTTGTAATTTATTTAAATGATAATTACCCCAAACAGAATGTATGGTAAAGAGGAAACATAAAGCCCACATCAGTCTTTTCATATAATTTATAGTATTGTTAAACATTAATTATCCATTTTCATTACCAATGTTCCGCCTTTACTATCGAGCGAAAATGGTTGCTTAATGGACTTCCCTCTATGCTTTACTGTAATATTATAAGCTCCATTAAAGCCTCTAATAGTGTAAACGCCGTTTTTATTAGTTTTCCCGTTTTCGTTAGTATTCCAAGTTTTGCTTACGAGTTCGGTAAATACTTTTCCATGTGGACGAATGTTCCAATTTTTATCCCATAAAGCTCCTGCGGGTATCCAATGGGCATTTTCCCAAAAACCCCATTGGATAAGTCCTATTGTGGAAGGATGACTAAAAACTGCCGTCATAAAGTCTTTTAGGTAACGGGCTTTGAAGTCATCATCATCGCTAGTAATATCAAATTCTGTTATTTGAATGGGCAAACCTAATGTGGCAAAATGATCTAATTTAGCAATGATAAATTCAATGCCTGGGGGTGTTCCACCGATATGTCCTTGCTCCCCGATGGCATCAATAGGTGCTAAGTTTTCCTTTAAAAATTTTATGTTATTATAAAAACTATCACTCCCTACCCCTTCACTATGAAACATGGTATAGTCGTTCAAAAACAACTTTACTCCTTTAGTGTTTTTGCTAGCTGCCTTAAACCATTCTACCATCATTTTTTTACCTCCTAATGTATCCATAATATTATGATGAGCATAAGGCTCGTTCACAACATCCCACTCCACAAACTGGTCTTTCATGGCAGTGGTTTGCTGATCAATTTGTTTTAAAATAGTAGCATTTAAGGTAGCCTTATCGTTTTTTAAATTAGCTAAATGTGGAGAATGTTCCCATGATGGCCAAACCATTACGTGCCCCCTGACAGGTATATCATGGTCTCTGAACCACTTTACTCCTTTTTGAGTCTGGGCTTGGTTGAATCTATACCAGTTTCTAGCTTTCATTTCGTTTTCTAATACTACTTTATTAAAGTATCTTAAAAGGGTATCGCGGTATTTTTGTGCATTTGGACTGATGGTATCCAATATCATTGCTGAAGATGTAGCCGTACCCCAACCAAAAGCTATTTTATTTAAGGTCACAGTCACATCGGCTTGTGGAATGGGTTTACCTGCTTTATCAATTACTCTTATGGTTAAATCACCTTTTCTGTATTTATCAATACGTTCTTCGGCAGTTTTTCGCCATGCTGCATTGGGGGCATCGCCATCATAATGCACAATACTTTTGGGTAAATCTTGGATTTTTACCGACTGTTTATAATTGATTAATGATATACCCCCTATTTCAAATACTTGGGGGAATTTGCCAGACTTTATCATCAAAGCCATTTCTCCTTTGTCTACATCTCTTCCAGCTATAAAGGGGATTTGGGTTAATATCCATTTTGAGCCAAAAGAAATACCCCTTTCAAACAAGGGAGGCCAATTGTACTTACCACCAACGAAACGGTCTAGTGCAATTTCCATAAACGATTCGCCCGTTTCTCTTTTGCTTTGTATAGAACGACTGTAAAAAGAAAGCAAAATCACATCGCCTTTACGAACTGTTGAGTCAATACCATAGCGTAGAACAAAGCTATCGTTACCACTTTGATTAACCGTGGAAATACGATAAGCCTTGCTAAATGGCTGGTCACTTACGGATGCTAATTCAAGGATAGCACCATATTTGCTAGTGGGCTTGAAGAGTAATGTATCATTTACTAACAATGAAAACCCTTTTTTGCTCTGTGCATTAGTATGGAATATTTGAACTACTGTTGCTAAAATAGCAAGAAAGACTTTAACTATTATTTTGTTCATTTCAGTTTTTAAAAAAGGAAAGTTGAAGGGTATTATCTTTTCAAACTCTTCAAATAGGCTATTGATTTAGGTACTTGAGTACCATAACTTGGGCTTTCGTCCTCAATATAAAAATGTTCGATACTTGATTTATTAGCAGCTTTTAATACGGAAGGAATATCGATTTGTCCTGTACCTAAGGCTACATCGTTTTCTACAGGGGTACCGCCAGATAAATTGCCGACAATACCTTTTCGTAAATCTTTTACGTGCATGAGTTTAAACCTTTTTGGGTATTTGGCAATTAATGCTGCTGGGTCTGCTCCTGGGAAAAAAGTCCAAAGAATATCAATTTCAAAGCTTACATATTTAGGGTCTGTTTTTTGGATGATATAATCCATCAATGTGCCGTCCTCGTATTTTTCAAATTCGTATCCATGATTATGGTAACAAAAAGTTAGTCCGAAGTCGTCTTTTAATTGCTTACCAATCTTATTGAAAGTTTCTACCGCTTTTTGGGCATCTGCTATGGTAAAAGGAGGTTTTTGCATAATCCATGCCACTCGTACATAGCTTGCACCTAGCGTTTTGGCATTTTGCCCTACCTCAGCAGTTTTGTTTTGAGCATCACTATAACTTACCCCAAAAGATGAACATTTTTGTCCACGGTCGTCTAGTAATTGACGTATCTCGCTTGCTTTTTTGCCAAAAAGATTTGAGAATTCAATATCAGTAATGCCCAAGCTTTTGAGGGTATCCAAGGTAGCAGCTACATCTTTGGCAAAACTATTTCGGAAAGTATATGATACCATTCCAGGTGTTTTTGTAAAAAGAGGTTTACCTTTTTGAGCGAAAAGAACACCAGTATTCATCAACAAAATGAATAAAAGTAATTGTCTGTATTTGAACATGATAGTTTTGTTTTAAATGATAAATAAATTTCCTTACTGATTTTTCTTGAGACTTTTCAAAGAGTTCCAATAGAATTGTTTCATTTTGTTTACATCCATTTGTGCATATACTTTAACCAACCGTTGAGTATTCTCTGGTGGAGTCAATACCTCTTGAATGGTTATAAAGGCTGGTTTTTGATACGCTAATATCAAGGCTACATCCCAAAGAGTTCTGGTAGTACTTTCAGGGTTTGTTTCTTCCCAACGTTGTTTTAGATGTTTTAATACTGGATTTTTGTCATTCAAAACTGCATATAAATCATCTCGTTCAAACCTAAAAGGAAGTGCTGTACTTGTAGGCATAATAATGAGTTCGACCTTTGGATTATTCAATAAATAATCAAATGCGTTGAGGTCATTGCGGATATTAAACTCACTTTTGTCCCAGTACTTCTTTTCAAGATTGTACTTAGCTCCTAATAAATAACATTGAATATGACTAGCGATTGATGTATCCAACGCAATTGCCGAAGCAACATTAGTTAATGCCCCAATGCTGATAACATGGAGTTTTTCATTAGGCTTTAGCTCTTTAACTTTACGAATAATCTGTTTTGTTGCTTCAGAGTTTCGTGGTTCTTGACTCCCCCAGGCCCTTCCCATTTGTCTGTCAGCTCCTATTGGATGAGGAATATAACTTTTCTCCATCAATGCCAGAATCTCTTCATTTAACTGCTGCGAAATATTTACGGTATTGATTCCCTTTGTAGGATATTGATTCCACTTCTGAAAAGCAACTAAATCTGGATTGTTGAAATGGGCAGAGCTTATTCCAACTAAATCAATGGTATTATCCATCAGCAATTGTACAATGGCGTAAACGTCATCGGTTTCGTTGCCAGTATCAGTATCCAACCATACCTTTTGTTTTTGACTAAAGAGGCTACTGCTAAAACATAATAACTGAGCAACAATAAGTAAATATTTGATTTTTAGCATATTGTATGTTTTTATAATTATTTTATGGTTTGAAGCACCATATTGTGTAGTGCTATCTATTGGGTTTCGGTTTCATCAATTGCTATTACATAAATCCATTATTTTGTGGATAAATCTGATATAAAAGCTATATTTGATGTGATTAATGTTAAATGGTTATTCAAAAGTAATCCCTGTTGCAAACTCATTTTTATCCATATTCCCTTCCGATAAAGAATTTACTTTTACGCCTCCAATTTTTAGGTTTTTGAATTTGATGCCCTTAATGGGGCTGTTTATTGTTCCATATAAATCGCCCTCGTCTGGATTTTTATCATCAATGGTAACATCCTCAAAAATCCAGTTATCAAGGCTTTTGTATCCAGAATTGAAAATGATAAATTTATTGGTATTATAATTACTTGTTTTGGGGTGTGCTTCAACCCTAATATTTTTAAATGTAATATCGTTTACACTCATATTTGTTCCTGTTGTTCCGTCAATAACGATTAGGCCAACACCACCATCTTTACCAATGAGGTTAATGTTTTCAAAAACGATATTTGAGGTTGATTTTTGGTTATTAAGCCAATATAACCGTCCCCAAGGTCCCCCCCAAGCAACAAGATTTGATACTTTGCAATTACTAGCACCGTGAGACATGATGATATCGTCATTATTAAAAATAAAACAATCATCTACAATATGGTTATTACCATTTACCCAAATACCATCTGTATTACCATTCCAAGAAATCAATTTTAAATTACGAAATTGATTATTGAATGTTAAGTTACCACTGTTATAGATGGGGATTGTCCATCCACAACTATTAGCAATAATTAATCCTTCCATTTGTAAGTTACTTATTCCATTACCTTTAATGGCTGAGTGATCTCCAAGCCATGGAACTTCACGGGATTTGTGTTTCCATTCGCCCATTGTAAGAATTCCCCTACCCTTGATACTAACATTTTGAGTATTGTATGCTGTGATAAAAGAACCTTCGACCACAGCACCCGCAGCGATATAAACTGACTCATTCGTTTTGATGGTTTTCTGCAAACCAATGTTATGCACACCCGGACCATAATAATAAGTAGCAGTTGTATTTGGAATATCTGGGGCTTCGGCAAAAAGGAATAATGGATTTTTTAGATCATTAAATTCAACAGAAATCTTTTTGGGTTCTGATAATGTAAAGGTTATTACATTTCCATTTTTAGTAGGATTAATCCCAAAGTTCAAGGGACGAATCGTAACATTATTAGCAGTAGAATTAAATGTTACTTTTACGTCAACAGAGGTTTTACTGAAAGCAAAACTGGTAAATGAAGCCGACGTTTGAGGTTTAGAAATACCACCAAAGTAGGTATCAACCCAGTAATTATCCGTTTTATAAACAAAACAAGGTTTGTATTCTGTTTCACCTGTTTTTCGGATTTCAACGGTATAATCATTGGATTGAGTAAGGTGTTCAACAGTACTTAAATTCCCTGGTGATGGGTATATAGTTAGTATACCATCGTTGACAATAGTTGGATTTATTGGGCTGGCTATTTCTTTTTTGCAACTAGAGACTAACCCTAGAAGCAAGTAAACCACTATTGCGTATGCTTTCATATTTCTTTGTTTTTTATTATCTCTTCTTCCACAGTTTAAAATCATCCCAATAAATCTGTAAAGTCTTTCCTTTAGATTTTACAAAATGCACTACATCTTTAGAGGTATAAAGTTTTAATGGATTATACCCAGTTATTCCGTTAGGATTGAGGTCTGTAGTGTTATGAGTAAAGTTTGTTACATCAGCAACTGTTTGTGTTTGTTCACCATCGGGAGTAATTGAAATGACAAAACGACCATTCTCTTTATTACCCTCTTTTATGTAATAATTCATGGTAAACCATTTTCCAATTGGCACTTTTACATTCGTATTATTTGCATTCCAGACTTCAATCTGCCCGTTATTTTCGGCATTTAGTATAAAATTTAAATCGCTACTTTGGGCGGTTGGTTTACCTATTCCTAAAGATATTCTAAACCCATATTTTTCATCTTTCACCCACCATTCATTATTCCAAAACTCCGAAATAGTGAGCCAGCTTATTTTTTGGGGATAGTTTTTTAAAACATTAAAATCGTCTGTCAGGAAAACCCTAACAGATTGGGAATACTCTTTAAACCCACTTTTTATACCATATAGATTGGCCTGAATACGAGCTTTTTCTTGGTTTTCTGAAGCCAGCCATGCATCATCTAACCAAAATTGTAATACATGGTTTGCTAGATTTTTAGGCTCTGGGATAACCTTTGCAAATCGTTTGGTGGCATCGCCACCTGTGTATTGAATTTGCATACTATTTCCTTTCAAAATAGTAGCCCAATCGTTACTCCAATCGTTCTTTGAGGTTAGGGTATTGTCTCTTCCCTCAATATGTTCATAGGGGGCTCCGTAGTCATTCGTATTTAAATCTTGTACAACTTTGGTGCTACCCTCGAAACCCGATTGAAAGACTAATTCTCCTTTTAAATCAGTTTCTTCATTTTGTTTACTTTTAATTTCCTGCGAACTAGCACAGCTTAAAACCAATAGCATCATTAATGCTGTATGGCTTCCTATTAAAATTAGGAGTAATCTCTTTTTCATTTTATTGCTACATTAAGTTCATGCTAATGGTAAGTAGCATTTATTATTATTTCATCTCATCAAGGGTAACTGCCGCAGAAAGATTCATCATTTCTTTGGCATAAGGGTTGTCAATGATGGCTCTCCTGACTTTTACCTTTAGCCTAGGGTTATACCAGCTATGCCATTGCATAAAATACCCAGCTTTACCTTTATACTTTTTTACGATTTCTGTTTCATCCAGTACTTTTGTTCCCTTGTTATCAATATCGTCTCCGCATTCTGCGATGACAATCGTCTTGTTGAGCTTTTTGAGTAATTCATAATTATCTGTAAAATCTGGAACAGGAGCTTTGTAAATATCCATTCCAACAATGTCAACGTAGGAATCGCCTGGGTACATAGTCAAAACGGCTTCTTTGGTGGATGAACTAAAAGGATTATTGGGAGCATATACCCAAACCAAATTATCCAAGCCCATTTTACGGAAGGTTTTGTGCATATCTTGCCAAAGTATTTTAAAATCTTCAAGATTGGTAGGCTGCTTGTCATCATTTGGACCCCACCAAAACCAAGAGCCATTCATTTCATGGAAAGGTCGCCACAGTACTACAACACCAGCATCTTTTAATTTTTTTAAGGCTTTTGCTACCTGCATTAGCTCTGTCCAATAGCTCGCTTTTGCTTTTGAGTCTGGTGCTATTGATAGAAGGCTTTTTAGATTGATACTATCTTTGTTGATAATAGCATTCCAATTACCATTATAGCCATCTTTAAATGGATTGTCGGCACACCAAGTTAGTGTTACAATTCCTCCTTTATTCCAATGGTCTATCATCATTTGATTAATAACATCGTGTGGCACATTGGGTCTAGAACCATATTCCAAGCCCAATAAACCGGGGTATTTTCCTGTTTGGGAATGCAACTCTTCGAAAAAAGTTTGATAGCCCCTTACTTGGTTATTGTCTTCCCCAGCACAGTGTTGTCCTACTACGATTAGGCTGTCTTTAATAAGCCTATCGAAATATTTAACAATACCTTTTGGTGTACGGTCTTTTAATTTTATTGAAGCAGATTTTTGTGCAAAAAGATTTATTGAATATCCCATCACCAAAATGGTGGCGACAAAAATATAACTGTTTTTTTTCATGTTCATTTACAGCGATTAAATCATTCGATTAAGTCAATTTTACTTATTTCAAAACATCTACCACACACCTAAAACCTACCGTTGCACACCTATCTAGTCCCGGATAAGTCATCAAATACTTTGCTCCAAAAGACGTATCCATAGCCCCTTGGTCGGCATACCATTCCGAGCCTCTATTTCTGTACCATGCTCCGCCTCTCAAAATATAATAATTATTATAGCCGTCAGTACGCTCGCTTTCAGTTAGTTGCCATACATTGCCACTCATATCGTACAATCCCTGTTTAGTTTTACCTTTTTCAAATTGGGTTACAGGGGTTGTTCTTAAATACTGCCCAGCATTTACTAAGGTAGAATCATAGTTGTTTCCCCAAGGGTATAGAGTTTCATCTTTACCATTTTGGGCAGCCCACTGCCATTCTATTTCTGTGGGCAAACGCTTGCCTGCCCATTTAGCATAAGCACGGGCATCATCCAAGGTTATCCAAACCACAGGATGTTGTTCATATCCTTGGGGAGGCTTGTTATTAATCCAATGTTTTAGAAAGTTTTCTGAATGCTTTGGTTTGTAATTGCTGGCTTTCAAAAAGTCAGCAAATTGTTGATTCGTCACCAAGGTTTTGTCTATCGCAAAAGACTCTAGTTTTGCCTTTACCTTTCCTTTGGTGATTTCGTTTCTATTCTGGCTGTATGAAAAGTCCACAAAATCGCCAATAGGGTAAAAACCACATTCACGTTGCCTGAAACTAAAAGTCATTGTTACAGAATCTTTAGAAACAGGGATACTTACCATGCTTTTAGGCAAAGTTGTTTCAATGTATTTTTTTGTCGATACAACTGGTTTTAAGCTATGCTTAGGTAACTTATAGGTAGTGCTAAAGTCTGCTTTTTGATTAATGATTGACTGTTTTTTCAAGAAAGTATAAAAAGCAGGATTTAGTTCACTTGATGGAATAGACAATATACAAGCAATAGCTTTGGGTTTCAATTCAGCGAACAACCCTACTTTGCCATTTTCAATGCTTGTTTTAACTTCTTTACCCGCTATTAAGTCAAAATATTTTACATCTTTTACAGCCTCAACTTCAAATAATTTACCTGTAGCTATTTGCTCTTGACGGTTAATTATCGTCCACAGTTTTTTATTACCTAACTGCCATTGGCTAGCGTATACTCTATTGAGTTTAATTGGAAAAAGAGGGAACCATTCTCCTTCGGTAAAAAAAACACTGTATTCACGTTGAACAGGCAGCATGGAGTTGATTAAAGAACGGTCGCGTGGGTTCAATTCATTAACTGTTCCAAATACGTTCTCCCATAAAACTATTCCACAACCATTAATCCAAGCGTTTTGAATTAAGGTAGATTGTTCATGACTGAAACGTGATAATCGGTAAATCAAATGTTTTTGTTCTAGCCAGCGGTTACGCACAAGGGCTGGCACTTCAGCAAATTCCAGATGTTTGTTCTTTTCTGACCAGCCAACTTCTAACCATGATTGGTGTACTTGGTTCAATGCCTCAGGATTAATTGGAATTTCAGACTGAAAAACAGCACCACGATTACTACTTTGCATTTTTTGAAAGAAACCCTCGACATTTGAAATAGTATCTAAATAAACGCCATCTGCTCCTGTTTCTTTTAGTAAATCAAGCAATTCATCTTCGTCAGTTTTGCCTTTATTTCGGGCTGTATTATCCCAAGGATTATAGGCAATCATCATTTTTTTGCCCATTTGATGTAATTCATCACATAGTTTTTTTAGTCCAGACACACCTCCTGGCAGATTTCTATAGAACGAATATTGGGTTCTGTTATCAAAACCCAATTGCGGGTAAGTCGGCCAAAGCACTACTACATCAACCCCTCCATAATTGTTTTCGTATTTTTTTACACAATTACGGATGTCGTAGTTACCGTTTTTATCATACAGATGGATATCATTTGCCATCAGAAAGTAGGTACTATATGCTTTTGAAGCCCATTTGTAATGGTTATTCTGATAATTATTACCCTTGTAATTGATATATTTTAGCGTAGAATCTCTCCATATACGCATGGACAATCTCCATTCATCCCACTTGTCGGCTGAAGTTGGAGCTTCAATTAAGTGATAATATTTATCAGATATTTTATTGATATTTTTGTTTTGAGCATTAGCTTCTTTCACAAAACATAACAATACCAGAGCAACAAAAACTATTTTTGATAACATAATCAATCTTTTTTTTAGCAAAATCAATCTATCACTTCTAGCTTTTCAGCCTTACTTTTCACTAGCATTGTTTTATTGTCAATTAGTTTTTTATCATCAGTAAAAACACTTTTTAATTTCACATTCTTTACATCATCTAAATAGAAAGCTGGTCGAACATCATTAGCAAGATACGTAACCGTTATATCCTGCATTGTTAACCCTTTAACGTGCTTTATATAAAATGCACTGGCAGGTAATTTTAAACCAAACGTAAGTCTGTTTTCTGGGTAGCCTTTTAGGTCTTCAGGTGTTGTTGAAGGGAATGTCTTCAGAAAATCATCATTAACAGCAATTGGTACAGTAATATGAATATCAGAAAGCTTAATTTCTTCGGTTGGACTGTCTTCCAACCCTGCAATAATAGAAGGAATAATACTTCTACTTTCGGCACTCACATGGCTGATACTGATATTTTTTATACCAGAAGGTTTGTTTTCGGGATTTAAAAACCGCTTGCCAACTCTTATAAAAAAGGGTGAAAGTACATCTGTCATGATGATATTTGAAAAATGAATATTTTCCATTGTTCCCCCATCAACTGCCAAAACAACTATGCCTGTATTTACGCTTTGTATTTCAGGATTATAAACAACCTCAGGGGTCATTTTCCAATGTCTATACCCATTGAATGAACTTTTCTTTACGACACAATTATTGACAGTGATGTTTCTGAAACCTGTACGAGAACCTGTTCCTAGCTTGATACCATTGCATAACGAAGAGAGGACACAATTGCTAACGGTGATATTCTCGCAGAATTTATTTATATATTCACTCTTGAAACAAAGGGCATCATCTTCTGAATCAATTATAGAATTAGCAATAATAATGTCTTTCCCATCAATATCCAGACCATCGCAATTCCAATTTACTAGACTTCTAAGATAGATGCCATCAATTAAAACTCTTTCACAGCCTGAAATAGAAACCGTTACTTGTGCTGAATTAAAGATGTCTATATCCTTCAAAACGACGTCTTTGCAAGAGATAAAAAATATGTTTTTGGGTTTACCATCCTTATTCAAACCTAATTGAAAGGCATTACCTTCACCAGCTCCCTTTAGTGTACCTTCACCTATTATACCTATGTGATTAGCATTATCGGCAATCACAAGAGCTTTCATAGTCTCTACATACAAACCATTATGCGTTATCGTACCATATTTTTTAGCAGCTAAAATGTTATGTTCTGGGTAATCGACAGGGTTATAACTTCCCTGTAAGATCGCCCCAGCTGAAAGCTTTAGATAAACATTAGTCTTTAACAAAACTGTACCTGTGAAAAACCTACCAGCTGGCACAACAACTTCGCCACCACCCTGACTATGGCATTTATCAATAGCCGATTGAATTGCCTGAGTGTTCAAGAAAGTAGTGTCGGTTTTTGCACCAAAATCTAGAATATTATACGTTTGAGAAAAAGTATAATGACCTTGCAACATGGCAAATAATATTAGCATAGGTCTAATATTACATATTTCAGGTATTATTTTACGTTTCATTTTATTTCATCTAGTGTTACTGCCCATTGGTGATTCATCATTTCTTTGGCATTTGGGTTATCAATAATTGCTCGCCTTACTAATACATTCAATTTACTGTTCTGCCAACTTGCCCATTGTAAAAAATAACCCGCTTTACCTCTGTATTTTCTCAAAATATCCATTTCATCTAAAACTTTAACTCCTTGATTATCAATATCATCACCACATTCAGCAATCACGATTGTTTTGTTAAATTGTTTGAGCGATGCATAATTCTCAACAAAGTCTGGAACAGGAGCTTTATAAATAGACATTCCGACAATATCTACATATTCGCTTCCTGGATACAACAGAGCCAGTGAATTACGCACATCCTGATTCCATGGGTCACTTGGGGCAAATACCCAAATGAGATTATCTAAACCCATCTGAGTGAGGGTTTTGTGCATATCTTGCCATAATAAATGATAGTCGCTAACTTTTTCAGGGTTTTTAGCATCTTCTAGTCCCCACCAAAACCAATTACCATTCATTTCATGAAAAGGTCTCCAAATGACTACAACCCCTGCTTTTTTAAGGCTTAATAAAGCTTTTGAAACAAACGTTAATTGATTTCTATATGCTGTTTTTTCTTTTGAATCAGGGGCAGTTGATAGTAATTTTTTCAAATCAATTTTCCCATAATCTATTGCTAAACTCCTATCAATTCCTTCAAAAAAGGGGTTATTAAATGACATTCCCACTGTTACAAGCCCCCCTTTTTTCCAATGATTAATCGCTAATTGATTGATGATTGTAGTATCTTGACCCATTTTTTGGCTGTAATGTAAACCTAATAAAGCAGGATATCTACCCGTTTGTGTGTTCAAATTCTCAAAATAAGTCTTGTAGCCCTCAGACGTGTTGAGGTTGGCAGGAAAACAAGCCTGTCCTACAACAATCAAACTATCTTTGATAAGTCTGTCAAAATACTTTAAGATACCTTTGGGTGTACGGTCTTCGAGTTTTATCGAAGTTGATAGACCATTTGTGGTTATGGCTGAATTTGTTGAAACAGCAATTTTGGCTATTTCTTTTTGACAAGACCCTAATGTTGGGGTTAATAAACACATGAAAATTGTTATTTTTTTAATATTCATTGTTTGTTATTTTTTAAAATTATATTCCATGTCATCAATCAATCACTTCAATTTTTTCACTATTTTTTGAAAAAACATTAGCTCTATTATTTCCAATTTTTATATCATTGATAATCACATTTTTTAATCTGACTACTTTCGCATCATCCATATAGAATGCTGGTCTGACTTCGTTTTCGACACATTTCACCGAAATATCGTTCAAAACTATTCCTTTAGCATGACGAATATAAAAAGCACTAGCAGGGATTTTCAAGCCAAAGGTAGACCGGTTTTCGGGATACCCTTTTGTATCTTCTGGAACAATTGCTGGAAAAGTTTTTAGAAAATCTGAACTCACACCTATCGGCACTACAATACTAATATTTGAAAGCCTGACATCTTCTACTGGGCTTTCTTCTAAACCTGCAATAATGGAAGGAATAATACTTCTGCTTTCTGCCCGAATATTTTTAATATTTAAATGACGCATAATAGAAGGTTTGCCATCCGAGTTCAGAAAACGTTTTCCTACTCTGATAAATATTGGACTCAAAACATCGGTCATAACAATATCCGAAAAGCTAATATTTTCTACAATTCCACCATCAACACCCTGAATTACAATACCTGTATTTACACTTTGTATATCATGCTGATACACCACACCTGTGGGTAAAGTCCAGCGGCGATATTGATTAACAGATGGCTTTTTAATTACGCAATTATTGACTGAAATATTACGAAAACCCGTGCGAGAACCCGTACCGAGCTTGATACCATTGCAAGGGGTATAAAGTACACAGTTGGTTACGGTTATGTTTTCGCAAAACTTATCTAAATATTCACTTTTAAAACAAAGTGCATCATCTTCAGAATCAATAATGCAGTTAGAAATAGTTGTATCATTCGCATCAATATCTAAACCGTCATTGTTAAAATTTACTAACGTTCTGAGGTAAATTCCATCAATCAGCACCCTTTCGCAACCCGAAATAGAAATACAAACTTGAGCGGCATTCAATACATCAAAATCTTTTAAAATAACGTCTTTACAACCCATAAAAAAGATATTTTTGGGCTTACCGTCTTTATTGATACCTAGTTGAAAAACGTGTGCTTCGCCAGCTCCTTTTAGTGTCCCTTCGCCTAATATACCTATATGATGGGCGTTATCTGCTATTACAAGGGCTTTCATAGTCTCTACATACAAGCCATTATGCGTTATCGTACCATATTTTTTAGCAGCTAAAATATTATATTCAGGGTAATCAGCAGGGTTATAGCTTCCCTGTAAGACCGCCCCTGCTGAAAGCTTTAGATAAACATTAGTCTTTAACAAAACTGTACCTGTGAAAAACCTACCAGCTGGTACAACAACTTCACCCCCACCCTGACTATGACATTTATCTATAGCGGATTGAATCGCCTGAGTATTCAAGAAAGTAGTGTCAGTTTTTGCACCAAAATTTAAGATATTATAGCTTTGTCCAAAGCTTGTTTTGCTTAGAATTAGAGCTAGTAAACCAAATATTAGTTTATATATATTCTTTTTATTAATCATCATTATAAAATTTATTGATGCTTATTTCTAAAACTGACGATGTGCCATATACGTATTTGTTTCAAAACCATATTATTCATTTAGCAGTAACCTATACGTCTTTAACTGAAATTGATTAAAACTCGCTTTCAACATCGAGGTTTTCATAACATTTGTGCGAAAATTTACGGTTTTTAACTAATAGATTAGTTGTCTTGCTACATTGATTTGAAAATAAACCTACCATTCTTG